>JBNJFZ010000109.1:2643-18307 GCA_051747295.1 Myxococcota bacterium
TGAGCTGGCTGGAGCCATCGACGACGCCGTCGATGTCGTGCAGCACGCCGGCTTCGATCTGATCGTGGTGGAGACCAGCGGAATCGGGCAGGGCGATGCAGATATCGTCGACCACTGCGACCGATCGATTTACGTGATGACCAGCGAGTTCGGCGCGAGTTCTCAGCTCGAAAAGATCGACATGCTGGACCTCGCCGACTTTGTCGTGATCAATAAGTATGAAAAAGCCGGCAGCGTCGACGCACTCCGCGCCGTTCGCAAGCAGGTGCGTCGCAACCGTCAGCTCTGGGATGCCGACGACGAGGACTTGCCCGTCTACGCGACGATCGCCAGTCAGTTCGGCGACAGTGGTGTCAGTGCTCTCTACCGCTCGGTGGTAGCCTCGATCTTCGAGCAGGACTTCGAGACCAAGTGGTCCTTCAGCGGGCCCGTCACCGAAAAGCAGCACGAAATCATCCCTCCCAGCCGCGAGCGCTACCTCGCCGAGATCGCCGAGACCTGTCGGGGCTATCGGCAGTGGGTCGACGAACAGGCCGAGCTCGCCTCGAAGCTCTACCGTCTCGAAGGTGCCGCGGAGCTGCTCGACGGAGCCAGCGGCGAATTGCAGAACGAAATCGACGCGCTCGAGGCGCAGCTCGACAGCGAGCCTGAAGCACTACTTCAGGGTTGGGAGCAGCTCGTCGAGGACTACTCCGGCGACGAATACATCGTCGACATACGCGGCCGCGAGGTTGTCTTCGATTTGGTCACCGAGAGCCTGTCCGAGCTGAAAATTCCAAAGATCGCGCTGCCCGATTTTCGCGACTGGGGGGACCTTGTCGAATGGCAGATGCTGGAAAATGTGCCCGGTAAATTCCCGTTTACAGCCGGCGTCTTTCCCTTCAAGCGCCGCGACGAAGACCCCGCTCGCATGTTCGCAGGCGAAGGCACCCCGGATCGAACGAACCGGCGCTTTCATTATTTGAGCAAGGACAGCAAGGCAAAGCGGCTGTCCACGGCCTTCGACTCGGTGACGCTCTACGGCGAAGATCCGGCCGAGCGCCCCGATATTTACGGAAAAGTCGGAAACTCGGGCGTCAGCGTCTGCACGCTCGATGACATGAAGCGGCTCTATGCCGGGTTCGATCTCACCGACCGCAGCACCAGCGTGTCGATGACCATCAACGGGCCCGCACCGATTATCCTCGCGATGTTCATGAACACCGCGATCGACCAGCAGGTCGACAAATTCCGCGAGCGCGAGGGTCGCGATCCGACTCCGCCAGAGTACAAGGACATCCACGACGAGACCCTGGAGGTCGTCCGCGGCACGGTTCAGGCCGATATCCTCAAAGAAGATCAGGCGCAAAACACCTGCATCTTCTCCACCGAGTTCGCTCTCAAGATGATGGGCGATATTCAGGAGTACTTCATCGAGAAGGACGTCCAGAATTATTACTCGGTGTCCATCAGCGGCTATCATATCGCTGAGGCGGGCGCGAACCCCATCACGCAGTTGGCGTTCACCCTCGCGAACGGCTTCACCTATGTGGAGTACTACCTGTCGCGTGGCATGGACATCGACGAGATCGCGCCCAACCTGTCGTTCTTCTTCTCCAACGGCATGGACCCCGAGTACACGGTACTCGGGCGGGTGGCGCGCCGAATCTGGTCGGTCGCCATTCGCGAGAAGTACGGCGCCGGTAAGCGCTCGCAGCGCCTCAAATACCATATCCAGACGTCCGGTCGGTCGCTCCATGCTCAAGAGATTCAGTTCAACGATATCCGGACCACGCTGCAGGCCGTCCTCGCCATCTTTGACAACTGCAACAGCCTGCATACCAACGCCTACGACGAGGCGATCACGACGCCGACCGAAGAGAGCGTACGCCGCGCGTTGGCCATCCAGCTGATCATCAACCGCGAGTTCGGGCTGGCGAAGAACGAGAACCCGAATCAGGGTTCGTTTATCGTCCGCGAACTCACCGACCTGGTCGAAGAAGCCGTCCTGGTGGAGTTCGAACGGCTCAATGCGCGTGGTGGCGTGCTCGGTGCGATGGAGCGCCAGTATCAGCGCAATAAGATTCAAGACGAGTCGCTCAAGTACGAGCGAAAGAAGCACAGCGGCGAACTGCCCATCATCGGCGTCAACACCTTCCTGCCCGATGAGGAGCAAGCACAGGAGACCCACGAAGACGAGCAGTCGCTCGAGCTCGTTCGCTCCAGCGACGACGAGAAGCAAACGCAACTCGAGCACCTCGACGAGTTTCAGTCCGAGCACGACGATGAGGTCCGAGCCGCGCTCGATCGCCTCCGCCAGGTAGCGCTCGAGGGCGGAAATATCTTCGCAGAGCTCATGAAGACCGTGCGGGTGGCGAGCCTGGGTCAGATCACGCACGCCCTCTACGAAGTCGGCGGCGAGTATCGCCGCTCGATGTAACCGCGGAACCGCAGCATGCATGCCAACTCCCGCATTCTGGCCTCCGCGCATGGACGCTCGATTATCTGCGTCGCGTTCGTATGCATGTTGCTGGCTTGCGGCGATGACAGCCCCCCTGGAAATCAGATCATCACCGGTGTGTCGGACACCGGCGGCGATGCGTCCGATATATCCGATACGCAACGAGATGCGGATGCGGGGGCGCCCCCCGACGCCGAAGTCTCACCGGCTTGCGAAGGCGTCGAGGAAGGAGGCTCCTGCCTACTGCAAAACGCCGTCGGCGTCTGCGTGAGAGGGGACTGCCGATTTTTGAGCTGCGAGAGCGGATTTCGCGACTGCGATGATGATGTCACGAACGGCTGTGAAGCCGACGTTACCCTCGACTCCCGCTGCGGGGCATGCTCGACGAGTTGTGCCGAGGCAGCGTCCTGCCAACTCAGCAGCTTCGGTTACACCTGCTCGACGACTCCCGTATGTCAGGATGGCCGACTCGACCTCGACGGCGATACATCCAATGGCTGCGAATTTCGGATCGATGACAGCGGCTCCTTTCTCGCTCGTCCAGGGGACATCGGAATCGGCGCCGGCGACCTCGCCGACGGCACGTTTTGGTATGCCGGGCAGACTTCGGGCGGGGCCGTCGTTGGCTCTACCGGCTCGGATGAGGAACCCGGCACCATCGACTCGGTGCCGACGTCCGACTCCCCGGTCGATGTCACCGCGCTCCTCGACGATAACCGAGTCCTCACCGCCTGGAGCGGCGGACTTTCGACGACCCAGCCGCCCCAGTCGAGTCCTTCTGATGCGTTCGTACGACCCGAGTGTGCCGGGCCGCTCGATGAACACCAGCTAACCGGAATCGACCACGCCAATCCCGAGATCGTGTCCGCGGAACACGGGCTATTCGAGCGAAGTACGAGCTCTCGTTGTAGCGGTGCCGAGTGCTTGGTGCCGACGTTCGACCGCATCGACTACCTGCGCGCTTACTATCCCTATCCCGACTCCACGGCCCCGTCGGATGCTGCTGATGCTGCTTGGGCGCTGTCGGCGTCTTCACTGTCGGCGTGCGATACCTGCTTTTTGGATGAAGCGACCGGACAACTACAGGCCGACCGTGGATGCCTGGGCGAGACGGTCTGCGCGCAACAAGCGGGCGGGGACTGCTCGGGGTGTCGGCCAGACCTTGGAGCCTGTCCCGACTTTCAGCCCATCGCCGTCCGGAGCAGCGCGGCCTTCGCCAGCATGGTCGTCGTGACGCGCGCCGGTGTGCTCGTCATCCGAGAAGATGGACAGTCGTGGAAAGGGGGTCCGCGCGCCGAAGACTTCCTGGGCGACGTTCGCGCTGTCGAGGCGGCTATCGCGCTCGATGGTAACGTGGCGACCGCATTCTTGTTGGGCGACGACGAGCGGATCTATGTGGCCCGCGTCGACCTCGCTGCGGGCGGCGGGATCAGAGTCGAGCGCGCCCCTTTCAAGGTCGTCATTCCGGTCGATGCGTCTTCGGCGAGGCTGCACGCTGCAAATGACCGCGAACTCCTGCTCGGCTCACGCCTCGGCGCCGTGCTCATTCGTTCGACCCCTCGAGGAAATGTTCAGGCTCCCATCCCGGCCCCGGAAGCCGCCGTCGACGCAAATGAACTCGTGGCCAGCGGCTACGATGAGGTCGAACGTTCATACGGGCTGCTGTTTCGTTCGCTCGGGCAACTCACATTGCGAACTGTCGTGTTCGAACCGAACGAACTCGAGGACGCCGAATAGAGATCTGCGCTTGCTGGCTCTCTCAGTGCCTGGGTCCGCCGCTCGGGAGTGAGCGTGCTCCGTTGATCCAGTGCTGGAGTCGCGCGCCGAGGATGCGCGGGGCCGACTGCAGTGCCGCGATATTCGGAGACCCCGTCAGCAGACACGCGACGGTTAGCGCTCGGAGTGTCGTCTCGCCGAAGTTCATCGCAGCGTCGACTCCACCGTTATAGGCCGAGCGCAACCAGGGGAGGGCCATGCCCGCAAGTGTCGCGCCCATCGCTACCGCCCTCGCCGCGTCCAGCCCGCTTCGCAGCCCGCCCGACCCGATCACGTTCATCTTTTTTTGTCTGGCGTACGCGATCGAGGCCGCCGTCGGCACGCCCCAGTCCCAGAAGATCTCCCCGACATCCTTTTCTTCAGCCGGTGCGCGCAGTGCCTCCACGCCAACCCACGTAGTCCCGCCGGCCCCGGACGTATCGACCCAGGTGATGCCGGCGTCCTTGAGCTTCTGCAGCGTTCGCGGGGACAGCCCGCATCCGGTTTCTTTGGCGATCACGGGAACGTCGAGCTCCTGGTTGAGCCGAGAGATTGCCTCGACGCAGCCGCGAAAATCTCGGTCGCCTTCCGGCTGGATCATTTCCTGGCCGGGGTTCAGGTGAATGCAGAGCGCGTCTGCTCCGATCGTGCCCACGAGGTCTTCGGCTTCCTGTAAGCTCAGGTCGACGGCCTGGACAGCTCCAATATTGCCAAAGATAAGGGCCGACGGTGCCTGCTCGCGGATCTGGTAGGTCTGAGCGAGCTCGGGATGCTGGAGCATGGCGCGCTGGCTGCCCACGCCGAACGCAATCCCCAACTCTTCTGCAACGGTCGCCAGCGCCTGGTTGATCTCGAGCGCCTCGTCCGCACCTCCCGTCATGCCTGTGATGAGCAGAGGGGCCGATAGCGTCTTCCCCATGACCTCGACGCTCAGATCGATGTCGTCGACAGCCAATTCGGGCAGTGAGTCGTGCAGCAACTCCACTTCATCGAGCAGTGTTGTCTTGCCGCGATACTCGACGTCCTCATCGGCACATAATTCGAGGTGGTCGAGCTTGCGATCGCTGATATTTGCGCCGTTTTCATCCGTCATGGCTCTCCTGTTCGCTGGGCTGTGCTCGGTGATCTTGCACCTACCTCCACGCGTCGACTGGCGTCAACCAGATACCGTCCCGCCGACGCGCTCAATACTGAGATGCGAGGGGCGTCGAGTCGGTGCAGAGAGGGCACCCGGGGCGAGGCATCGGTCTGAGTCGCTGCCCAAAGATTGACTCGGCTCGAACACGCTGCCTATACTCCGACCATCAATGCTCGCGTCTGGAAAAGTTGAAAAGGAAGTCTCGTGAAGCGGCCAATGCTCTTCGGCAAATATTGCCTCCTCGAGCGCATTAGCGTCGGGGGCATGGCCGAGGTGTTCCGGGCAAAACCATTCCATTCTCCCGAGCCTCACCGCTTCCTCGCGCTCAAACGCATCCTTCCGCACCTGGCCGAAGACGACGAGTTCATCAAGATGTTCGTCGACGAGGCCCGCCTGACGGTCCAACTCGACCACCCCAACATCGTGCGAACCTACGAGCTGGGCCAGTTCCAGTCGTCATCCTATATCCTGATGGAGTTCATCAGCGGTAAGGACGTACTCGCCCTACAAAAGGCGCTGCGCCGCAATCGCCGCATCATGAACGTCGCGCAGGCGTGCTTTCTGGGTCGCGAGGTTTCTCGGGGGATGGACTACGTGCACAACAAGCACGATGCCCAGGGCAACCCGCTCAATATCATCCACCGTGACATCTCTCCGCAGAATATTCTGATCACCTATTCGGGTCGGGTGAAGCTCATCGACTTTGGCATCGCGAAGGCGGCGGTCCAGAGCACGAAGACTCAGGTGGGTGTTTTGAAGGGCAAGTTCGGCTATATGAGCCCGCAGCAGGTGCGCGGCGAGCCTATCGACCATCGCAGTGACATCTATTCGATCGGTATTGTCCTGTGGGAGATCCTGACGAACCGACGGCTCTTTCGTGGTGACAACGAGTACGAGACCCTCCAGCTCGTTCGCGAACCCGAGATCGAGCCGCCGAGCAGCTACGTCACTCACGTACCCGCCGAAGTCGACGAGATCGTGATGAAGGCGCTCTCCGTCGACCCCGGAGAGCGCTATCAGCACGCCGGTGACCTCGCTCGCGACCTCGACGCGTTCCTCGAAAGAGAGGCGGTCACATACGGGCCCCAACAGCTCGCCTCCTGGATGGCACAGACCTTTCCGGACGACCTGGAGGAGGAAAAGGAAAAGCGCGAGATCTTCCGCGAGATCAATACCCCCGAAGATGTTCGCGAGTTGGCACAGACCGAGGATACGCAACCAGAAGACGCCGAAGACGCGACTCGCCTCTGGGACGCTGACGTCTCGGTCGACGAGTCGATCGACGTCGAGGAATACGCCTCACAGCACACGGTCGTCAAAGCCGGTGGGTTCGACGCAGAGCTATTCGCGAGTCAGCAAGAGGATGACGTCATCGCGCTGGGCATCGACGACCTGATTGAAGTCGACGATGACGACGCAACCCCGGCACCCGGCATTCCCCGCGAGAAGGCGGAGGCGGTTGCCGAGGATGAGACCAAGGCGCTGTCTCGATCGGGCGTCGAACACATGATCGCCGCCCAAGAGGCCAAGCAGGAGTTTCGGCAGGCACAAGAGCGCGAAAGGGCACAGAAGAAGACGCGGTGGCTCCAGGTTGCTGCGGCCATGCTGGCTATGTTGATGGTCTCGGGTCTCGGGGTCGCGACGTATCACCTCGTGACCCGCGAGAAGGCGCCGCCTCCCGAGCCGAAACAAGCTCAGCCAACTGGTCCGGGTACGCTCGTCATCAATGTCTCGCCCCCGAATAACCTCGAGATTCTGTTGGACGGTCAGTCTAGGGGAAGCTCGACTCCGTTGACGATCACGGGCGTCGAACCGGGACGGCATGACCTGGAGGTGCGGCACGAGTCGCTCGACACCCACATCCAGTCGATTGAGATCGAGCCAGAACAGCTCAACACCGTCGATATTGAACTGCAGGGTGAGTTGAAACCCGAGGCCGAGGCCGCGGCGGACCAAGAACGCAATGAGCCCGATGCGGCGGATGCTCCCGACGATGATGGAACCTGACTGCAGCGCTGCGGCTTAGTATGACTAGTCGTCCAGTTCGTCGACCACGATATCGTGTTTGTACATCAGCTTTCGAAAGTACTTTCGGTCGATATCAGCTTCGCGTGAGGCCGAGCTGATATTGCCCTCGTGCCGCACCAACAGCGTGGTGATGTAGTCCTTCTCGAAGGTCGTGATCCATTCTTCTTTCGCCTCTTTGAAAGGCATCTGTCGGAGCTCGGACTTGGTGGGGATGTCCTTCCATTCGGCGGTCGACTTGCCGTTGCCTCGCGCAGCTCCGAACAGCCCGCCATCTTCGTCCCCGGTTACGTATCCCGGTAAATCCGATGGCGTAATGCAGTCTGTTTCGGCGAAAGAACAGGCACGCTCGACGATATTGACCAACTCGCGAACGTTGCCCGGCCAGTCGTAGCTCTCGAGCGCTTCTAGCGCGTCTCGACTGATATTCTCGACCTTCAACCCATCGTCTTCAGTCTGATTAAACCGCATCGTGTGCAGGAAGTGCTTGACCAGCAGCGGGATGTCTTCTCGCCGCTCGGACAACTGCGGCAAGTTCAGACGCACCACGCTGAGACGATAGAATAGGTCCTCGCGAAATCGGCCGGCCTCGACCTCTTCTTCGAGCCGTCGGTTCGTCGCGGCGATAACACGCACGTCAACTGGAATCGGTTCGTTGGAGCCGACTCGGCGCACCTCACGCTGTTCGAGGACGCGCAATAATTTCGGCTGCAGATCGAGCGCCAACTCGCCGAGCTCGTCGAGGAAGATCGTCCCTCCCTCGGCCATCTCGAATAGACCCTTTCGGGCCATCACGGCCCCGGTAAAGCTGCCTTTCTCGTGCCCGAAGAGCTCGCTCTCGATGAGGTTCGGAGGCACTGCGCCGCAGTCGAAAACCGTAAACGGCTTGTCCGACCGGTCGCTCATCTCGTGTATCGTCTTCGCGACGACTTCCTTGCCGGTGCCGGTCTCTCCCTCGATGATGACCGTGGCCGCCGTGGGGGCGATCTTCTCGATGATATCGAAGATCTCGCGCATCTTGACGCTTTTACCGACGATACTGCCGAGTTTTTCCGAGGGGCTGGGCTTGACCGGAATCTGCTCGTCGATCGGGTCGAACCGGATCTGCATATTGCCGACCCCGAGCACGACGCCTGGCTCGAGGTACGCCTGACGGATACGCACACCGTTGACATAGGTCCCGTTTGTGCTCCCCAGATCCTCGAGTATGTAGTTCTCTCCCTCCTGATAAATACGGCAATGGGCGCGGCTCACCGTCTGATCTTCGAGAACCACGTCATTGTCGTCACGCATCCCGAGCGATACACTCGCCTGGTCGAAGGTATACTCTTCGGCCGTGTCGAGCCCCGGGCTGACCACGAGGTGAACCATCCGGACATGAACGGACTCCGGCTTGCCGTTCACATACGCGATTTTGGTTGGCTGAGCGTCTTGAGCGAGCCTGTCGTTTGACGACATGTTATCGAATCGTGCAGGTTGAAACGTACGGAATTGAACCGAGTGGTTCGATGGTGATCACGCCCCAGAGTCTGCTACCCTCCATTGGGACGCGAACAGAACCCGACTCTCGGGTTTTACTGCCTTCAGTTTGAAGCACCGGATTGACCCAAGAATGATAGATAGCCCCCAGCAGTTTGGCAAGTACAGGCTCCTCGAGAAAATCGCCGTTGGAGGGATGGCCGAGATCTTCCGAGCTAAAGCTCGCGGCCTCGGCGGTTTCGAGAAAGTGCTCGCCATCAAGCGCCTCCATCGCCACTTTGAAGAGGGCGATGAGTTCGCGCAGATGCTCATCGACGAAGCCAAGATCGCCGTCCATCTGACTCACCCGAATATCGCTCAGATCTTCGACCTCGGTCGTATCGACAGCCGTTACTTCATCGCGATGGAGTATATCGACGGTACCGATATGCACCGGGCCGAGCGTGCGCTTCGCGAGCGCGGCCGCAAGATTCCGGTTCCAGTCGCGCTTTTCGCCCTCTCTGAGGCCCTCTCTGGCCTTCACTACGCCCATACTCGTTGCGACAGCAACGGCCGCCCGATGGAGATCGTCCATCGCGACGTATCTCCGCAGAACATCATGATCAGCCGGGCAGGTGAGGTCAAAATCGTCGACTTTGGCATCGCGAAAGCCGAAAAACGCCTACAAGAGGAGACACAACAGGGGATCATCAAGGGCAAGTTCTACTATATGGCGCCCGAGCAGGCGTACGGACACCACGTCGATGCGCGCACCGATATATTCGCGGCCGGGATGTGTCTCTACGAGTTCCTCGCCGGTGCCAACCCCTACGAGGGACTGTCCGACCACGAGTTGCTACACGCTGTTCGGCAGGCCCAGATCGACCCCATTTCGGCCGTGCGTCGAGACATCGACCAGCAACTCGAGCGGATCGTGATGACCGCCATCCGGCGAGACCCCCAATACCGATTCAAAAACGCACGGGAGTTCCAGCGAGTCCTCTCTGATTACATATCGAACCGCTACGGCTCATTCCGGCGCCTGGACATGGGCGAGTTCGTTCAGGGCCTCCCACCGGCGGCGTTCGGTAATACGGCTGGCCCCGACGAGGTCACCGATCGACTCTCGCGCGAAGAATACGAAGCGTCGGAAGAGAGCGTCATCTTCGAGCCGGGATCGCCTTTCGACGACCAGCGCGATGAGCGTTTCGATCCGGGCCCCGACAGCGACATCAACCCCTTTGCCGAAGACGAGGCGACCGAACTCTGGATGCCCGGGGACCGTAAGGAGCGCGAGGACCCCTTCGACGGGCTTCCCACACCGCCACCCGATGAAAACCGCTTTGGTGGTTCACCCGAGCCCGAACCCGAGCCGCAATTTCGCCGCGACGTCGCCGATCCCGTTCACCTCGGTGACGCTTCGGCCGCTGCCGGCCCGCCCGGTAAAGAGAGGACCGATAGCGTCGACGTCGGCTGGCTCGACGGCCTCACCATCCGAAAGCGCTACATTATTGGTGCGGCTGCGCTCTTCACCATTCTGCTCAGCGTCGGTATCGGGGTCGCCATTGTGGGTGGCGATGATGGAGAGGGCAGCAGTGATATCGAGACGATTTCGGCCTCGTCGGACAAGACCTCGGTCGCGGAACCTTCTGAAGAACAACCCGAATTCGTCGACCTCGAGGTCACCTCAGTTCCGTCGGGCGCGGAAGTCCTCGTCGAAGGAGTGTCGCAGGGCGAGACTCCGATGACCCTGACGGACCTCATCCCCAATGAGTCCTACAAGATCACGTTTGAGAAGGACGGCTTTCGAAATATTACCCGTCAAATCAATGTGACGTCCGACCCCAAACCGGTTGAGGTCACGCTTCGCTCATCCAAGGGCGATGGCATCCTCAAAGTCACGACCTTTCCTACGAATGCTTCCGTGTTTCTCGATGGCGAGGAAGTCGGCAAATCGCCGGTGACTATCGATGGACTCCAGCGAAAGGGCGAATACGAAGTGTCTGCTGAATTGACCGGTCGAGAAAGTGTCGAGCAGACCATCGATTGGTCCGATGACAAACGGGTCAAGCGCCTGTCTCTGGAATTCCCCGATGACTCGGAGGAGGTCGGGGACGACGATGAGCGCGTCCGCCGCCGACCGAAGCGCAGAACGCGACGCACACCCTCGCGAAGTACGGGCTCACCTTCGAAGTCCAGTGCCGATGACTCCAAGGAGGGGCTGGATCTATGGGGCGACGGAGAGTCGTCCGAAGAATCGAGCTCCGGGACGACGGCGAGCAAATCGGAAGACGACTCGGGTAAGCTCAATATCTGGGGCGATGACAGCAGCAAGAGCCAGCAGAAGTCGCGCGGATTCCTCTCCGTTCAGGTCCAGAGAGGGTGGGGCAAAGTCTTTGTCAATGGCCGCCTGGTCGCTCGCGAGACTCCCCTGGTAAAGCACTCGATCGAGACGGGGACCCACCGCGTGAAGGTCTATTATCCGACGTTGAAACGCTACTCGAAGGTTCGGCGAGTGCGTGTCCAGCCGGGCAAGACTTCCACCGAGATATTCTCGCCGTGATGGACGTGGCTTACGCTCCGTCCGGATCTTCACTGCGTATCGATGTAGTATGGCATCATCATCAGCGATTCCTCGCTGTTGAATACCAACGGTAACCTCAGCGCCTCACCCCATGTCCGCAAAAAAGACCCCGCTGCGGTGTCACTCAATGGGTGTTGCTCGCCCGGCGACAAGCGCTCTTCCATCCACTGACGGGCCTTCGAGTCGGAGCGCATCGAGAGCAATCCGGTGGGCGCAGGATACGTCCTATAGCTCGCCTCACCAGGCTGGAGCTTCGCGAGCTCCTCGGCACGAGCAATCGCATCCATTAAGCCTCCGCGTCTATCCACCAGTTTTTGCTCGCGCGCCGCTTCGCCTGCCCAGATTCGCCCCCGGGCGACCTCGTCGACCTGGTTCGCAGTGAGTGGTCGTGTCCTGGCAACCTGCTGCAAGAACAGCTCGTAGAGGTATGTGATGGACCTCGAGACGCTCTCACGCTCGCTTTCGGTCCAGGGCTCGTAGATGTCGAATAGCCCGGATCTCTCGCCCCGCTCGAGGCGTGTGGCGTTTAGGCCGATGAAATCCGCGAGCTCCGAAATACTGAACTTGCCGGTGAATATGCCGATGGAACCAGTCAGGGTGTTGGGCGTTGCAAAGATCTCGTCGGCGCCGGCCGCGACGTAGTATCCACCGCTGGCGGCCACGTTGCCCATCGACGCGATGACCGGTTTCTTGGTCGAAAGCCGACGAATCCCACGGTAGATCAGGTCGCTCGCCACGGCGCTCCCGCCGGGGCTGTCGACACGGATGACGACGGCGCGAATGGTTGGGTTGCGCGCAATCGCCTCCAGCGTCTCGGTCAGCGTGTCGCTTCCGGCGAGCGGCCCGCCGATGACCGGCACACCGCCGGACCGACCTTGGACGATGGCGCCCGTGATGTTGACAACGGCGATCTGAGGGCGTCCACCGTAGCGAAGCTCGCCGTAGTCCGGCTCCCGATACTGCTCTTCGAGTTGGACAGACCCTCCGAACTCCTCTCGTAACTTCTTGTCGAGCCCGTCGATATACACGACATCGTCGATGAACCCTCGCCCGATAGCGTCCTCGGGGAAGATTGGAACGTCGTCCACCGCGCGTTCGACGTCGCGCTCGCGGAGGTCTCGATCGTCCGCCACCCCGGCGACTACATTCTCATAGATGGTATCGAGGTACGACTGCGTCTGCTCCAGCGATTCCTTCGAAGGGGTAGAGCGCGTGTAGGCTTCTGGCGCCGACTTATAGTCTCCGATGCGCAGGAATTCGGCCTTCACACCGATCTTTTCGAGCGTGCCCTGATAACTCTCGAGCGTAATGCCGACACCCGCGGGGTCGTAGGGCGAGGTGGGCAGGAGCCAGACGTGCTCGGACGCGCTCGCGATGTAAGTGCTCTTGAAGGTCGGGGCGGAGAGCACGCTGACGGTGGACTTGCCGGAGTCGCGCAGGTCCGAGATCGCCTCGCGCAACTCCCATGACTGTCCGTAACCAAACGCGGTTTGCCCGACGTTGAAGACGACGCCCTCGACGTTCGGGTCTTGCTGCATCGTTCTTATATCGTCGAGCAGCGAGAGAAACGACTTCTCACTCGGCCCAAAGAGGCTCGAAGTGGGCTGTTCGACGATATTTTGTGTGAGATCTACGAGCAGCCAGCGCTGTCCGGGCTCGGCGAGGCCAGGGCGCTTGTTGAGGCTCACCCATGCGCGATAGCTCTGGGCGGGCATGGTCGGATCGTCTTCACCCGTATTCGGGTCAAAGTGCCCCGCACCCTGGATCCCGAAGTGATTTGTGTTGAGCTCGAGTCCGGCGATGATTCGGCCGAACTCGCTCGTCGTTGCTCCATTGATCGTCTCGACGTCGATCTGCCCACGAGCAAAGACCCGTACGCCACGCACCGGCTCGAGCAGAACTCGCGGGCGTACGAAGATCGAATCACCTCGACCATTAAATGCGAGCTCCGATTCTAACTGGAGTTGCCCGTCCAGAAAGCGAAGCATAACGCCGGCCGCATTTCGGTGCGGCAGTGACTCGCCTTCTGCGATGAAGGCTCGGTTGAGATCTCGTGTTCGCCACGATACCCCGAGCACTTGGAGCGGGCGCCACTGAAGCCCGAGATCCCACGTCGCGAGTGAATCGAGGCGCTCACTATTCGCGCTGCCGAAAAAATTGAGCGCGACCCCCATCGCCAGGTTTGTCACAGTGCTGAAACCGAGCCCAAAGCTATACTTGCGGTAGTCCTTGAGGTCGACTCCGAGCTCGGGCCGATTGAGCCACTGCACCCCGAAGCCTGCGCCCAGGTTTCCAGTGCCACCCGCCAGGAAGAGACCCTGGCCGCCGGGATCAACCTCCTGGAGGTCCTGGTTGGCCATTTGCCACGCGAAAGACAGCTCGCCTGTCGACATAAAACCCAGACCCGCCGGATTCACCTCGAGGCTGGCCGAATCTGACTGGCCGGTGAGTGATTCGTTGGGCAGCGCGATGCCCTCTGATGGGCTCGGTTCGTCTTGTGCGAGCACTGCCGTCGGTGAGGCAACGACCGCGAGCGCGGTCAGGGCGAGAGTGACCAGAGATGTCCTACGCATCATCATACAACTCCAAAAGAAAAAGCTCGCCGGTATTGCCGACGAGCCGGAGTTTAGCGCAGGGAGCGGATTTGATCATCATCCGCGCGCTTATGTCTCGACGTTTTCACCCGAGGCGAGGTCTCTCGAACTCGGCTCGGGTGAGGAGGCCGCTCAGTTAAAGTCGGCGTCGGCACCGCTCGAGTTGCTGGAGCCCGAGCCACCTTTCTTAGGCGTAGCGCCGCTCTTGGGCGTAGCGCCGCCGGAGGGCATGCCGCCCATTCCACGACTCTTGGCCATCTGCATTATGGCGCTGATCATCGTGTCGAATTCCTTGGAGGTCATCTCGGTGCTGAAGCGTACCTGGGGTCCGGATGACTTGATCGCCAGGTTGTCGACCAGTGGTTTGGCTCCCAGCATCGTCACAATGGGGTTGTTCGCCCCCTGAGACTGCATCGCCTCCATCTGCTCGACCGAGGTCGTCGCGTCCTCCTTGGAGTCCATCTGGGCCACCATCTCGAGCGCTAAGCCCTTTGCAAAGTCGATCTCCATACCCAGTGAGTTTGGCCTCGGGCCATCGGACGACGCGGGTACGGACGTCATATCTCCGGCGATCCAGATGTCGCCACCGACATCGACTTCTCCGAGCATCTCTTTGACCCGCTTATTCTTGCGAATAGAACCCTTCTGATTGCCGAACGTCGAGATGTTCTTCTTGACGTAGCCGTCATCTCCGGCCGTCATGAGAGCCAGACCATCTTTCGGAACCGCAAGCCACACGTCGCTGCTCTTGTAGAACTTCAGGCCCGCCACCTCCTTGGTCTGGAGGTCCGTTCCCTGCTTTTTGATGGCGCTGACGAGCTTATCACTCTCGAACTTGCCACTGATCGCCATGGCGAACTCGCGTTTTTGCTGTTGCTTTTGCATCGACCCCGTCGATGGAAACGCGATTGCGACCGCGTCGATGTCCTTCTCGATGTCCAGTCCACTCTCCGCCTCAAAGGCCTTGAGGAGCTCTCCACCGCCAGATTGCCCGCGCGCCCACTCGACCAGTCGGTCGTAGTACTTGTTGGAGCGCAACTCGGTCAGGTTCAGGCCCATGACGACGTCGTTCTGAGACGACAGGTATTTTGCGAGTCCGCCGGCATCCTGGGCTGACGCCGTCCCGACTCCGAAGAGCAGGGTAGTGAGCGCCACTACAATAAAGGTGGCTGCATGTCGTGCGAAGCGTCGGGTTACCTGTTCCACGTCTTTCTCCTCGGGTTGGCCACATCTTGCCGAAAACGGCTGGCTGGCGCGATACATCTCTAAACACAAGCGATCCCCGCGATGGGGCGCTGCGGGCTTCATGTCTGGGACGAGCACGGTATCCCCACCATTCAAAAACTTTCGCATAATCGCCAGACTTATCTACAATAGCTGTCCAGCCCACCGTAATCCTTCGCAGGGGGCGTTACAAGCCGCTCGACGAGCGGAACAGTGACCGAGACCTCGCAAGGCGTGCAAAAAATCCCTTGACCATCTGTCCGTCGTACCTTTATGCTCGTCCGTCCGCGTTGAGAAACGTAATGGCTTTGCCATCCGGACTCTCCGCGGGAAACTTGGCTGCTCAAGTCGTGGATGTCGCCCACATAAATTTGGCGACTCGGAACTTTCCGACAAAACGACTTGACAGCACAGAGCGCGGGGCATATGCTCCGCCGCCCGCTGAC
>JBNJFZ010000110.1:0-18301 GCA_051747295.1 Myxococcota bacterium
CGCCGAAGCCGACCGGTCCTGGAGCATTCCCACGCGCTTCCAGGACGTAGACGTCGCCCCCACGCCAAAGGGCCCGTGGCGCGACCGGCAGTTCTACCTGCCTGAAACGGGCGAATTCGTGCGATAGATCGTCCCCTGACGCCCTCCTGCGAGCCTCACCCCTCCGCACACGCCTCCAGGCGGGGGGTCTTGCGAACATCCGCGCCAATCGCCCCCTGACGCCCTCCTGCGAGCCTCACCCCTCCGCACGCGCCTCCAGACGGGGGTTCTTGCCAACATCGACGCCAATCGCCCCCTGACGCCCTTCTGCGAGCCTCACCCCTCCGCACACGCCTCCAGACAGCGTTTTTCGGAGCGCCAAACAGGTTTACACCGAATCGCCCACGACGTTGACAGTCTGGGTCGCCCACCCCGCCAGAAACCGCGCGAAACCTGCCTTACCGCTGGCGCGATACCTGCACCTTTATAACCACGACGGCACGGCATGAGGCCACGCCACGACGACGGAGGTACGACATGACCCGCAACGACTACGACGACAAATCGCTCTCGGTATTCTTCGCCGTGATCGGTGTCCTCGGGATTCCGCCCGCGCTCTACGCCCTGTTCTACGCGGCGGTCCTGAGCCTGGCTGCGGTCACCTTGTTGTGGTTTCCGCCAACGCTCGGAGCAATCCCCGTGTTGGTGGCGCTCATCTTCGTGATACTTTTCGGATTCTGGCTGCTGCCCCAGTACATCCGGAGGGCATTCGGCAAGGAGGCCTCCGTTCCGCCTGCAACACTCTGGAGACTGTCGACTGTGCAAAACACCCTCTGCGCCCTGGGGGCCCTGGGCCTATTCCTCCTCCTTCTGACGCTCGGGAACATCTCGAATGACGGGTGGGAAGGTGTCTTGTTCGCATTCGTGCCCGTGCTCTGGTTCTCGTTGCTGACCGCGGTCTCGGCCAGCGGAATCCCCGACGACGACGAATAGCGCTCATGTCTCGAAACTCCACCGCTCGTTAGACGTCTACACAAACGCGCCTATGATTGCCGCCGCTGCCAGATGTCTACGTGATACCGAGGATTTGGATGACCGAGCGCGCCGACGAGACCCCCGACGCCATCAACGCCGATATCGAACTCGACCAGCTCGCCGCGCAGATGCGCGAAAAGGTCGAGGTTCGTGACCGCAAATACCACCTCAAGACCTACGAGGATTGCTTCGTGGGCACGGAGGCCGTCGACTGGCTCGTCTCGTCGGGTATCGCCCGCGATCGAAGTCAGGCGATCCTTGTCGGAAATATCCTGCACCAGGCCGGCTACTTCCACCACGTCACGCGCGACCACGAATTCAAGGACGAAGACCTCTTCTACCGCTTCGCCGTCGACGAAGACCACGGGCGCAAGGCCGATGATCGCGAAGGAGGCTCATTTGCCTGGAGCGAATTCCTCGGGCCAGCAGTCGAGAGCCACGGCGAGCGCCAGCCGAAACTCGCCGAGTACGACGAGAACCCGGTCGACCTCGACGTCGAGGACACCAAGGGCATCCAACCGCTCGATTCTCACAACACCGAGCTCCTCGAGCAGGTTCACCCTCGAAATTGGGTCAACCCCGAACCCGAAGACCGCTATAACATGGTCGTCATCGGCGCAGGGACCGGCGGGCTCGTCACCGCCGCGGCCATCGCCGGGCTGGGAGGCAAGGTCGCCCTGATCGAGAAGCACCTGATGGGTGGAGACTGCCTGAACTTCGGATGCGTCCCCTCGAAAGCGCTGCTGCGATGCGCTCGGGCCGCCGCCGACGTACGCAACGCATCGCAATTCGGCGTCCACATCGACGGCGAAGTCCGCATCGACTTCGGCCAGGTCATGGAACGACTCAGGGACATCCGGGCGAAGATCTCCCACCACGACTCGGCCGAGCGCTTCGCCCGCGAGCTCGGCGTCGACGTCTTCATCGGCCACGGCGAGTTTACCGGCCCCGACACGGTCGAGGTCGAGGGTACCGAGTTGACGTTCGCAAAGGCCTGCATCGCAACAGGCGGCTCCCCGGGCGCACCGCCTATCCCGGGCCTCGAAGACGCGCCGCACTTCACCAATATGGACCTGTTCAACCTCACCGAGCGACCGCCACGATTCGGCGTCATCGGCGGCGGCGTCATCGGCTCCGAGATGGCGCAGGCCTTCGCTCGGCTGGGCTCTCGGGTGACGTTGTTCGAACTCGGCGACCGCATCCTCCCGCGTGAGGACGAGGACGCAGCAACCGTGGTCCAGGAGTCGCTGGCAGAAGACGGGGTGGAGTTCGTCTTCGGCGCCTCCATCGAGCGCGTCTCCCACGAACCACCTCCCCACGAAGACGCGTTTCCGACCGTCACGCTCCACTTATCCGACGGCGACGACGTCGAGGTCGACGCATTGCTCGTCGCCACCGGACGCCGACCGAACGTCCACGGCCTCGGCCTCGAAAAAGCCGGCGTCGAGTTCGACGAGCGCACCGGTGTGACGGTCGACAACCGCCTGCAGACGACCAACTCCGATATCTTCGCCGTCGGCGACGTCGCCACAAAGTATCGCTTCACCCACGCAGCCGACTTCATGGCGCGCATGGTCGTGCGTAACGCGTTGTTTTTTGGCCGCGAGAAGTTCGACGACCTGCTGATTCCGTGGTGCACGTATACAGACCCGGAAATCGCGCATGTCGGGCTGTATCCGAGCGACCTCGACGAGCGCGGCATCGACTTCGATACGTTCACGCGCGATTTCGCGGACGTCGATCGCGCGAAATTAGAGGGCGAGACCGAAGGTTTCGTGCGCTTTCACGTCAAAAGCGGCTCCGACGAGATACTCGGCGCCACCATCGTCGGCCCGCACGCCGGCGACCTCATCAGCGAGGTGACGTTGGCCATGCAGACCGACACGGGCCTTGGCACGCTCGCCAACGTGATCCATCCCTACCCGACCATCGCTGAAGCGATCCGCCAGTCCGGCGACAACTACAACCGCACGCGCCTGACCACGACGGTCAAGAAGCTGATGCGGCAGGTTCTGGCCCTTCGTCGGTGAGTGCGGCCGCCAACTCCGGGGATGCAATTCTGCGCAGACGGGTCTAAGCTGGCGCGACACCTAACCCATCGCACCAGCGGACATGTACGGAGCCGGCGACACCATCGAGGGAGCGAAGAGCAGCTATACGGTCGACCGCCACATCGGTTCGGGCGGCTTCGGCCATACCTACAAAGCGACTTCGGGCGAGGATGAGGCCGTCGCGCTCAAGGTCCTTCGCATCGAGAAGCTCGACGACTGGAAGGCACTCGAACTCTTCGAGCGTGAAGCTCGCGCGCTCCGGGGCATCGACCACCCGCAAATCCCCACCTATGTCGAATTCTTCGCGCAGGTCGACGAGCAGCCGGTATCGCTGGAGGAGCTGAGCTCGACCGAGGTCCAGCCCGATGCGTTGTTTCTGGTTCAGCACTACGTCGACGGCGCGGACCTACGGACGCGCATGGACAACGGCGAGTCATTTACGTCCGCGCAGGTCGCCGACATTCTGCGCCAGGTGCTCGATGTCTTGACGTATTTGCACGAGCGCCACCCGCCGGTCATCCACCGCGATATCAACCCGCGCAACCTCATTCTGGGCGACGAAGGGCGCATCTGCCTGGTCGACTTCGGCGCCATCCAGCAGAAGCTGCGCGAAGAAACTGTCGGAGGATCGACCTCGGTGGGCACGCTCGGCTACGTCCCGATCGAGCAGTCCTTCGGCAAGGCGCGGCCCGCCTCGGACCTGTACGCACTGGGTGTGACCTGTGTGGCCCTGATGACGGGCCAGATGCCCAGCGAATGGCCCATCGACGACGAGACGAGCAAGATCAGCCTCGCCGAGCTTGGCCTCGACCCGAGCGGACAGGTTGCCGGGCCACGACGACGGCTCATGCGGGCGGTCGATCAAATGCTGGAGCCCCTCGTCGCGCACCGAGTCCCGAGTGCACGCGACGTGCTCGCCGTCCTCGACGGTGAGGACGCGCGCGCGAACGAGGTCGCCGCCCGCGAGGACCTCCCCGAATGGAAACGCTATCTGTTTTACGTCACGTCGATGGGTGGACTCGGCTCCGGCGCCGTTCTCTACATCTTCTTCTTCGACGAACTCAGCGAAACCGAGCTCGTCCAGCTCTCGTGGATCTGGCTCCTCCCAATGATGTTCGGCTTCGTCGGGCTCGCGCTCGAGAATACGAAGCGACCGATCCTTTACGCGCTGGGCTGCGTGGTTGGAGGCGCGCTCGGACTCGCATGTTTTTTTGGCGCGATCTGGCCGAGCCTCTGACAAGAAAATCGCCGCCTCGTGGCGTTTGCAGGCGGGTGAGGCCCGCAAACACGCTTCACGCGGCGGTTCTGCATATCAACGCCGAAAATCGCCGCCTCGTGCCATTTGCAGGTGGGTGAGGCCCGCAGAAGGGCTTCTGGGGCCGTTCATACCCCCTGAAATCGAATAGATTCAAAACGCCCATTCCTCCGGACCACCACGGCACCTGCACCGCCCCAACGTCTCATTCGGTTGAACTCGACCGTGACATCTGCAATTTTTGCCTCAATCGAGCACGGCGGTCCAAATCAACGGAGTTTCGAATGACGCACGCGAAGCGATGGTTTCTGGTAATCGTTTGTCTGGGTTTGACGCTCTCATGGGGATGCACCGAGGAAAACGTCGCATCGTCCGAGAACAACGGGGAGGGTTGGATCAACACCGACGCGCAGTCCGGTGAAGATACAGACGAAGCAACGGATGCCGAAGATACTGACGAGACCGCAACGGATGCGAGCGGCGAAGACACGGCCGGCGACCCGACCGACGACGCGAGCACCAGCGATACCTCGCCGCCCGAAGACGACGTGTCGGACCCCGACCCCTCCGACACCAGCACATCGGATACGACGTCATCCGACACCGGTGGCGGCGCGATCGACGACACCTGCACCACCAACTCCGAATGCGGCCAGGACCTGGTCTGCTGCCCGAGCAACTTCCAGGGCGACGCCTCCTGCCAGCCTAGCAGCGAATGTCGGGTGGGCGGATATTGCGAGTCCGATAGCGAATGCGCATCCGACGAAGGATGCTGCGAGGTCTTCGGCTCCCAGGTTTGCTCGACGCGCTGCGCGGAAACCGACCCCGGTACCCAGGACCCCTGCACCACAAACGACGACTGCTCCGGCGACGAGATCTGCTGCTCGGATGGCCAGGAGACTCTCTGCACCACGCGTGAGAACTGCCGGACCGGTGGCATCTGCGAGACGGACTCGCAGTGCCTATCCGATGAGACGTGCTGCGATATCCAGCAGATCGGCGATCGCTGCGTAGACCCCAACTTTTGCTTCTGAGCCAGTGCGCCGAAGCCGACGAGCCACACACGTCAGCCGCGCTCGACGTGCTCGTCACCGGCCTGGATCGCGGCCATCGTACCGCCGTCGATATTGGTGCACTCCTCCCAGCCGTTTTTCTCCAGGATCTGACAGGCCATCTGGCTGCGCCCGCCCGAGCGACAGATCACCGCGACCTTGCGATCGTCCTCTTCTGGCAAGTCGCCACGCTTGAGCTTCGAGAGCGGGAACAGCTCCACGCCTTTGACGTGAACCTCATCGTATTCGTTTTGCTCACGCACATCGATGAGGCGCCATTCGTCGTCGCGCACGTCTGCGAATTCTCTGTAATCCAACCGTTTCATATCGTTCCCTCGTTGACAGATAATATTTTGGCGCCAATGGCGCCGTCCACTCATACAGATGCGCGGGGCCACGCCTTTGATTCTTGGCCGAGCTCTGCTGGCTCGAATCACGTGTCCCTCGCACGCAGCCGCATCCCTCGTTAGTATGTACGAAACCACGATTCAATAGGCGCGCATGCCCATGACCTCTTCATCCGACGACCAGATTGCACCCGGCTTTCTCATCGCGTCACCAAAGCTCGACGGAAGCCCCTTCGAGCGGGCGGTCGTGCTGATGGTGCAACACGATTCGCAGGGGTCGATGGGCTATATCATCAACAAGCGCGTGGAGCTCAATTTCGGCTCGTTGCTTCTCTCGGTCGACGCCTCGCTGGAGACCGCGATGCCGGACGACATCTTCGCCAAACAGGTCCGGTTCGGCGGCCCTGTTCGAGTCAGCCAGCTCTGGCTCCTGCACCGCCACGAGGGCGCCCAACCCACCGACGATCCCCAACTGCTCGCCGACCAGGAAGCGAGCGGTGATATCGTTTTCGCAGAGCACTGGAAGGTGTCGGCCTCGGCCGAGACCATCGAACAGGTCGCCACCGTCGACGATGCCCCTCCGATGCTCCCCGTCCTCGGGTACTCGGGCTGGGGAGGCGGACAACTCGAAGACGAGATCGAAGACGGCTCCTGGTTGATGTGCGACTTCGACGAGGAGTTGCTCATCGAAGACGAGCCGCGCACGCTCTGGAAAGCGGCGCTCGACCGCACCGGAGTCCACCCGACTGCGTTTTTGATGATGGCCAAGGGAGATTCAGCCTGAACGGCGGATCGACGTTCTTTTACCCCCATGACGATCATCTGGTGGACGATCGGCCCGAGATCTCTCGAATGGCAGAGATCGGGTGCGATCACGAAAACGACCCGATCTGATCACCCCCGAGATCCCCCGGTTCGATCCGCGCCGATCACACCGTCGGCACGGCCAGGCATACGCAGCAGACCGATCGGTGTAATCGGCGCTCAAAAACCGGCGGATCAAGTAGAAATCGACGACGATCTTTCCCGCTTCTGTCGGGTCCTCAGATCGTCGGGGCGAGATCGCCAAAAATCGGTGTCTCGAGCCCACCGTGTAGCTGTCAAATCTAAAACCTAAAGTCGTTTCTAGAAGCCGGGTCCAACCGATCCATCTTGGCCGGTTGATAAGTTCGGCTCATGGGTCTAATTCTGATCGTCCGGCTTTTTTAGGGTCGTGGATTTGGGACTCGATTGATTTCTCCAACCAAATTGGACTGGCGCCACAGATGACGGATATTTGGACAGCCGCGCTCGACGACCTCCAGCGCAAGGTCAGCGCACATAACTATGAGTCTTGGTTTCAGAAGATCGACTTCCGAAGCATCGAGGAGGATGTCGCCCACCTCGAGGTCGGTGACGACTTCCAGAAAGCCTGGATTGAGGACAATTATCTCGACCTCATCGAGGACTCGCTGGAAGAAGCAACTGGCGCCCCCATGAGCGCCAGGCTCCACGTCTCGGGCGGCCTCGACGCCCCCGAACGGGAGGCCGAGTTGGAGCCACAATCGTTCGACGCGCCGGAGGAGAAAGTCGCCGCGCGAATCGGGCGCCTCGACGCCGGTCCAGGCGCGGAGGCTCCCGCTCCGACGCAGGTGCAACCCGAGCTGAGCGCCCCTCGTGAATCACCGGCTGAATTTCGCCAGCGCGTCATCGATGCGGGCATGAACCCGAGGTATATCTTCGACGAATACGTCGTCGGCCCCTCGAACCAATTCGTCCACGCAGCCTGCAGCGCGGTCGCGCAGAATCCGGCCTCGGCTTACAACCCGTTGTTTATCTTCGGCGGCGTCGGCCTCGGCAAGACCCACCTGCTTCAAGCGGTGGGCATCGAGGTCCTGCGAGATAACCCGGACGCCAGGGTCGTGAACTTGTCGTCCGAAGACTTCATGAACCAGCTTATTACGTCGCTGCGCAACAAGGAGATGAACTCGTTCCGCACGCAGTTCCGCAATCGCTGCGATCTCCTGCTCATCGACGACATCCAGTTCATCGCCGGCAAAGACTCCACACAGGAAGAATTCTTCCACACGTTCAACGCGCTGTATCACAGCGGAAAACAGATCGTCATCACCTCGGACCAGCTGCCCAAAGATCTGCCGGGCGTCGAGGAGCGCCTCAGGAGCCGCTTCAGCTGGGGCCTCTGCGCGGATATCCAACCCCCGGAGATGGAGACGCGGATCGCCATCCTCGAGAAGAAGGCCGAATCCGACGGCATCGAGCTCGACAAGGACGTCGCGATCCTGCTCGCCAGCAGCATCCGAAGCAACGTGCGCGAGCTCGAAGGCACCCTGATTCGACTGGGCGCACAGGCCAGCCTGATGAATCAGCCCATCACCATGGACCTCGCCAAGCACATGCTCGACACGATGAATATCGAGCAGGGCCGCGAGGTCGACACCGACACCATCATCGACGTCACGGCACGTCACTTCGACATCTCCTCCTCGGATATCCGAGGTCGTCGTCGCACTCGCGCCATCAGCGAACCGCGCCAGTACGCGATGTATCTCGCCCGCAAGCACACCGATCACTCGTACCCACAGCTCGGCGAGCAATTCGGCGGCAAGGATCACACCACGGTGCTGGCGGCGTTCAAGAAGATGAGTGAGCTGCTCGAAATCGGGGATACCGAGACCACCGATATCCTCGACACGCTCGAAGAGAAGCTCTTCCACTGACCCGCCGACGATCTCCGGGCGTCGCTCGCGCTGTCATCTCAGTCGGTTAGCTTGACAATCGAAGACCCAGTGTGTTTATTTGCCCCGCTCATCGCGCGCCGCGAATTTTCGCCGCGCGATTCATGTTTGAATCGAATGGCTGCGAGTTCCGATTCGTAGTTTGCACTAAATCTTAGAGGTCACCACCATGCCAAAGCGCACTTATAAGCCGAGTAAGCGCAAGCGTCGTAAGTCTCACGGGTTTCGCGCCCGGATGAAGTCCAAGGGCGGACGCAAGATTCTCAAGCGTCGTCGCCGTAAGGGACGCAAGCGCCTGAGCCCGAAAAAGTACAGCAAGCGCGGACGACAGCGCTGAGGCACGCCCGGCGCTTTTCGCGCCGTGTCGTCGCCTCGAGACGCCCGAACACGTCGTGTCCGAGCAGCACTCCTACCGCGAAGATCAACGCCTACGGCCGGTCGAACGGCTCAAGAAGCGATCGCAATACCTGGCAGTGCAGCGAAAGGGCGCGCGCCGTTCGGGCGACTATTTTATTGTCTATGCTCGACCGAATGACCTGGACTGGTCGCGAATCGGAGTCACCGCCAGCAAGAAGGTTGGCAACGCCGCGGTTCGAAATTGGTGGAAACGACGCGTCAAAGACTGCTTCCGTCGGAACAAACCCACCCTGCCCGTCGGTTACGATTTCGTCGTGATCGTCAAGGCGTCGGCCGACCAGGATGACTACGAGAAGCTCGAACACGAGTGCATCCGCCTGGCCAATCGGGCCGCGGATTCCTGAAGCAGTTCGCCCGGTCACGCTGCGATGTGACATCGAGCTACTGACGAGCGATGAAGGCCACGTGAGTGAGTCCATCCAAAACCAGGATGCGCACGACGAAACCGGACTGACGACCACGGAGAACTCGGATGCGTCTCCCGGGTGGCTGGCGCGACGCGGCATTGGGATGATTCGCTTCTACCAGCAATCCATCTCGCCGCTGACACCGCCTGCCTGCCGGTTTACGCCGTCTTGCTCACAGTACACGCTCATCGCGATAGAGAAGTACGGATTTTTCAAAGGCACCTGGCTCGGCATGCGCCGAATCTCCAGGTGTCACCCATTTCACCCGGGCGGCCACGACCCAGTGCCCTGAAGCCGTCCCGGTGTGATAGCAGCCTCACTCGTTGAGGACGCCAACACCAGTCGCGTCAAGATCCCGCCCGGCCCAGCAGAGGTGCCCGGCGAGATTTGCAACGCACGATAACGACATGGAACAGAAGAGATTCTTACTAGCGATGGCCCTCAGCGCGGGCGTCTTGCTGGTCTGGCAGCTCTACTTCGCTCCCGAGCCGAAGAAGCCGCAGGACGAGCAACAGAAGCAAGAAGTCGCGCAGAAGGCCGACGTCGACGGCGACGAGAAGTCCGCCGACGGCGACACGGCCTCAGATGACGCGTCCGATGAAGACGCTGACTCCCCCGACGACGAGGCCGAGCCCGCTGACAACGCCGGCTCGGATGAGGGCGCTGAGGTCAAGAAGGTCGGCGAACGAGACGTCGAGCCGCGCCAGGACACGATCCGCAGCGAGCACTTCGAGGTCGAACTGACCAATAAGGGCGGCGCGGTCAAGCACGTGCGCCTGCATTCCCCCGAGCAATACCAGGCAGCCGGCGACCTCGTCGGCTTCCCCGAAGATGCGTCGAACTACCCGTTCGAAATGCGCTTCATGGACAAAAATTTCGACTTCCCCGAAGACGCGGTCTTCTCCGTCGCCGAAGATGAGAGCAAGATCGGCGACGACGGGAAGTTCGACAAAATCGTCTACCGCTACGACGACCCCCAGGGACGCTTCCGCGTCGACAAGGTCTTCGAGATCAGCCCCGAAAAAGAATACGTCCTCAACATGGACGTCGTCGTCACCAACAAGCTCGACGACGTCAACCTGGTCGACACCCTCGCCGTCGATACTTATGGCTGGAAGGACCCGAATCAGGAGAGCAGTTGGTTCAACTTCCTACCCAACGAACTCGAAGGTGTCTGCCGGATGGTCGAAGACACCGAGCGCGAGACGTACGGCTCGCTCGAGGAACCGCTCAGCTTCAGCGGCGGCGCCCTCTGGGGTGCGGTCGACACGCGCTATTTCATGCTCGCGACCGTGCCGCTCGACGGCGCTGAAAAATGCGACATGGAAATCGTCGACACGAATTACGTCCGCACCCGTCTGACCATGGGGAACTTCTCCGTGGCGCCGGGTTCGACCAAGACGCTCGCCCACGAACTTTATCTGGGTCCCAAAGACGTCGACGTACTCCAGGACGTGGGCCACCAACTCAGCGACAGCGTTGATTACGGATTCTTCGCTTTCATCGCCCGGCCGATGCGTTGGGGGCTGAACTTCATTCAAAACTACGTGGGCAACTGGGGCCTGGCGATCATCCTCCTGACGTTCCTGATTCGAGGAGCGATTTGGCCGATCAACATGAAGGCCTACTCGAGTATGGAGCGGATGAAGGAAATCCAACCCGAGCTCGAAAAAGTACGCGAAAAGTACGAGGACGACCGCCAGAAGATGGGCGACGAGACGATGAAGCTCTTCCGGGAGCACAACGTCAGCCCCGCCGG
Source organism: Myxococcota bacterium (assembly GCA_051747295.1). Taxonomy (GTDB): domain Bacteria; phylum Myxococcota_A; class Bradymonadia; order Bradymonadales; family Bradymonadaceae; genus JBNJFZ01. The sequence goes on from JBNJFZ010000110.1 coordinate 11,038, forward strand.
TGGATGTCTGCCGATGCTCCTGCAAATGCCGATCTTGTACGGTCTGTACGTGATGATCTACAACTCGGTCGAGCTCTATGAAGCCGACTTCATGCTCTGGTACACGAACTTGGCCGTGCACGATCCGTACTACGTGCTCCCGGCTCTGATGGGCATCACGATGTTCGCCCAGCAGAAAATGAGCACCGTCGATACCAGCAATAAGCAAGCGGCGATGATGATGAAGGTCATGCCCGTGATGTTCACCGCGTTCATGGCATTCCTGCCATCCGGGCTCGTTTTGTACTACTTCTTCAGCCTGTTGATCGGCGTTGTACAACAGTACTTCGTCAAACGAAAATTTCGGACAGAAGGTGATGCCGAGAAGGCCACCAGTTGAGCGTCAGAGGAGACGCAACCATGGGTAATCAGAATAGCAGTAAGGGCAATAATTCCGACCGCAAGTCGGCTCGTGGCAGCACACCTCGCCACAAGCGAACGGCGGCGGATACCGAGACCGAAGCACGACTGCAGGTTGAAGAAGCCCGCCGTCGCGCGAAGGAAGAGGCTGAGGCCGAGGAACGCGAAAAACAGGAGCAAAAGTCGGCATCTCGCCGCGACGACTCCGGTGGCTCCAGCAGCTCCGGCGGCTCGAACCGTCGGCGCCGCTCGCGTGGCTCGTCGAAGGATAAAAAGCGAGGCGACGGTAATAAGAAGTCTCGTGGCTCGAAAAAACAGCAAAAAAAGCAAAAGAAGCGGTCCAAGGGGGGTGGCTCGGGCGACGATGCCAAGAAACCCAAGAGCGCTAAGAAGGAAAAAATCGACCACGTCACCCGCAAGCTCCGGGAAGACGACGACACACTCCAGGCCGAAGATCTCGGCGAGATCGACCCGCTCGAGTACGGTGTCGAGTGGCTCGAGACCGTCCTGGAGCGGATGAACTTCGACGTCGAAGTCGAAGGCAAGGTCGAAGACGACCACTTCTACTTCGACGTGACCGGTCGAGACGCAGAAGTCTTGCTTGGCGTGGGCAACAACAAGCCCCGCTCGGTCGAGGCACTGCAAACGCTGCTCTCCGCGGCCATCGGTCGCTACACCGAGTCCCGTAAGATCACGCTCGACGTAGGTGGCTTTCGCGACGCGCGCTCCGAAGACCTCGAAGACGTCGCACGCCAGATCGGCGAGATGGTCAAGCGCATCAAGAAGCCGATGACGATCGCTGGCTACAAGAGCCACGAGCGACGCGTCATCCACGATACGCTCAAGGGCGACAACGCCCTGGCGACCGAGAGCACGGGCGACGGAATCTTCCGTAAGATCTGTATCAAGCCCAAGTGAGCAATTCGGACACCATCGCCGCGATCGCCACCCCCGCCGGTTCCGGCGGGGTTGGCATCGTGCGCATCAGCGGTCTACGAGCCGAGCCCATCCTCCAGCGGCTCGTGCCCCAGTGGCCCGATGAGCACCCCTCCCACAACCTCAGACTCAGTAAAATTTGTGACCTGGACGGCGAGCTCGTCGACGAAGCGCTCGCCGTCATCATGCGCGCCCCGCAGACCTACACCGGCGAGGACGTCGTGGAGTTCCAGTGCCACGGTGGGCCGATTATCCTGCGGCGTGTGCTGGATGCCGCGCTCGAGTCCGGCGCACGGATGGCCGGGCCGGGCGAGTTCACCCAGCGCGCCTTCCTGAACGGGCGCATCGATCTAACGCAGGCCGAGGCCGTCGCGGACCTGGTCAACGCCACCAACGAGGCCGCCCACAAGTTGGCGATGGAGCACCTTCAGGGCGCGCTCGGCGAGACGATCGAAGAACACCTGGAGCTGCTGATGGAGGCGGTGACCCTGGTGGAGTCGGCCATCGACTTCAGCCACGAGGAACACGTCTACCAGATCGAGCGCGACGAGGTACTCCAGCGTGTCGATCAGGTCATCGAAGAACTCGAGGGTCTCAGGGCCCGTTTCGACCAGGGTCGCCGTCAGCGAGAGGGCGTTCGGGTCGTCATACTCGGCCCGCCCAATGCCGGGAAGTCGACGCTCTTCAACCGACTCCACGGCACGGAACGCGCGATCGTGACCGAGGTCGCAGGCACGACCCGCGACTTCCTGGAAGAAGAAATCCAGCTAAGCGGTGTCGCGCTTCGCATTGTAGACACCGCGGGCCTGCGAGAGACCGACGATCAGGTTGAGGCGATCGGCATCGAGCGAAGCCGTGAATTGCGTTCCCGTGCCGACCTGGTTGTCTGGCTTGTAGATCGAAGCCAACCGATGCGCGACGAGCAACGCGCCGACCTGGAAGACGCCCTCGGTGACGAGAAAACGAACCTCGTGGTCCTCAACAAAGTCGACCTGCCGCCGGGCCTCGCCGACTCAGATACGGCACTGCTGGAGCGATTCGAGCACGTCGTCGAGACGTCCCTGACCGAAGACACCGGCTTCGATGCGCTCGTCGACCGAGTCGCCGAGTTGGCCGAGCAAATGACCTCGGGCGAAGGCGTCCTGCTGAGCCGGGCCCGCCACCTCGAGTGTGTCAATCGTGCCCTGGAGGCCAGCAAGCGGGCTAAAGAGGCAGTTTTGGCCGAGATGGACCACGAGTTCATCGCGCTCGACCTACGAGAGGCCCTCGATGCGCTCGGTGACATCGTTGGCCGCGTCTCGACCGACGACATCCTCAATCGAATTTTCGCGGAGTTTTGCGTCGGCAAATAACGCCTCCTGACGCACTGCTGCGGGCCTCACCCCTCCGCAAACGCCGCCAGGCGGCGATTTGACGTCCTCGCATTACCGATCCGCCCCTGACACGCTTCTGCGGGCCTCACCCCTCCGCAAACGCCGCCAGGCGGCGATTTGACGTCCTCGCACCACCGATCCACCCCTGACACGCTTCTGCAGGCCTCACCCCTCCGCAAACGCCACCAGGCGGCGATTTTTTGCCTCTATTCTCGCTCACACCTCGAAGGCGCGACGCGCCACTGCGCCACCGGACCAGACGACCAACTCTTTGGTCTCGTAGCTGCTCCCATTGCTGACGAAGCGCAGCCCGCTCGACCAGGCCTCACGCCCGAGATGGATATGCCCGCACATGACGAGCTCGATGCGACTCGCGTACACGTTCAAGAGTCGCTCGAAGCGCTTGCTGCCGAGGTACGTATTCAAGACCAACCACCTTTTCGGAACGATTTGCCGTCTCGGAACGAACGACGGCAGAAATGCCGGCCGAAGCAGCGTCTTACTCGGCACATGATGCAAGCAGACGATGATCGACTCCGCCTCAGACACCTCGCCGAGCCGCGCCGGAAGTCGCTCCCTCCCCCAGCCAGCTTTCGTGGTTCCCCGCGATCGCGAGCTTGCGACCGCGAAAGTCGTCGAAGAGAATGCGTGGGCCTGTGAAAGCCACCTCGACCATCTCGAGCCGCCGCCCTTCTGTTCGTCGCCGCCTCTCCGACCTCGTCTTTCGCCGACGAGCACACCGTGCAGCCGTAACACCAACGAGGCACAGGCCGCGTAGCGAATTCCTACTGCGCCGGCTCGAAATCCAACGCCGCCGAGTTGATGCAGTAGCGCAGGCCGGTCGGCTCGGGTCCGTCGGGAAAGACATGCCCGAGGTGCGCGTCGCACTTGCTGCAGACCACCTCGGTCCGAACCATCCCATGGCTCATGTCCTTCTCCTCTTCGATGACATCGTCGTCGATCGGGGCGTAGAAGCTCGGCCAGCCGCACCCGGACTCGAACTTGGTCTCCGAGTCGAAGAGGTCCTGACCACAACAGATGCACTCGTACGTGCCGTCCTCGTAGTGGTCGTAGTACTTGCCGGTAAACGCGCGCTCAGTCGCCGCGCAGCGCGTCACCTGATACTGCTCCTCGTCGAGCTGCGACTTCCATTCTTCTTCTGACTTCTCTACGTCTTTGCCCATGTGGTGCTCCTATCCGTCGGAAAGTCGACTACCTGCAAGTTGGATGCAGCAGGTGGCGGGTCAAGCACAAGAAACACCGACGGGCGCGGATTTTGCGTCCGCGCCCGTTCGATCCTCTGGCTCCGGTACGTCAATCCTTCAGGATGAACGTGACCTTCATGTCGACCTGATAGTTGTCGACCTGGCCGTTCTGCATGTTGATCTTCTGCTCCTTGATCCACGCACCCTCGATGTTTTTGACGGTGCTATTGGCGCGCTCGATGCCCTGCTGGATGGCGTCTTCGAAGCTCTTCTGTGAACGGGCGGTAATTTCCATGACTTTCGCTACAGACATAATGATGCTCCTGTGTTGGGTCAAAAATGCGATTCGAACTAGGCATACGGGTGCACAAATCACCCGTCGGCGCTTAGAGCACCGAGCAGATAAATCGTGCGTCCCATCGTCTCTACTACGTGTTCCCGAACTTTAATCACGGTCCCGCGAAGACCAACCAAGAACTGCAAACGGCCCGAACGCAAACGCGCCCGGGCCGCGTCAGTCACCCGCGATCAATCGGTGATCGTCGGGGTACCGTCGCCCGCCACCAGCGCGGTGCCGAGGAACTCAACGATATCGTCCATCGCGTCAGCGTCTCGAAACGCCACGAAGTGCCCATCGTATCCGTCGGGCGTGTATTGCCGACCGATTCCGGTATAGGGCAGCCCGCCAGTATCCAGGTTGCCGCTGACCGGCAGCGGCTCCTCGTTGGGCGAGCCCTGCAGGAACTCGACCGGGCCGATATACGGGATGCGCATCGCGTACGACAGCATCTCGACTGCCTGCGGAGGCGTGTACGTATCGCCCTCACCGTACAGGTGCAGCACGTGGCCGGGATACGTCGTCGCCTCGATCTGGCGCGCGCTGACATATTGACCGTAGTGGAGCGGGTCGACCGGCGCGAAGTAGCCCGACAGCAGGCTCAAGACCGGGTGGTTGATACCCACGTCGCCCGGCCCTTGCAGCGACTGGAAGTCCTGCACGGCGACCATAAAGCCGGTCCGTACATCCGCGGGGCTGGTCTTGTTGCGCAGGGATCGGCGAATGTCGGCGCCAGCCCCGGATAGGACCGAGCCCTTGATCGCCTGGTCGAACGGCAGCGCCAGCGGACCGGTCGTCCCACCCTGCGAATGCCCCATGAAGTAGATCTTGTCCGGATCGATGCGGATTTCTTCGCCCGTCGGGGATTCCGACGCCGGGATGCTGAGGCTTTCCGCCCAGCCGACCACCGCGTGAATGTCGGCGGCTCCCTGCAGGAAGTTGCCAACGGCCGCGTCCGGGTTCGGGTAGTTGAAGACCAATTCGTTGGGATGCGCCTCGCTCTCCCCGCGACGGTTGTAGTGCTGCACCTGGTCCCATCCCATCACGACCATGCCCGTCTCGGTCCCGTCGATCGTCATCTTGCTGACCATCGGCGAGACGTTCGAGACGTGATTGCGATAGGTCCCGCCGGTGCCGTGCGCGTAGATGAGCAGCGGCCAGCCGTCGGCCGGCATCTCAGCCTTCGGCACCGTCATCGCCGTACACACCGAGTCCTCGCCCTGCGTCACGGGTACGCCGGCGCTCGTGGCGATATCACCGCCGTCGTCGGCATAGGGCGCGTCGCCACTCTGGAAGACTGGCAGGTTCAGGCGGCCCTGGATTTCGTGGAAGTCGGGGTGCTCGTCGAAGCAGCCGCGCACATGAGCGTCGCCTTCGAGCCCGTCATCGCAGGGCGAGGTTGCGCCTTGCTGGCAGAGCGTCGTGTCGGTGAGCTGGGGATCGGCGCTGCGCGCGGCCTCTCGGAGCTGGCTGCTCAACGACCACGGGTCGCCCGTGGTGAAGACGGCCGCCGACAATATCGTGCTGGCGTCGATGCCCTTGTCGGCGATGTAGTCGCGCAGCGGCTGGTATTTTTGCCACGGCTCGATAAGGCGCGCTTCCGTCGGCTCGGTGTCTCCCAGCATCGCCTCGAAGTCCTCGTCGCGCTCGACAGGGTTGCCGTCCGGATCGGTGATCCCCGTGCGAAGAATCACGGCATACGTCGTCTCACGGAGCAGCGGCGCCGCGTCCTGGGGGCGGACGGCGAGCCAGTTCTGGCACATATATTTCTGCCGACCGCTGCTGTACTGCCAGGACATGCCGCGCGAAAGGTCGTATTCGGGCGATTCTGCATCGATATTGAGCAGGCGAAGCGTCGCGTTTTCACCGCGTCCCTCGAGCGACTCGAAGTCGATGAGGTCGCTGAATCGGAAGTACACGGTCTGGCCCAGCCCGAAGCGGTCCTGGTCCTCGGAGATCGCATCGAGGTAACGCTGGACGATGTCGTAGCCCAGATAGCCCGGGCCGGGCGTCGGATGGCCGCTCATGTTGGGGCTGCCATCCTTGATGCGAATGTCGTTCGGGAACGGGAGGCGATAGAACTCGACGTCATCGCTGCCCGGCACCTCGAAGAACGCCTCGACAGGAGCCTCGGCGTCGTTTTCGGCACATTCGACGCCCTGGAAGGGCTCGTTGATGGCCGGCGGAGCCGCCTGGCAGGTCTTGCCGCCGTCGACCGGATCGGGATTGCAGCTCAAACCAGGCACACACTCGGTCGTCTCCTCACACTCGCCGCCGATATCGGTCTCGCCGCCGGGCTGACACTTGCCGGTGAAGCCTTCGGGCACACAGATGAGACCGCGCTCGCAATCAGGGGTGCCACCGCATTGCTCCCCTGCAGTTGCATCGCCCGCAGCCACACAGAGCCGCGTGTTGGGGTCGCACATCAGGCCTTCCTGACACTCGCCGCTCATCTCGCAGGCGTCGCCCTCGGCCCCGTCGGGCTCGGGCAGGCACCGGTTCTCGATACACGTGAGCCCCTCTCGACAATCGAGGGGAATGCTGCAATTCGCCCCCCACCCGAGTCGCTCGTTCTGGGTGCCAGGAGCCGTCCCTCCGTCGTCGTTGCAACCGACCGAAAACAACACCAGTGCCGCCGCACAAATCCATACAATGCGCTTCATCATTCGCCTCGAACGTTGGTCTATTTCTAGAACATTCGCATTGTAAGTCTTTTCCCACCGTCATGCTAGAAGACGGGGGATGCGTGGAGGCGTGGTGCCGTGGAAGCTTGGAAGCATTGATGAATGCTTGGAGGAGTGGAGGGTCCGGAAGATGCGTGGAAACGGAGTGAGTGGAAGCGTGGAGCGCATGGAGGGGCGTGGACGCGTGGAGGGGCGTGGATGCGTGGAGGGGCGTGGATACGTGGAGACTTGTGTTACGAGGCACGCTATTCGATGGGATAGCAGGCAAGCTTTGTGAGGGGAATCGCGCAGGCAGCCAGACGAGGGAAAGCCGGACGGGCTCCAGGGGAG
>JBNJFZ010000111.1:0-18276 GCA_051747295.1 Myxococcota bacterium
GCAGATCGGCCCGCATGTCGACGTGTCCGATATTGTCGTTCACAGCTCCGGTGTGAGCAGCTCTCAGGTGCTCGAGGAGGCGGGTCTGACCGCGTGCCATATCGGCTCCATCCACGTGCTGCAGGCGATTACGGATCCGCAGAGAGCCATCGATCGGCTGGGAGATTCGACGTGGTCCGTCGAGGGCGACGAGGAAGTCGTGTGGTTTGGGAAATGGCTGTTGGGGCGGATCGGTGTCGATCCTTTGGTCATCGAAGCGGACGCGAAGGTGCTCTACCACGCGTCGGCCGTGACGACGGCCAACCTTATGGTAGCGCTGATGGATGCGGCATTCGAGATGGCGGAAGGGGCGGGTCTGACGCGCGAAGAGGCCCGCGCGATGCTCTTGCCGCTGGCGAACTCCAGCGTCGAGAATCTCGCGGAGCAGTCGACCTCGGATGCGCTCTCGGGTCCGGTGGCGCGCGGCGACCGATCCACGATCGAGGCTCATCAGGCGGCGCTCGCCGGGCTGGGTGACGAGAATCTGCGCGCGATTTACGAGAGCCTGACCGAGCGGGCCAAGCGGCTCGCCTCGGAAAAATGGTCCGACGAGGACTAGCTCGTCAGACTTCGGTTTGGTCGGGGGTTGCTGTGGCCTTTTCGTCCGAGTTGGCTGGCACGCATATCACGTCGTTGTCGCGAATCTGCACTTTCACGGTATCGCCGCGGTCGAGCTCGCCACCGAGGATGAGGCGGGCGACCGCCCCCTCGACGTAGCGCTGAATGGTCTGGCGCATCGGCCGCGCGCCGAGCTTCCGGTTATACCCACCATGGTCGATGAGGAAGGATACGATCCCCTCGCCGAACTCCAGGTCGATGCCACTTTCCTCGTGGAGTCGAATGCGGCTGTCTTCGAGCTGGAGGTCCGCGATGGCCGCGACTTCGTCGCGAGTCAGTGGCATGAAGCACAATTTCTCGTCGATGCGATTCCAGAGCTCGGGGGTGAAGTGTCCCCGCGCGGCTCGTTCAACCCGGTCGGTTAGCGCCTGGCGGTCGCTTCCGGTGGCGGCGCTGTTCTTGCCGAAGCCGATGCGCGAGCGGTTGCTGTTATCGATTTCTTCGTCGAAGACGTCGGAGCCAAGGTTGCTGGTCATGACGACCAGGGTATTCGAGAAGTTCACCGGTCGGCCGCGACCGTCAGTGAGTTGCCCCTCGTCGAAGAGCTGCAACAGGATGTTGAGCACGTCGGGATGTGCTTTCTCGATCTCGTCGAGGAGGACGACCTGGTAGGGCCGTCGGCGCACGGCCTCGGTTAGCTGGCCGCCCTGGTCGTGGCCGACGTAGCCGGGAGGTGCTCCGAGCATGCGGCTGACCGAGTGGGACTCCATGAACTCGGACATATCGAGCCTGACGACCGCGTCGCGGTCGTGGAAGAGAAAGTCCGCCAGGACCTTGACCATCTCGGTCTTTCCGACGCCAGTCGGACCGAGAAAGAGCAGGCTGCCGATCGGGCGGTTGCCGCGGAAGCCCGCGTAGTTTCGCCGAATGACATCCGAGACCGACTCGATGACGTGTCGATGGCCGACGATGCCATCGCGCAGGTACGACTCCATCTCCAGGAAGCGCTTTCGGTCGGACTGGGTCAGCCGGTCGACGGGGATGCCGGCCGACTCGGCGACGATGGTCGCCACGAGATCGCGGTCGACGTCGCGCTTGCCGGTACGAGCCGCGCGACTGCCGGCGAGGTCGAGTACGCCGATCGCCTTGTCGGGGAGGCGGCGTTGATAGAGATAGCGGTGGCTCAGCCGCACGGCGGCTTCGATAGCGTCGGACCGATAGTCGACGTCGTGGTGCTTGGCGTAGTGGCCGCTGACACCGGTCGAGATGTCGATGGCGGTGTCCATGTCGGGTTCATCGACGAAGACGAGCTGGAAGCGTCGCTCGAACGCGGGGTCGGACTCGACAAAGCGCTGAAATTCGTCGTGCGTCGTCGCGCCGATGCACGGAAAGCGGCCGCGGGCGAGGGCGGTCTTGAGCTCGCCGGCCGCGTCCGTGCCGTCGCCGCCGCCGCCGGCGCTCATCCAGGAGTGCAGCTCGTCGAGGAAGACGATGACCTGCCCGTCGGCCTGTTCGACCTCGTCTTTGATGCCGATGAGTCGCTCGGCGAAGGAGCCACGAAGGTGCGTGCCACTGAGGAGGCGGCCGAGCTCGAGCTCGATGATCGTGCGCTTGCCCAGGCGGTTTCCGGCGCGGGCCAGCTTCACGAACTCGCGCGAGAGCCCCTCGACGATGGCGGTCTTTCCGACGCCGGCTTCCCCGACGAGCACGGGGTTGTTGGAGCGGCGCTTTCCCACGATGTCGATGAGCTGGATGATCTCTTGTTTGCGTCCGACGACGCGGTCGATCTCGCCGCGCGCTGCCGCATAGGTGAGGTTTCGTCCGAACTCGACCAGATTGGGATACGCATCCTCGTCCAGCAGGTATCGCTCCGCGAGCGCCTCGTCGGGCTCGAGAGGGTCGTTGAAGCGCAGGGCGTCGACGGCGGATTCCTCGTCGCCGAGAGATGTGACGTCGTCTTCGTCGAACGCCTCGTCAGCGAGGTCTCCGGCGTCGGCTGTGGTCGAGGCCTCTTGCTCCGGTTTGGTTGTATCCGGCGCGAGCGAACGCGGATCGAGCGTGTCATCGTTCCCGCTCGAGGTGTCATCGTCTTGCTGTTCGTCGTCGCGTTTCTTTGCGGCCAGCTTTGCGGCGAGTCGCTGTGCGGTGTTGCGGGCATCTCTGGCGGCTTCGTCGGCGCTCGACGCGTTGGATGCGGCTTTGCTCTCCTTGCTCGTACGCGCCTGGCTCCCGCTGTCGTCGGAGGCGGGCGTCGGCTCATCGGGTGACTTCTCTGCGCGTGCCTCGCCGCTTCGCCCAGGCGTGTCGTCGGTGCCCGGCTTGCGTTTTTTCTTATCCAGGCTCCGGTTCTTATCCAGGCGCCGGGGACGTCGCGTCTTCCACCCGGTATACTCTCCTGGGGTGTCGTGGTTTGTGCGGTTGGGCGTGCTCGCCTTGGCGCCGTCGATATCTGGTTGGGGAGGATCGGGCGTCGGCGTACTTCGTCTCTCGAATGCCGGCGTCGACGTATCGGGCGACTCCGGTGGAGCATCTGTCGTCTCGACCTGGCTCTTGGGTGGTCGACTCTGTTGGCGCGTCCCATCGCGGCCGATGCCCAGCGACGGATGGAATCCGATCGGGCTGGGCGCCTTCTCGCGGGATTGATCTTCGATATGCTTGCGGACTTTCGGTGCGTCGGTGGGGGGCTCATCGAGCTCGACGAAGCGCCGAGGGAGCGGGGTCGACCCGGTTGCGTAGGACATGACCGACGCACGGATAGCGCTGACGTTGGCGCCCGCGTCCTCGAGCAGCCGAACGGCGTGCGAGGCCGATTCGCGCACGAGCGCGGCCAGTAGATGCAGGCTCGAGACGCTGTCTGCGCGCGAACCATTCGCGATGCGAGCGCCGCGGTTTTGGATGCGCTGGAGCACGGCCGGCGATTCTCCCCGGACCGTATCGAGGCGTTCCAGGAGCGCTTCGACGGTGATATCGCGGTCTTCCAGGAAGACCGCCGCACGATTGGGCACGGTGAAAAGGGCGAGGAGCACGTGGGCAGACGAGAGGACCTGACCGACACGGTCGGAAATGTCCTTCGCCTCGTCGAGAACGTCGCTCAGCTCGCGGCTCAGAGGTAGACTCATCCTTGTGCTCGCCTCCGGCAGGATTGGTCAGCCAACGCACGTGCGCAGGCCGGCTCGTGGACTCGCCGCGCAGACGACCGATAGCAAAGCGGGTCGTCGTGCTCGGCCGAGTAAGGTGGCGGACGCGGTCAATCCATGACGCGGTCATACGGGCGACTGTCGAGGCGTCTTTCGACGCTTCATTTCGGCCGCCTGATGAGTGCGGGTCCGACACCCTCCACGACACTTTAAGTCGAGAAAAATCGGCTCGCAGAAATTAGCACAGGCGGCGATTTCTCGTAAAGCACTGGCTCTGGATTTCGCTGAATTTAACTCCGGCGCCCGTGGGACGGTCGAGTTCGGCTCGGGCCGGCAAGACGAGGCCCGATGCATGTGCTTTTCGTCAGAAACTCCTTGATTCCATCGGGCTACTGAGGCAAAAACACGCACGGTTTAAGACGAAGCAGTCACAACGGCTTCGTGGCGACTCGCGTAGCTTTCCACCACGTTTTGAGCGTGACTAATGATCTGGAGTAGAGCATGAGCACCAAGGTGATCGTAGAGACCGACAAAGCACCGAAGGCAATCGGCCCTTACTCTCAGGCGGTGGGATACAATGGACTGCTCTTCCTCTCGGGACAGATCGCCATCGATCCTGAATCGGGTGAGCTCGTCGACGGTAAGGTCGAGGCACAGACCGCGCGCGTCATGGCCAACCTGTCGGCCGTGCTCGGCGCGTCGGGGCTGGACTTCAGCCACGTCATTCGAACGACCATTTATCTCGCGGACATGGATCACTTCGAGAAAGTCAACGCGATCTACGGCCGCTTCTTCGATGAGAATCCACCGGCGCGTGCCACCGTCGAGGTGTCTCGACTCCCCAAGGACGTCCTCGTCGAGATCGACATGATAGCGGCGGCGCCCGAGCCCAAAGACGAAGACTGATTCCAGCAGACCCTAGAAGCATGATTCTAGCACGTGCCGATGGCGCGACGGCCTCGACGAGGGCCGTGGCGCCGTCGGCTTTTCTTGTCCGTTGCGAAGTGGATTTGCCGCGGCGGCGTGATCTCGCGATACTCGAATCGGGAACATGCGGGCGTCGCGGGATGTTTCGAACACGTCCGCGGTGATGAGTCGCAGATGCTCTATCTAGCGCTGGTTGCACGAGGCCAATGAGCGACGAGAACACACGAAAGAGCAGGGGATTGATCGCGGTCGCCGCACTGGCGCTGGTCGCGGCGTGCGCCGGGGTCGCGACGACCGTGGCCGACGAGCCCGTACGCGAGGCTCCGGCGGAATCCGTCGATGAGGTCGAGCAGCGCGACCGTGTGCTCGCCTCGATCGAACCGATCGAGCCTCCGGCACCCGGTGACGAGTCCTGGAGCGTGCCGGACGCGCACCAGACGGCGCCGCCGTTTCCCTATCTTCCCGGCGAGGACCATACGGTGTCCCGCTCGGTCGGGGATGTCTCCAGCGGCTACCTGATCAACGCTCGCCCCATCGAACAGCCTCATCCGCGCCTGGCGCTCCTGCCGGTTCAATACAAGCGGGGGCTTCACTACACATCGGATCAACTCTACCGGCTCATCGATGAGGCCGCACGTCACGTCGCAGCGACGCACGATGGGGCGGTGACGTGGCTCGGGAACCTCAGCGCACCGGGCGGCGGCGATATCCCGTACTCCGTCTCACACAACTCGGGGCGGGACGCGGATCTGGCGTTTTTCCTGGTCGACGAAGACGGGAAGCCGGTTGTGCCGGAGGACCTGGTTCCCATCGAAGACGACGGCACGTTCGAGTCGGAAGACGGCGAGGTCTATCATTTCGATGCGGAGCGGAATTGGACGCTGATCGAGGGCCTCGTGCGAGCGTCCGACGACGATATTCAGTATATCTTCGTGTCGGATGCGCTGCGTCGGATGCTCCTGACCGAAGCGCGGCGAAGGGGGGCGTCCCGATCGATCATCGCCCGTGCCGAGCGGATCTTGCACCAACCGGGCGGGGCGCTTCCGCACAACGACCACTTTCACGTGCGGGTCTATTGCTCCGAGACCGACGTGCGGTCCGGATGCGAGGACTTCGGACGCCGCCTGCCGGGCTATGAGTCATACGGCCGGGCCTGGCGAGAGACGGCGAAGAACGCTGCGAAATTGTTGGACAGCGACGATCCAGCGGTGCGTGTCGCGGCGCTCGATCGCCTCGGTCTGCTCGACGCGCGTCGGCATGCCACCGCCGTCGAACGGGCGCTCGCCGACTCTAACCCGCGCGTGCGTGCGGCGAGCGCTCGTGCCCTGGCAGACCTTGGCCGAGGCACGGGCGCGCTGGCGAAGAGGCTCGAGGATGAGGAGAACGCCTACGCTGTGGCTGAAATTGTCAATTCGCTTAGCCGACTCGGCGGTAACGTGGCGCTCCAGGCCTTGATGAGCGAGCTCGACGAGCCACGGCCGCTCGCTGTCTCGGTCGAGGATGCTCTGGATATCCGCTCGATCGTCGCCGAGGGCCTCATCGCGCTCGAGCGGGGCGATCCGGTCGAGCGACTCATCGGCCTGTTAGCGAGCTCGGACAACCCCGGCTTTCGCGCGGCGATCCTCCGAACGCTGCGCTTTCTGACCAACCACCGGTTCACCGAGGTCGACGTCGCGCCCGATGAGATCGATGCCGAGCTCGCCGAAGCGTGGCAGACCTGGTTCTCCGAGAGCGGCCATCAAGCCCGTGAAGAGTGGCTCGCGGCCGGCTTTCGCCAGGCGGGATACGACGTCCGTCGCATTCGGCTCGGGGATGTCTGGGAGTTATGTCGGGCCGTCGATGACTCGGATTACCTGAGCTACAACGCGCAGCGCTCATTGATGCGCTTGGCGGGGCGACAGCCGGCGAGCCTGAGCTGGCCGAAGCACGACGCGAACTTCTACTGGCGACGTTGGTTCGAGCGTCGATGGAAGCGACTCGGCGCGCCGCCGGTGCCGGAGGGGATGTCCACGCTCGATTGATGGACCCCGACGACACTCACGCGGCCATGGCCGAACCGTCGACCGCACGTCTACGTTGTCAGACCTCACGCGCACGCACCCATTATGACGTATATGGTTTACATCGTTCGCTGGCCGGGCTAGACTTCGAAAAGATAATTCAACTCGGATATCGCAAAAAATTCGAATGCAGCAAACCATCCACCCGAGTCTTCTGGGACGCTGGTTTTTGATCGCCATTGTCGCCCTCAGCGCCGTCATCACGACGGGGTGCAGCGATGAACTCGATCCGACCGAGCCCAAAGACGCCTACGTCATCTTTCGCGACGCGCTCTTCTCCGGTGACGGCCAGGTCGTCTGGGAGAGGACCGATGAGCAGACTCACGCCTACTTCGAACAGCGGTATGGTGTGCTCGTGGAGATGGACGAGCTGATCCGGCGCTACCTGCCGCAGACGGATGTTAAATTGGCCCGGAAGCAGTCGGGTACGGTGCTGCTCGACGAGGTCAGCAACGGTCGCGAGCTATTCTTGAAGGTCTATTCGGCCGAGAACGTACCCAGCGAAGAAGCGGTGCAGCTCGGCTCGAATGTCGACGAGGTGAAGGTCGCCGAGGATGGCCAGTTGGCGAAGGTCGTCACGCGTGCCGGGCAAGAATATATCATGACCCGCGACGAGCAGAGCGAGGAGTGGTTTGTCATGCTCGTCAAATCCAACGACGCGGTCGAAGACTCGTTCGACTGGCTCGATAGCAACGAAGAAGCGCTGACCCAGACCGTTGAAGACCTGATAAAAGAGGAGCGGGAAAAAAGAGAGGAAGTAATCGCCGAGCTCATGGGTTTCGACCAAGAGAAGTGAATCCCCGCTCGGTCAGGTTCCCCCGACTTCGATCTAGATGACCGAAAAAGACGACATCCCTGAAATCGACAGCCTCGAGCCGGTCGATGACCAAGAAGACGAGCCACTCACCACTCCGTCGTCGCTCTCTGTGACGCAGGCCTCCGGAAACCTCGAAGGCTCCCAACCCAGTCAACCGCAATCGGGTGCCCGAAACACCGGAGCCTCGGGCGCGGCGAGGTCGACGGGTCAGTCCGAGAAGAAAGACAAGCCCGCCAAGGGCAAGTCGGAGGACCGGTTCATCGGTACCCTCCTCAAGGGCACGTTTCGCATCGAGAAGAAGATCGGTGAAGGCGGCATGGGCAACGTCTACTCGGCGGTCCAGCGGCCGCTCGACCGGGACGTCGCCGTCAAGATGCTCAAACCCAGCGACACAAATCCGGAGGGCGAGCACTACTTCTTGCGGGAGGTCAAGGCGATCAACATGCTTCGCCACCCGAATATCGTGAACATCGTCGACTTCGGGAAGACCGAAGACGACGTGCTCTACATGGTGATGGAGCACCTTCCGGGGCGCACGCTCAAGCGAATCATCAAGAAGGAGTTTCCGCTCGATCCGATACGCGTGTGCGAGATCTGCAAGCAGGTCCTCAGCGCGCTCGAGCAGGCCCACCAGACCGGCATCGTCCACTGCGATCTCAAGCCGGCCAATATCATGGTCGAGCGGGTGGCCGGTCAGAACGACTTCGTCAAGGTGCTCGACTTCGGTATCGCCAAGATCAAAGAGCCGGGACAGGAGGTCGGCCCTTACACCCAGCAGGGCAATATCGTCGGGACGTTCGACTATATGAGCCCCGAGCAGATCATGCGCAAGGACCTGGACGGTCGCGCGGACGTCTGGTCGATGGGCGTCATCATCTACGAGATGCTCACGCGCAAGCGTATCTTCCACGACAAAGACGCGGTCAGCATCATCGGTCGCGTCATGCAGATGCCCATCCAGCCGCCGTCGTCGTTCGAACCGGACGTGCCCGAGATCATGGACGAGATGGTCATGCGGGCGATGGAGCGCAACGTCAACAAGCGCTTTAAGTCCGCCGAGGAGATGCGCCAGGCGCTCGACCATGCCATCGGTGTGATGCGAGGCACACGCGACAGCCAGACGACCGCCGCGCCTCGCGGAGAGGGCAACTACGGTGACTATCCGGACTCGCCCAGCGGCTCGACTGGCTCGCTGGCACACAGTGGCCTCGTGCGCGGAGATTCCGGCTCCCTGTCGCGGTCCGGGCCGGTATCTCGCTCCGGGCCGGCGCGTGGCGATACAGATAGCACGACTGGTCCCCAGACGATGCGGACCCGAAGTGGCGTGTCCTCGAACTCGGGTTCGGTGATGGGCACGAGTGTCGCGAGCGGCACGTCGGTGTTGGACCAGACCTTCAGCGTCGAAGAACTCAAGGGCAGCCTGCTCGGCGAGAAGCGCAAGGTCGCGGTGATGGCCGTCAAGCAGCGCTCGCGACAAGAAGAGGGTATCGACGCCGAGGAGGTCGCGCGCCGAAGCCGCAAGGAAGCGTCAGTCGTCAAGGAAGTCATCGATCACTACGATGGCAAGTTGGATAGCTTCCTGGGCGGGACCTTCACGATCTTATTCGGCGCCGAGCGAGCCCGTGTGGGTGATAACGTCCGTGCCATAGAGTGCGCCACCGAGTTGCAAGAGCGATTGCGAGAGCTCCCTCAGGGCGCAGACCACATCGGGATCGCGGTTGGATACGGCGAAGTCTCGATCAGCCGCGCCAAAGACGGAAACGCATACGGTGAGGCCATCGACCGAACCATCACGGTCGCTGGAGCCTCTAAGAACGCCTCGGTGATGGCCGATGCGTCGATCATGGCGGTGACCAAGCAGCAGGTCGACTACGACGTGCCGCGAACCGTCAAGGATGACGAGGCAGCCGAGGTGCTCCGGGTCACCGAAGGCCACGTCGAAATGCGCGAGGGCGACGAGCTCGACGACGTCGACGTCTTCGTGCCGCGACCCGAGCTCTTCGACCAGTTGAGTCGGATGGCCGCCGACATCAAGAAGGGACAAGGCGGCGGCGTAGCGATCCTGGGCGAAATGGGCGTGGGCAAGTCCGTCTTGCTCGATAGGTTTGCCGAGGAAAAGGCCGAAGGGGCGTGGTCGTCGTTCCTCGTACGCACGGAGGACAGCGGCGGGCGCCAGACCCTCGCGCCAGTCCTCGGGTGGATCCGTGAAATCGCAGACACCTACAAGGACCCTCGACAGCTGGTATTCAAGGCATGTCAGTCGCTCGGGATGAATCGTGGGTTGGAGAATGTGGTCGAGTTCTTCGTCACGGAGGACGAGGCCAACGTCAATCCGCACACACTGCCCTGGCAATCGCCCGAGGGTCTATCACAATTTTCAGCCGCGTTGCTGCACCGGCTGATTCGCTTCGCCATCAAGTCCGGGCCCGTCATCCTCGCCATCGACGACATCGACGTCGGCGACGAGTTATTGATGGAGTTTATCGACGGACTGCTCGTGCGTATCGCGAAGATGCCGGTGCTCGTTCTGGTCTCGCGCCGCGTGGAAGCAGCCGATCGCGACCACGGGCTGCCCGGCAATTTCGATATCCTGCGAATCGGTGGGTTTTCGCAGCCGCAGTCCAGGCAGTTCGTCGCCCAGATTCTGGGGCATACGCCTCCGATGCGCGTCATCGAGCAGCTACACTCGCGCTCGAACGGCAACCCGATGTTCCTCAAGGAACTCGTTCGGTCGCTGTCGCGCGTGCATGGCAACAAGCTCATGGATCTCGAGGACCTCGACGCATCGGGGATCCCGCTCAATATCCACGAATTGCTCGCGGAGCGTGTCGACGAGCTTCCCGGTGAGTTGCGCGACCTGATGCGACTGGCATCAGTGCTGGGCGATTCGTTCCGGGAAGCGTGGTTCTTCCAGATCACCCCGTCACACCTGTCGCCCCGAGAGAACCTCGAGGATCTGGTCGCTCGCGGTATGATCGAGGCTCGCTTCGATGCGCTCGGTCGCGTCACGCTGGCGTTCAACCCGCGCGTGCTCCGGGAGGTCGTCTACGACCGATTGCCCGATGAGACGCGCATCGAGATTCACTCGCGGGTCATCGAGTTTCTCGAGTCGGCGCCGGAAGTCGCGGCGGTCGATGCACTCGAAGTCCCCCTCATGTTGGCCTTTCACTACGAGAGCGTGGAGGGCAACCAGGGGGCGGCGCACTACCGGCACGAGGCCGGTGAGATGTTCCTCGATGTCTACGAGTATCCGCCCGCGATCGAGCAGTTCAAGAAGGCACTCTCGCTGCTCGACAAGGTCGGGGTATCGAAGGTCTCGAGCGAGCGGCTCGCCGTGCAGGCCAGCCTGTTGGTCGCCTACAGAGAATCGGGCCGGCTCCAGGACGCGCAGCGGATCGTCGAGCAACTGCCGCCTATCGAGGAACTCCCGGAAGACGTTCACGCCGAATTGCTCCACGAAGTCGGCCTCGTCGGTATCGAGTCCGGCGGCATCGAGGAGAGCGAGAAGCGTCTCTCCAGGCTCGTGGAGCTCTCGCGAGAGCAGGGCGACGCGAAGTTCGAGGTCAAGGGGATGCTCGGGCTGGCACAGCTGTTCGAGAAGCAAAACCAACTCTCGCGCGCGGCCGACGTGCTGCTCGCAGTGTCCGAGAAGGTCGAGAATATGGGGCAGCTCGACCTCTCAGACCCCGACGACCGCAAGCTATACTGGACCGCATACAACCAGCTGGGCACGCTGTTCATCCGGAAGAAGGACTTTCAGAAAGCCCAGCAGTTCCTCAACACCGCGCTGAACCGTGCTCAGCAGATCGAGGACCATCGCGGCCTGGTGCGCGTGCTCTCCAACCTCGGGGCATTGTGCCTTAGCATCCGCGATGTGAGGCGAGCGCGCGACTACTTCCAGAATGCGGTGAAAGCAGCGCAGGGCATCGGCGATCTGCTCAATCAGAGCCGCATCGAGACGAACCTCGGGATCGCGGCGATGGAGCAAAACGACTACGAAGCCTCGAAAAAACACTTCAAGAAAGCGCGGTCCATCGCCGAGGATATCGGCTGGTACGAGGGCCTCGCCGAGCTCTCCCGACACATCAAGCGCCTGAAGAAGGCAATGGGCGCGTAGCGCGGTTGGGGCTCGAACGGCACTCAGCCCAGCAACTCGGCGGCGGACGGCATCTCGATATCCATCGCCGCGCCAGCAGTCTTGATATACTCCACCAGGTTCTCCACGTACGTCGGAAACGGTGGGCAATTTACCTCGCCCTCCAGCGCCTCCATCGTATTGATCGTGTTGTAGATGGTCAGTTGATTGAAGTCGTCGACGAACTGTCGTGGGCTACGGGTCAACTTCTCCAGATACGGGATACGCATCAGGACGCGGCTGACGGAGTAGGGTACGTGGCCGACCGGCGCACGTTTGCCCGCCTGGTTCGCGACCATGCCGAAGACCTTTTTTGCCGATAGCGGATTGGGGTCCGAGAGGTGAAAGGTCTCGCCGGCGGCGTCATCGCGCCGGCTGATATGGTGCATGGCCCGGCAGACGTAGTCGATGGGGACCACGTTGAGCGGCTTGTCGCCTTTTCCCGGCATCAGAATCGGTACCGACGACGGCATCTGGACGATGGCGTTCATCAGGTAATACGGACCGGCCATGCGGTCGATCTCACCGGTGCGCGAGTCTCCGACCACGATGCTCGGGCGAAATATACTCACGGGTATATCGCGCATCGCCTCGCGCATAATCAGCTCGGCTTCGTATTTGGTGCGCTCGTAGGGGTTTCGGAACGATTGGTCCTCCTCGAGCTCGTCCTCCATGATCACGCCGGTGCGGTCGCCGGAGACAAACGCCGTGGAGAAGTGGTTGAGTCGCTCGAGCTGGTCCATCTCCATGGCTGCATCGACGACGTTGCGGGCGCCCTCGACGTTGACCTCCCAGACCTGATCTTTGTCGGCGCCCAGGTACCAGATGCTCGCGATGTGATAGACGTCCGTGACGTTCGCGATCAACTCGAGGTACTCGGTGCCGCTGAGCCCGAGGTCCAGGGCGACGACGTCGCCGGCCAGTAACTGGTAGCGGTCCCGCTCGAGACCCATGTCTTCGAGGTGTCGGGCAGCGCTATCCAGGAAGTCCGGGCGCACCAACAGGCGAAAGTATGCGTCTGGTTCATCCCTGGCGATCGTCTCCAGGAGCTTCCGCGTGACGAAAATCGGAAAGCCGGTCAGCAAGATGTCGCGACTGGGCGATGCCATGGGTTAGTCTCCGGTTGAGTAGTCGCCTGGTGCGGCGCTTCCGTGTGCTTCGATATTTGCTTGAATTCGCGCGTGGACGCGCTCGACCTGCGCGATCGTGTCCTCGAGCGTGCCATTATTGTCGATGATATAATCTGCGACCGCGACCTTGTCCTCGAGCGGGAGTTGGGAGTCGATCCGCGCGATTGCGTCTTCACGGGCGATAGCGTCTCGCCGCATCAAACGCTCGACCTGAGTCGCTCTGTCGACCGAGACGACGATCAGCGCGTCGAGCCACTCATGGATGCCGTTTTCGACGATGAGTGCTGCGTCGTAGATGATCCAGCGATGGCCCTCTTCACCGAGCTCGCGGGCCCTCTCGGCCATTCTCTGAGCCACGCGTGGATGCGTGATCGCGTTCAATCGAGCGCGCGCCTGCTCGTCGCCAAACACGATCGAGCCGAGCGCCTCTCGGTCGAGCGAGTCGTCTTCCTGAAGGACGTCGTCGCCGAAGACGTCGGCGATCTCCTCGAGGGCCGGTTCACCGGGCTCGACGATCTCGCGGGCGATGAGATCGGCGTCGATCACCGGTACACCGCGGTCCTCGAACATGCCAGCGACAGTCGACTTGCCGCTTGCGATGCCGCCCGTCAGCCCGACAACCGAAAATGCCGATGATTCAGTCATGACCGCTTCACGATGGTGGAACAATGGATGCGATTTCGATCGTTCTCGTGGAGTGTAGAGCAGGACCGGGCGAGCTTCCAGCCTCCTGAAGAAGCTGGCTCGCGGCTTGTATTGAGGGTGAAAGTGGCGGTATGCAGAGGCAGATGTTGTTCCCAGACGGGTGAAGCGACCACATGAGACGCAGGCGACAAAGACGTAGGCGCGGACGCGGGGGCGGACGACTCGACGGCACCTGGCGGTTGCTGACCTCGCCGCTGCTGGTGGGTTTGTTGCTGGTGGGGGCCGGAGCCGTCCTGGTGGGTGGAGCGCTCGGCACTGCTGGCGATATTCCTTCGGCGACCTGGTGGGTCACAGCCCTCGAGGCGCCGCGCATGTTCGGCACGGCGGCTTCGCTCATGGCTGCGGCCGTGGTGCTGTTGCTCGGAGGTCTGATTCGACGCCACGAATTGATACGGCGTCGTCCCGAGGACCTCCCCGAACCAGACGCCGTCTTCGAGCGAGAACGCGCCGAGCCGGTGGCGGGGTGGAAACGCCTGATCTCCACGCTGGGAGCCGCCGCACTTATCGTTGGCGGCGCGATCATGGTCGGGTACTGGTTCGAGTCGCAGACCCACACCCCGGCATCCGAGGTCTCGCTGATTCCCGGACAGACGACCGAATACTACGGCGTGCCCCTGGGCAATCGCTCGATCAAAGTCATGTTGCCGCGTCGGCTCGAGTTGACCGCCCTCGAAGGCGGCGTGCAGCCGCAGGCGAGGGTTCGGTTCTTCGAGGTCGGTGACGACGCCGACGAGGCGACGACGATGCTTCCCGGTGACTCGCTCGATGCCGCCGGCTACCGGATCAGCTTCGCCGGCGTGGAAACCGACCCGGCTCGACCGAGAGCCGTCCTCGCGAGTCGCAAGGACAATACGATTCCTGTCGCTGCAGGCGTCGGGGAGTCATTCCAGGTGGAGGTTGGCGGGCCGGAATATCGCGTCGAAGAAGTCGTGAGGAATTACCAGGGCGTCCTGGGGCCCGCGGCCAGGGTTTCCGCAGATGAACGGGGTGAATTCTGGGTCTTCCAGCGACGCCCCGAAGCCGATCGACGGCCGGTGCTTCTCCACGACCTCTACGTGGAGCGTGTGGAGGCTTCGCCCGCCGCGGTCTTCAAAATTTCACCGGTGCAGCCGTTCTGGCCGGTGTCGGCGGCCGGGACCCTCTTCGTCTTCGGGTTTGCGCTATTGATCCTCTTCCCCGAGCGGATCGTACGGCGTAGGTCCGATGAGGGCGGAGACGTGTATCACGCATGGAGCCTCACAGAAGCTGGTCGACTCCGAGCGCAAAAGGAGGACTCGTGAATATCGCGATATCCATAGCGTGCGTCGTCGGCGCGATCGCCGCCATCCTTCCAGTGGCGAAAACCAGTGAGTCGTTCTCCGCGCTCGCGGTCCAGTCCGCCAGCATCCTGGGCTGGATCGGCGTTCTGGGCGGTGCGACGGGGATTTATTTCGGTGAACTCAGCGGTCTAGACAGTCTGCTGGCGATTGCCGGCTGCGCGATGCTGGCCGTCCTGCCCGCGAACCTGCCCTCGGAGTCGACGAGACGCTTCACGTCGCCCTGGGTCGCGGCCCCGGCACTCGCACTCGGGATCGCCTCTCTTCTCGGTCTGACGGCCGCGGAGACCGGCAGCAGCGCGCCCGGCCAGGCCGAGTTGCTCCTGCTCTACGCCGCAGTATTTGGTGGCCTTGCAGCCACGGCTTCGAGCCTCATTTCGTCGACGTCCCTCGCCGATCTTTCGGTGGGGGAGGGCGAGCAGATCTGGCCGGGAATCGGTGCTGCGCTGATCGTGCTGACCGCGGTCGTCGCCGTATGGCTCCTCGGTGCGGCGCGCTCGACAGGTGACGCATGGACGTGGGCCGTGCCGCTTGCGATCGACGGGCAGCCGCACGTCTGGCGAATTCCGGATGGAGCAAACCTGCCACGAGGGCTTTCCTTCGACGCCAGCGCGAAGGTTCAGTTCGCGATTCCGCTCCTGGTCGCAACCGTGGGCGCCGCACTCGCCGCTGCGTGGCACGCTGTCACGGGCGGTAAGCAGAAGTACTCCTTCTTTTTGTGGATGCTGCCGGCCGCGTTTTCCGGGGCGCTGCTGGTACTCCTCTGGCCCGGCACGGTGTCCGTCGGGTCGGTCGAGCCCGGCGTCTACGCTGACCTGGCCCGGGATTGGCTCGTCAATCGAGGCCTGTCGGAAGAGCTCGCCGAGTTCGGTGGATTCGCCCGGGAAGGGAAGGCCGTTGTAAACGCCACCGCTCTGCTGCCCGAGTATATCCTCCTGGGAGCCGTGTTCGTCACGAGCCTCGTCGCGACGGGCCTGTCCTTCGCTCCGGCCTCTACCGAGCCCGAACAAACGCGTGACGCGCTGGCAGTTGGTATGTTGTCGCGCGATCTTACCGTCCGAGCGGTCATCATCGGCTGGTTGGCCTGGCTGATGACGGTGCTCGTCCACTGGTCACATTTCGGCTACTACGGGGTCGGCTCGCCCTCTGAAATCACCCTCGTGGGCGCGCTGACGCTCGCCTCGGGCATCGGCCTGCTCGGCTGGAGTCTGCCGCGGCGAGAACCATGGGGTCGACTGCGGGCGTTGTCGTCGGGGCTGATGCTCGTCGTGCTCGTCCTTGCGATTGTCGTATCGCTGGTGTTCAATACGCCCGTTGGTCTGAGCCTCTCCCTCTGATCGAGATCCCGCCGTGAAGGTCAAGAAAGTCGAGTTCATCAAGAGCGCGAAGGAACCCGCGCACTTCCCGCCTGCGGACCTCCCCGAGGTCGCCTTTGCAGGTCGGAGCAACGTCGGCAAGTCCAGCCTCATCAATACACTGGTCAATCGGCGAAAACTCGTGAAGACCAGCGGAAAGCCCGGTCACACCCAGCTCATTAACTTCTTCAACCTCAACGACGAGCTGTATCTGGTCGATCTGCCCGGATACGGCTTCGCGAAGGTGCCAGAAGACGTCAGAAACGCATGGGGTCCGATGATCGAGGGCTACCTGGGGAACCGGCCGAACCTCGACGTGCTGGTCTGTATCATGGATCTGCGACGTGGCGTGCAGGAAGACGACTTCGAGCTCATTCATGCAGCGCCACATTTCGGGGCCCAACCAGTCCTGGTCTTCACCAAGGCCGACAAGCTAGGCAAGCAGGCCCGCCGACAAAAGCAAATCGACATTGCAAACGAATTCGGCGTCCACGCCGACGAGATTATCCTGTTCTCGAGCCTCAAGAAGACCGGAGTCGACGCGGTATGGGACCGGATCGAGACGCTGACCGGCCTGAAGTAACGGGTGACTGGATCGTGGTCGTCGAGCCTTTCGGTGGGGACACCCGGCTCGAGCTCAGAACTGGCGGCCTAGAGGACGTCGCCACAGTCGAGGCCATCGAGGCGGTCGCGCATCCAACGCCCTGGACGACGGCGATCTTCGAGCGCGAGATGGAGCTCGATTGGTCGCATATATGGGTCGTCGACTCTCCCGAGGCAGACCGCGTCGTCGCATTTCTCGTCTTTTGGACCATCCACGATGAGGTTCATATCCTGAACGTGGCCGTCCACCCCGACTCTCGCAGGCGCGGCATCGCCAGCCAGTTGATCGACCGACTCGAGTCTCGAGCTCGGGAGCTCGATTTTGCGTTTATCACGCTCGAGGTCCGCGAGAATAACGCTCCGGCCATTCGGCTCTACGAGTCGATGGGCTTCCAGGCCACCGGGCGCCGAGAGGAGTACTACGCCGATACCGGGGAGGCGGCGTTGTTGATGCACCGATTGATTTGATTTCCACACGACCTGAGGTTGCGAGATGAGCCAGGAACACCCTTTGAAGATCTTCGCTGGAAGCAGTCATCGAACCTTTGCTCAGGATGTATGCGGACACCTCGGGGTCGAGCTCGGGGACAGTCACACCGTCACGTTCAGCAACGAGAATATGCTGGTCCAGATCGACGAAAACGTCCGCGGGAGCGATGTATTCGTCGTGCAGACCTCGTGTCCACCGGTCCACAACAACCTCTTCGAGATGCTCATCATGATCGATGCGCTGCGCTCTGCGTCGGCGCACCGTATCACGGCGGTCGTTCCGTACTTCCCTTATGTACGAAGTGACAAGAAGGACCGCCCGCGCATCAGTATCGCAGCCAGACTCATCGCCGACATCCTGCAGACATCGGGCGCCGACCGGGTGTTGACGATGGATCTTCATTCTCCGCAGGCACAGGGCTTCTTCCACATGCCCGTCGACCAACTCAAGGGGGCAGGGCCGCTCTGTAAGCGCCTCCAGATGGATAAAGACGACGACTGGATCCTCGTCGCTGCGGATGCGGGGGAGGCCAAGGACCTCGGAAGCTACGCAAACCGGCTCGACTTGCCGATGGCCATCATCGACAAGCGCCGGGAGGGCGACGACGAAAAGCCGCGTGCGGTCAACCTCATCGGCGATGTGAAGGGAAAGACGGCCGTCGTGGTCGATGACGAGATTGCAAGTGGCGGGACGCTGGTCGAGGCCGCCAGCTTTCTGAAGACACACGGCGCCTCTCGCGTGCTGGCCGTCGCTACACACCCGGTGTTCAGCGGAAACGCCGTCGAGCGCATCACGAATTCGGCTGTGGAGAACGTCATCGTCACAGACACCGTCCCCATCCCAGAGGAGACCATGACGGACACCGTCGAAGTCGTCTCCGTCGCCTCGATGTTCGCCGAGGCCATCCGCAGCATTCACACCGGCGAGTCGGTGAGTCGGCTCTTCGAGTCGGATGTGTTGGATAAGGTGTTGGACTGGAACGGCGAGGGATGAGGTCCGAGCGC
>JBNJFZ010000112.1:0-18267 GCA_051747295.1 Myxococcota bacterium
TGGACCGAACAGGTCGAGAGCACGTACGCGGCGGCCGCGAGCATCGACACATCTGAACCCGAACCCAACTCCCAGACCCGCAGCGGATTGCGGGTTCACCTCGAAGAAATCACCACGGACTCATCCGAAAGGAACAAGACCATGTCTCAGAACCTCGTCGTCGAACCTGTTGAAATCGCAGAGAATACTTATTGGGTCGGGAAGCGACCAGAGGATGAGATCTTCTATGCGAACCCGTATCTGAGGCGATTCCCCGGGTCGGATGGAGGCTCGGACTTCAACCTGATCATCGACCCGGGCTCCAGCTCGGATTTTAGCGTTGTCCAGTCGAAGGTCAGTCAGGTCATCGGAAGTATCAGCAAGATATCCGCCGTCTTTATCAACCACCAGGATCCGGATGTTGGCTCGTCGGTGGGCTTGATGCTGGGGCGCTATACGCCCAAGGCTCATGTGTTGTGCACGGAAGATACCTGGCGGCTCGTCCACTACTACAATATCCCGCGCAAGCGGTTTGTCGCGCTCGAGAAGTACCCCAACGGCGTGAAGCTACCGACAGGCGACGTGGTCAAGCCGGTGCCGAGTCCGTTTTGCCACTTCGTCGGGGCGATGATGCTCTACGACCCCAGCACACGCGTGCTCTTCACCGGTGACCTGTTCGGCGGGCTGACCGATCGCGACGCCGAGGGCCTCTACGCAGACGAATCCGACTGGACCGGGATGCGTGCGTTCCACCAGATCTATATGCCCACGCAGAAGGCGCTCAAGAACGCGATTCAGAGCATCCGCCAGCTGGACCCCGCCCCGGAAGTCATCGCTCCGCAGCACGGCCGGGTGATCACCGGCGAGTACGTCGCCGAGTACCTCGACCGTCTCGAGAACCTCCCTGTCGGCCTGGATATACTCGAAGATCGATTCAGTTCTGATGAGGAGCTGCAGGCGTGGACGACGGTCCTCGGGCGCGTACTCGATACAGCTCGCAGTGCGATTGGGGAACGTGCGGACGTGCTGCTCGACCAAGATCCGAACCTCAGCGGCATCATCTCGATTACGGACTCGGGCGTCGTCGTTCGCTCGCTGGGCAAGACCTCGGTCGAGCGTGCGGTCCGGATCCTGAGCGAGCACGTGCCACGTGCAGTCACGAACGCGCTCAAGTACGAGGCCGTCTTTGCCTCGAACGAGCTCGGACTCCCGACGCCGATGATCGAGCTGGACGAGGAGGGCGGTGAGAGCTCTGAGGAGTCCGATGATGACTCGCCGGCGTTCGCGTCGGCTGGCGCCGCGGAGTAGAGCGCCCGATCGAGCGTACGCTTTTCCACGACGGTGGCCGGGGCCTGGCGGGGCCCCGGCTCAGACGTGGTCTTCGCTGGCCGATTGGCTCGAGTCGTGAGTTTGCGCGAAGCATCGTGGACACGGACGGGCACCCGTGCTAGGAAGCTCCACCTTTCGAGCACCCGAGTGACTGGTGCTCACTACACCAAGCAAATATTTGAAAGACTTCAAGAAGCTCGACCTCATCGAGCCGCTTCAGCGCGCGATAGCCGCCGAGAATTATCGTACTCCTACACCTATTCAAGCTCAGGCCATCCCGCCGCTCCTCGAGGGGCGAGATCTGCTGGGTTGTGCACAGACGGGCACGGGCAAGACGGCCGCGTTCGCGCTGCCGGTCCTCCAGCAACTGGAGCAGACGCGTGCACGTGGACGCCGCCACATCCGCGCAGTCGTGCTCGCCCCGACTCGCGAGCTCGCCGCACAGATTCAACAGAGCTTCGAGACCTACGGGCGACACATCTCGCTCGAGAGCATGACCATCTACGGCGGGGTCAGCGAGAAGCCGCAAATTCGTCGTCTCAAGCAGGGCGTCGACCTGGTCGTCGCGTGTCCCGGACGCTTCCTCGACCTCCTGGGCCGCGGTTTTGTCGACCTGTCATCGGTCGAGTGCTTCATCCTGGATGAAGCCGATCGCATGCTCGACATGGGCTTTATCCACGACATCCGCAAGATCATCGAGAAGATGCCGAAGCGTCGACAGAACCTGTTGTTCTCGGCGACGTTGCCGGCGGCGATCAAGAAGCTGTCGAAATCCATGCTGCATAACCCTGTACGAGTCGAGATCGAGCCGGAGGAGCCCACGCTCGAGGCGATTCAGCAGAGCATCATGTACGTCGAAAAGCGCGACAAGAAGAAGCTCATCGCCGACCTGCTCGGAGAGCCCGAGGTCGAGCGCGCTATCGTGTTCACCCGCACCAAGCACGGCGCGAAGCGACTGAGTAAGCGCCTGGGCAAGGCGGGCTTCCCGTCGATCGATATCCACGGCAATAAGTCGCAAAACCAGCGCCGAAAGGCGCTCGAGGGCTTCCGCCGCGGCTCCTACGATGTGCTCGTGGCCACCGATGTGGCTTCGCGGGGCATCGACGTGGACGACATCACGCACGTCTTCCAATTCGACCTGCCGGACGACCCCGAGAGCTACGTCCACCGCATCGGCCGGACCGGCCGGGCGGGCCGCGACGGCATCGCCGTGTCTTTCTGCGACGAGTCTGAGGCGAAGAAACTACGCAAGGTCGAGAAGGTCATCGGCCAGTCCATTCCGGCCGACGAAGATCACCAGTACCACTCCGCATCGGCCATGCCGTCGCGCGGGCGTCGATCTGGCGGCCGAAGGCGTCGTCGCTAACCAGCGCTCGATTCCTCCTGGCCCGTTTGTAGAAGGCCCATGCGCTCGCTGAACGGCGTGCCAAGAGACATCGTTTTTCCGAAATGCGCGAACAGAGCACGCGGATCCAGTAGGATCCGATAGACTCTGTTCGCGTTTCGGTTTTTCGTGTTTGATTTCAGTGGGTTAAGGGGCTGTGTTTCTCGGTGTCTGACCACTCTGGTGATACTTTTTCGATAAAATTACGCAACGATCTGGGGGGATCGGTCGAAAACCTTAATAGAGGGGTCGCGGTGTCATGCCCGCGAACTCGCCGAACACCACGCGTCGTATGCCGCTCGAAGAAGAGCGCTCGGCGGTGAATCGACGCGATGGACCGGCGAGTCCCTCATGTGCTCGATGGAGGTGGGCCGGCCGGCAGTTTGCGGCTTGTCCGAGAGCATGAGTTTCGGCGCGCCAAAGGTCGTGCGGTGCAGGTATTGGCCCGCGGCCGGCGGTGGCGTCTGTGGCAGAAGGCTCGTGAGCTGAGAGGCGATCGAGCCAGCGGCAGGGCGGGTCTGTTCGACCCCAAAAACCAGTTGTTGCC
Organism: Myxococcota bacterium; assembly: GCA_051747295.1. GTDB lineage: Bacteria > Myxococcota_A > Bradymonadia > Bradymonadales > Bradymonadaceae > JBNJFZ01. Next base: position 3,240 of record JBNJFZ010000112.1, read on the forward strand.
GGTGTGGTGCAATCGGGATTCGTTTGACGGCGGACTCGTGCGTACCACCAAAAGGGTCAACTGTCGTGTCGGCATCTCGTCGGAAGGCGGGATGAAAACCGACTAGGCGGAGGCCGACTCGGCCCGGGCTTCGCGCTCGCGGGGCGGCGCTTCGTCGCAGCTTCTCAAAAAAGGACCGGCTTCGGCCGTTATGAAGAGCCGACAGTGCCGGCGGGCTCCGGGGTGAAATCCGGGGTTCGTCGGTGGTGTTGGTGCGCCAGCCGAGTTAGCGTGTTGCGGTGACGAGCTCGAACAGGGCTCGTAATGCACACGTTTATGCTCGGTGAGACAGTGCGGGTGCGGTGGACGCTCGGAACCGCGGCGAATTTCTGAGATTCGGCGCTTGTTTCTGCCGGTTGGTACCTAACTTCCTACAGGTTCAACTTACTCCTCCTGACCGGAGCACATTGTGAAAAACGGCGATTTCGTCTGGTTCGAAATAATTACACCCGACGCCGATCAGGCAGCGGAATTCTACGCGGAGGTCGTTGGCTGGGACATCGAGAAGATGCCGATGGGCGATGGGGAACCGTATCGCATGTTCGCAGTCGATGGCGACGGTGTCGCTGGCGTTGCGGCATCCGCGCCGCCCGAGGACGCTCCACCGCGCTGGATGGCCTACATCGCCTGCGAGGATGCGCGTGATACCGCGCGCCGAGCGGCAGCTCTGGGCGGTACATTGCACGGGGATGCTATCGAGGTTCCCCAGGTCGGGACATTTTGTGTCATCGAAAGCCCTGGAGGCGGCATCTTCGCCGCATTTCAGCCCTCCAACCCGTCTGAGATGACCGAGGTGGACCCCATGGGAGCGGGTCACTTCAGCTGGCACGAGCTCTACACAGACGACCGCGAAGCGGCGCTGGCGTTCTACTCGGAGCTATTCGGCTGGGAGTCGACCGACGCCATGGAGATGCAGCAAGGCGAGGTCTACCAGATGTACGGAAATGGCGAGCGCTCGTTGGGCGGGATGATGAACACAACGGGGATGGGCGAGAATGCTCCGCCGCACGTCTGGAATCACTATATTCGCGTCGATGACCTGGAACGCGCCGAGAAGACACTCGAGGAACGCGGCGGTACGGTCACGCACGGCCCCATGGACATTCCCGGCGGCGACAGAATCTTTGTAGCCAAAGACCCGTGTGGCGCGATGATTTCCTTCATTTCAGCAGCCGAGTAACCGGGTCAAAGCCACCGCTGTCCCATCTAAGCCCGGCTTGAGGCTTCGGAGGGGCATGATACGCTCGAAGGGGTGGGCGTTCGATTGGTAATCACACTACCGACGGCCTTTTCGTATGAGATGTCCCCGCACCCTTGCCGTCGTCTGTATCTTCGCGCTGGTTCCGTAAGAGCACTCGAACCAGTGACCACATGACGGGGCACTTCGCGACCTTCGAGGCCGCAACTCGATGGATCGTTTGAAGGCGATTATTCTACCATGGCCTTTTTCGCGTCGTTCGGGGTTGCCGCGATGGTCGAAGCAGGTGATCAGGCATGGCTGAACACGCTCTGGGACACAATCGCGGGCTATCAGCCCAGGGTGATCGCAAAGTCAGCCTGGGCTCCCTGGCCAAGACTCGTCGTGCGGCCATCTTGGCCGCACGCGGTCGCTGTGCCCAAGATGGGCGCAGCACGTTTTAGCGCTAGCGACTTTGCGACCGCCCTGGCTATCAGCCGGAGGGATATTGCGAAGACAGGATCAAGGTGCTCAGCGAGGTCGTCATGAGCGAAAATTGGTGGTCACCGGAGGCAATTGCATGTCAGTAGATTCGAGGATTTCGATTCGCAGAACGATGGTGCTGTTCGTCACGCTCGCGCTCCTGGCGGGGTGCGACGGGCAGGAGACCACAGGTTCCGAGGACGCGTCTGACGGCGGCGATACAATCGCGCAGGATGCCGCCGAAGACGCGTACGACGACACGCAGGGTGTCGGAGATGCTGGCGACGCGTCAGACAGCGCCGACGGTCTCAGCGATGGTGGAGATACTCAGGGTGACGCGGACTCGGGGCCGGGCTGCGAATCCGAACTCATTCACGGGGAAGGCGAGCCGCTGGCGATGCTGGGCGAGTGCGGAACGCTGACATATGGCCTCTACGCCAATCAGGGACAACAAAACGCCGAGCATCGGCTGCCGGACTTCTCGTTCGCCGGCTATATGAAGGGCGGCGTTGTCTTGCCCGACGTGCCCGAGGCCACGACGGTCGCTCCCGGCGACGGCGACGACCGGCAACGCATTCAGGACGCCATCGACCAGGTCAGCGCGATCGACTCCGACGCCGACGGCTTTCGTGGTGCCGTCGTCCTCGAGGCCGGGACGTTCGAAGTCGATGGCACGCTCGAGATCTCGGCGAGCGGCGTAGTCCTGCGCGGACAGGGGCAGGGCGCCGACGGAACGACCATCCTGGCCACCCGAGCCGAACAGCACGACCTGATTTCGATCGACGGTGGCGGCTTTGGCACTGTCGACGGCACGACGACCCGCATCGCCACGGGCTATGTACCAGTCGGCGCGACCACGTTCGAGGTTGAATCCGCGTCCGAGTTGGCGGTCGGAGACACCATCGGCGTCGTCCGAACCCCAAATCAGACATGGATCGACGATCTCGGCATGGACCAGTGGGGTTGGTCGCCCGGCGGCTACGAGATCACGTTCGAGCGCAACGTGGTCGACCTGGAGGGTAATCGAGTGGCGATCGACGTTCCGCTCGTCGACACCATCGAAGACGCGTACGGCGGCGGTGAGGTTTTCGTCGCAGATACCACCTCGCGCGCAGACAACATTGGCGTCGAGGACCTGCGCCTGGTCTCCGAATACAACGGCAACGAGGACGAACAACATGGCTGGAAGGCCGTTCGCATGCGCGGCGTGTCCAATAGCTGGGTCGACGGTGTCACTGCGGTTCACTTTGGCTACGCAGCCGTCAGCGTCGAGCGCGAGTCGAGCTTCGTCACCGTCCAGGACAGCGCGATGCTCGAGCCGGTCTCGCGCGTGACCGGCGGTCGCCGCTACTCGTTCAACGTCGACGACGCCACAGGCGTGCTCTTCCAGCGCTGCTACAGCGAGCAGGCTCGCCACGACTTCGTCGCTGGCTCCCGAACGCCCGGGCCCAACGTCTGGCTCGACTGTTACTCCCGTCAGAGCAGCAACGACGACGGCCCACACCATCGCTGGTCGACGGGGCTTCTCTTCGACAACGTCCGCAGCTACGAGCTTCACGTCGAAAACCGCCAGGACTCCGGGAGCGGTCACGGCTGGTCCGGGGCGCAGGTGCTCTTCTGGAACTCCATCGCCGAGGGGCTTCGGTCCTTCGCGCCACATGCAGCGATGAACTGGGTGGTCGGCTCGATGGGCTTTCAGCAGGAGGGGCAGTGGACGACCGAAGAGCCGCTCGGCTGGTGGGAGTCCTACAACGACCCGGTCGAGCCACGCAGCCTCTACCTCCAGCAACTCGAGGACCGACTCGGGGCGGCGGCCGTCGAGGCCGTGACGATTCCCGAACAGCGCAACGGCCGCATCTGGGGCCTCCTTCTGGGATGGAGCGGCGAGGGGGCGCTCGGCGCGGCGAGCGCTGCCAACGGAGACTCGGCTTGCTCGAACGGCATCGAAAATGGGTTGGTGTGCTGCGCGTCATCATGCGGCACGTGCGGTGGTTCGGGCTGTGGCGGGCGTCCCGGCGGAGCCGAGAGCTGCTGCACCAGCGCCGTCATGGAGTCGGCGCGCTCCTGCCCCACGCACGAGGCCCCGTGCATCCTCGATCCCGACTTCGCGTCGAGTCCGTAAATGTCCACTCGATCCGGATCAGGCGTGGCGAGCTGCCTTCGATGCCGTCTGAGGCGGCGTTGATGCTCGGCGCGCGTCGCAAGCGTCTGTCGGGGAGCTCGCCCGGCCTTCATTCGTCCAGTAGCGACGCGACTTCTTCGGCCCGCTCATCCTCGCCGACTTTTCGCCAGTGGTCGACGGCGATCTGGGCCGCGCGTGCTGCGCGGGAGCCGTGCCCGTGGCGGACGGCGAGTCGGGCAGCCCGCTCGGCGAGCCACGGGATATCGGGCTCAAGGAAGTCGCCTGTTTTCAGGCGGGCTTCGATCTGTTCGAGTCTGTCATCCCACGCGGACCAGTCACCGAGACCGGCCGCGCATGCGGCCAGCCCCAGATCCATCAGGATGCGTACCGTCTCCAATCCGTAGGCTTCGGCGTTTTCGTGCAGGTCTGCGAACGCCTCGCGGGCCTCGGAAAACTCATCAGTAGCCACCTGGACCAGGGCGAGGTTGAAGCGGCTGACGTACAGGTTCTTGGAGCCGCACGCGCGGTTCATCTCGACGGCGCGCTCGTAGCAGGTGCGCGCCTCGCTCCAGTCATCTTCGAAGCGCGCGATTTCGCCCAGGTGCGTCCAGCAGACTGCCTGCGGATGTCGGGCGCCAGCGTCCACGGCCAGCTCCAGCGCGCGCTCGGTCACCTCGCGCGCCTCGTCGTATTCGCCCTCGGCCGTCCAGCAATATCCGAGGTGACTCATGACTGCGGCTTGACGCACCGGATCGCCGAGCTGCGAGAATCGCTGGATGGCCTGTTCGTAGTAGCTCCGAGCAACCGCGTATTCACCCTGGAGGGCGGCGAGCTCGCCTCGGTCGTAGACGCACTCAGCTAGCTGTAGCGGCACATCGGCATTCGCGAAGTTCTCTCGAGCCTCGTGGAGCGCGCGATGGCTGCCCTCGAAGTCGCGCTCCTCGCGCAGCACCATCGACTCGATGGCACGCGCGTGTCCGGTCTCCAGCGGCCAATCCTTCCCGCTGCACACCGCCAGAGTGCGGCCGGCGAGCATCGCAGCGTCATCGCGTCGGCCCATCGAGACATAGAGCTTGCCGCGCATCCACCAATTCTGGACGCGTCGCCGGTCTCGCTTGTCGAGTTTCAGCGCGTCCAGCAGGTCAGTTCGTCGGTCCAGCAACTGCTCGGCTCGGCCGTAGTCGCCCAGCTTGCGCGCCTGAATGGCGGCCGCTTTGAGCGGATCCAGCGCGGCCTCACGGTCCCCCGCCGACTCGAGGTGTGACGCGCGCCGGCTCGCCGCCTCGACGCTGCGGTCGCCATAGAGTTCCCAGAGCGTGCTTGCGCATCGTCGATGCAGGTCGCTCGAGCGCCCCTCATCGCGCGCTCGTTGCTGCAGGCTCTCGCTGAGCATGGCGTGGGTGAAGGAGATGCCCGCGCGATCGCGCTGGATGAGGCCGTGGTCGACCAGCACGTCGAGTAATTGTGGTGCCAGGGACATCGATGCTGCCTCGCAGGCGTGTTCCCACTCTCGCCAGTCCACGTGCTGGCCGAACGTCGCCGCCAACTCCAGTGAGAGCAGCATCGCTTCGCGCTCGTCGGCCGGCATCTGGTCGAGGACGCGCTCGGTGCGTCGTCGCCAGACCTCGTGTATATCGTCGGGCAGCCTTCTGGGCGCGTCCTTGCCGAGCCGAAAACCACTCAGGCCAACCTCCAGTTGGCCGCTCGAAACCCAGTCTCCGATGAGTTGAACGGCAAATAGCGGATTCCCCTGCGTGCGGTTCCTCACTTGTTCGGCCAGCGTGTCTTCGAGCCCGAGGAGCCTGTCGATAAACTCGGCGTGTTCGGCCTCATCCAGGGCCTCGAGCTCCAACTGGCGCACGTTTCGACGGTCAGTGAACGCCTCGAGCCGCTCGGCCGGGCGCGGCTCGAGCGCGTCGGTGCGCACGGTCAGAAGACATAAAGCGGGCGGCGATGTGGGCGCGTCGAGTAGATGCTCGACGAGCCCGAGTGCTTCGAGCCCCCACTGCACGTCGTCGACCCATATCACCAGGGGCCGCGTGGTGGTGAGTCTCGCGAGTTGGCGCTCCACGAGGGTGTAGCGTTCTACCGGAGAAGCGAAGTGATAGCGGGCATCTCGGGGGACCTCGTCGTCGGCGGCAGGTCGCAGTAGCTCGGTGAGCGCGCGCGCCTCTTCCTCGAGTTGTTTTTCGGAGGCCGGCGCGTCAGCAGACTCCTCTGCGAGGCACTCTTTGACCCGGGTCAGAGTGCGATTGCGGTCCAGGTTCCAGCTCGCAAAGCAGCTGTCCAGCAGCCTCGAGATCCCCTCAGATGCGCCGCCTTTTCGGCTGTGCGGCACCCTCAGGTGTGTCGCGGCACCGACCTCGACAGCTCGGTAGGCCAACCACTCCGCGAGTCGCGTCTTGCCGGTGCCGGACGGGCCGCGAATCACAACGGCGCGCGGTGTCTCGGTCTCCACAACCTCCGACAGCGCACGCCAGACACTGTCACGTTCGGCCTCGCGCCCCACAAACGGGATGGCGCGAAGCCCGAACAGGCCGAGGCCAGCGCCGACGAGGTGTGCGTCGGTCGACGGGCGCTCGACCCTCCAGGTCTCGGGCATCGCTGGTGGCGGCGAGTAGGAGTAGGTGTCTGCAGTCTCGTCAGCCTCGTCGTCTGCGGCTGTGGGCGCATCGCCGAGCCCGTGCCATTCCTCGTCTGATATCGTCTCCGACAAGGTGCCGGCGACCCCGACATCACCCCATGTAGGCGACTCGGCGAAACTGACGGTGGGCTCGGCCTCGACCGGGTCGGACGCCGGATCGACCGGCTGGTCGTCGAACTCGGCTCCCACCGCCAGCAGCGCATCGATGGCGTCGGCAGCGCACTCGAAGCGGTCCTCGGGGGCCTTCGCAGCCATTTTGCGGAGGTAGGCGTCCAGGGCGGCCGGAACCGGGAATGTGGGCTCGAGCTCGGGCAGCGGCTCGCGCAGGTGTTGCGTACCGAGGGCGATGGGGTTTTCCTTGCGGAACGGCTTCTCGCGGCAGACCAACTCCCAGGCCATGCAGCCCAACGAGTAGAGGTCCGTCCATGGCCCGAGATCGCGCCAGTGACCCATGAGCTGTTCCGGAGATATGTAGTGGGGCGTACCGGCGGACACGCCGTCGAATCGTCCCGACTTGGTGACGGACTCGACGCCGAGCGCCGATGCAATGCCGAAATCGGTGAGCTTGCGCCCGTACCCTGACTCGGATTGTTCGAAGCACAGAATGTTATCGGGCTTGATGTCGCGGTGGATGATGCCGCGGGCGTGAGCAAATGCCAGCGCATCCAATAACTGCAGCAGCAGCCGCTGTAGCTCGCCCCAGCTCGCCGGCGACGCCTCGCGGAGGCTCCCGGAAGACGCATATTCCATGGCCAGGAACGGGCTACCCTCGACGAGCTGTCCGTCGCTGGCTATCGACGCGGCTTCGCTGATATTTCCGTAGTCGAAGACCGTGACGATGCCGGGGTGGTTGAGGCCGGCGACGGCCTGGACTTCCTGGCGAAATCGGCGCTGGTATTCGGCGTTCGAGGCGCGCGATCCGGTGATGACCTTGATGGCGACCGATACGCCGCTGTCCCGGTGGATGCCTCGCCATACCTGCGCCATCCCGCCTTCGCCAATGATCTGTGCCAGCGAGAACGCACCGCAGGTTATGCTCGACTCGCCGATCATAGAAGAGAGGGCTCGAGTGGTCTTGCGCCAGGAGCGCGCGATAAGCTTCAATGCCCCGAAACTATCTCATTTCAGACAGCGCGCAAGTGCCGTTGCGCAATACAAAAATGCGTCGAACGTGCCGGAAAATACCGTATCGGGAGGCGCTGGTAGCACCGAATCGCCTACTCCGATGAGGCACGGGCCTCGATCATCTTGACCACATCGAGCGCCAGGTTCTCGGCCTTTACGTCGACGAATCCCGCCTCGCGGGTGTTCTCGACCGTCTCTCGGTCAATATGCGCCCCCCAGACATGATACGGGAGGAAGTCGAACCAGCGCATCAGCGGCCGGAGAATGGATTTGTCGCTGAGGACGTGCTCGAGCATCAACAGCTGCCCGCCGGGTTTGACGACGCGATTCAGTTCTCTGAGCCCCTGGACCGGGTCCGGGACGGAGCAGAAAACGAACGTGTGCACCGCGGAATCGAAGGTGTCGTCCTCGAACGGCAGGTCCTGCGCATCGCCTTCGACGAGATCGACGTCGACGCCGTGCCGGTCTGCGCGACGCCGCGCACGCTCGAGCATCGCCGGCGAGATATCGAGGGCGGTGATGTCGCGACCGTCCGGGTAGTGCGCCATATTCTTTCCGGTCCCCACCCCGACTTCGAGTATGCGCTCGCCTTCGGCACGCTCCCAGAGCCTGGGGCGCCAGCGCGAAAAGCCGACCTTCTCGACGACCCACTCGAGCGCGTCGTAGACCGGGGCGACTCGGTCGTAGCGGTGCTTGATCAGAGCGGTCTCGTCGTCCGGTCGCTGCAGATCTCTTCGAGCAGACGCATCATCGGGTGAGGCGGTCATAGCAGGTGCTCCCTGGTTGCAGGATTTTCCCCGACAGGCATGGGCAATTGTCCACAGGGTGCCGGCCGGTTTCGTCTCCAGATTTACGACTCCAGGTCCCTCTTTTTCTGCTCGTACTCTTCCCGATCGATCTCGCCGCTCGCGTAACGCTTCTCGAGGATATCCATCGGGCTATCGGGCTCGTCGAGGGGTTGGGCCGCGCGCCCGTTGTCACCGCCGGATCGCAGGACGACGACGGCGAGGGCCACGATAAAGAGGAACATAATGATAAGTCCCCACCAGCCGAACATATGTCCTCCCCAACCATGCCAGTCCATGTCGTGCCACATAGGCTTTCTCCTTGTGAGTAAAGCAGTGAGTGTCGACTACGGCTTTAAATATGCACACGACATACCAAGTGTAATCTCCTCCCATCGTCTCGACGAGCCATAACCCGTGCTGCGACGCCTCGCGGGCTGAATCCGGGCTATGTCAGCGCGTCTGCCATCGCCTGACCAGCGAGGAAGCCGGTGGTCCACGCGTTCTGGAAGTTGAAGCCGCCGGTGACGCCGTCGATGTCGAGCAGTTCGCCGGCAAAGTGGGCGCCGGGAGTCTCGCGGCTCTCCATCGTGCGCATATCGACGTCGTCGGTCGCCACGCCGCCGCAGGTCACAAACTCGTCCTTGTAGGTGCTCTTGCCCGTGACGTGGAATGCACCGGCGGTGAGTTGAACAGCGAGCTTCTGGCTGGAGGCCTTCGGAAACTCGGCCCACCGACATCGCGCGTCGATGTCCGTTTGCTCGACCAGCCGCTCCCACAGTCGCATTGGGATGGGATCGAAGGGCGAGTGGGTGACGATCTGGCGCTTGCCCCAGTCGCTTCGAAGCTCGTGGAAGCGCTGCTCGACGTCGACGCCGGGGAGCCAGTTGACCTCGATGGTGAAGTCGTAGTGGCGGGCGTGGAGCTCGCGGGCGCCCCAGGCCGAGAGCTTGAGCACGGCCGGGCCGCTCATGCCCCAGTGCGTGATCAGCAGCGGGCCGTCGTCGGTCAGGTCCTCGCCGCGCACGCTGACTCGGGCGGGGTCGACCGACAGGCCCTGCAGGCCGTCGATGCGCGGGTCGTCGATATTGAACGTAAATAGTGACGGGACCGCCGGTACGAGCTCGTGACCGAGGTTCTCGGCGAGCCGGGCGGAGCCAGCGACGCGCGCTCCGCCGGTCGCGACCAGGATACGGCGGGCCCGCAGATGCTCGCCGTTGTGCAGCGCCAGCTCGAATTCGCCGTCGGCTCGCTCGATGCTCCGGACCGCTGCGCGCGTGCGAAGCCCGACGCCGGCAGCATCCGCCGCGTCGCGCAAGCAGTCGATGATGGTCTGGGAGTCATCGGTGGTCGGGAACATCCGACCGTCGGGTTCGGTCTTGAGCTCGACGCCGCGATGCGTGAACCAGTGGATGGTGTCGCGCACACCAAAGCGGTGCAGGGGCCCGATGAGCGCCTTATTACCGCGCGGGTAGTGCGACGCCATGCGCTTGGGGTCGAGGCAGTCGTGGGTCACGTTGCAGCGACCGCCGCCGGAGATTTTTACTTTTTGCAACACCCGCGATGATTTCTCGAGGATGAGCACGTCGAGCTGTCCAGCACCGGCTTGGGCGCAGTGGATGGCGCCGAAGTAGCCGGCAGCGCCGCCCCCGATGATGATGGCGTCCCAGGTTTTTGGCATGTCAGTGAGTCCAGGTGCTTGAAGATCTGTTCAGTATGTCCAAGATATAGGCGAGCGTTGGACATTCGCAATTGATTTTGGAGGTCGACATGGCGATCGAGCCGCACAGCAACGAGACGCAGACGAAGTGGGAACACGGCGATTTTCAGGTCATGATCAAGTCGCCCCAGTCGAATCGACCGATCGGGTTTTGCGACGGAGATGCCGCCGACGAGGCCGAAATCCACGAGCAGGCCATGCACGAGGGCGCGGAAGTCGAGATCGACAAGAAGCTGCTCAAGACGGGCCGCGAGATCTGGACGGTCCGGCCGGTCGCCGAGATATAAGGCGAGTCAGGTTCCCAGTGAGAATTCGCCGCCGCGCTCGATGGCGCGCTGATAGGCTGGCCGCGCCTCCAGCGTATCGACGAGTGCCGCAATATGCGGATAGCTGGCCTTCGAGCCGCCGCGCACCAGGGATGCCTGGAGCACAAAGCTCATCTGAATGTCGGCCGCGGTGAACGCCTCGCCAGCGAAGTAGTCGCGCTCGGCGAGGGTCTCCTCCCAGAAGTCCATATGCTCTTTGATCCGGGGATTGACGAACTCGCCTTTGACCTGCCTGGCGATCGCGCCCACCAGGGGTCGAGCGAGCCAGGGCGCTTCCTCTGGGAGGCGATCGAAGACGAGGTAGAGCAGGAACCACGTCATCGCCGACCCCTCGGCATAATGAAGCCAGTATCGATACTCGAGGAACTCCGCACTGTCGCGCTCCGGCCGCAATTGACCTTCGTCAAATGCATCCAGGATATACTCGATGATCGCGCCCGACTCGGCGACCGTATGTCCGTCGTGTGTGATGACCGGTGATTTGCCGAGCGGATGCACCTCGTAGAGCTCGTCCGGGGCGAGCATCGTCTTGGGATTGCGCTGGTACTTCTCGATTTTATAGTCGACCTCGAGCTCCTCGAGGAGCCACAAGATACGCTGGGAACGGGAGTTGTTGAGGTGGTGGACGGTCAGCAAAGTTCGGCTCCAGGGCAAAGATCCATTTGACTCGCCGAGGGTCGGGGAAAATGTCGTTCAGGACAAGGCGGGCGACCTTATGGCTGACGGGCGTCTCATCGCGCGGCGAGCTGGAAGGTGCGTTCGGTGGTCTCGATGCGGACCTGCGTCGCCGTCGCTGGGCCGAGTGGCACCAGCACCGAGCGGCCGCCGCCGTGCGCATATCGCACGTATGGCGCCCGCCGTTCGGCTATCTGTCGACCGTCTTCGTCGACAAAGACGACGGTGGCCCATTCGCCCGAATAGGGCGTGCGCTCGTGCGTGCTTCGACCCCAGGCCGGCTGGTCGCGGTCGCTCCAGTTGACGTAGCGCCACGTTTGTTTCGGCGCCAGCGACATCGGCTCCTGCAGCGCGTTCGCCATTGCCATGCGGTCGAATATGCCCATGTAGGTGTAGTCCGACACCCAGAGGTTGTCGCAGTAACCCATAAAGTCGGTCGCGTCGTTGGGACCGAGCAGGCGGTCGTTGAGCCCGTCCCAGGCGTTCACTCCGATGATGCCGCCGCTGTGTGGATAGTTGTCATCGTCGCTCCACCAGGAGACGTCGCACGGAGCGTGCCCGCGCCCATGCATGTGGCCGAGCTCGTGAATGAGCGTCCACGCCCATCGCTCCCCCGAGAAACCGACGCCGCTGCCGACTCGGTAGCTGGTCGCCTCGGCGCTGGAAACCGTGAAGCTCTGTCCGGTCGTGCAGGTGCCGCTACAATAATCGGCGAAGGTCTCAGCGGGGCGAATCATCCCGTAGTAATAGGCAAATGTGGCGCCATCCTGGCGCTTGAGGTCCCGCAGCTCGCGGTTCAGGTCGCCGAAGTCGGCATATCCGCTCCAGTCGGCCGGCTCGCGTACCTCGAGTCGAAGCCTTACGGCCGGGTAGAGCGCACGGAGCGCGTCTTCGATGATCGCGAGTTGCTCATTACTGGTGTCGGGCATCCGCCCGGAGCCGTCGGTATTGTAGCGAAACGGCACCAGCACGAGGCGGAGCGTTCCAGTCTCGTCGGTCGCCCCAATAGAGTTGGTTGTCCCATCGCGGGGCCAGCGTGCCGACGACTCGGTCGCACTGTCGGTCGTGATGCTACCTTCGCCCAGAAGCCGCACCCCAACTGACGTTGTCGGTGTCAGTAAATCGCCGTCGACGACGAACTGAAATAGCGTCGAACGGTCGCCTTGTGTGGATGAACCCCGGATTTGACGCGTGTCTTTCAGGACCGTGTTCGTGCTGTCATCGGTGTCAGTCAACACCATCTCGGCGGTGATTTCGGCCACCTGCCAGGCGTTGCTGACCTCGACGCCTACCTGGACGAGCGTATCTCGTCCGGCCACGAGCGGGATGTCGGGCTCGAGCGCCGCACCATCAGATACCAGCGTGGTCTCAACCGATTGGTAGGCGCGGATGGAGTCGATCGCGATATGCTCGGCGAGCGTGGGGGCGGGCACTGTGGTGTCGGTTGAGAGGCTGTCTTGCGTTGCGTCGCTGGAAGTGTCGGTGGTGTCAGCCTCACTGATATCGGTCGTGTCAGCCTTTCGGGCATCGCTGACGTCCATCGTTTCGGCGTCGGCGGATGAGTGATCCGTGTCGGAGGAACATCCGATGACGACGAGTACGGATAGAAACAGCAATAGACGGAGGCGATTCATACGGCTTCTTCCGCAACTGAGGTGACGAGCGCTGAGATTAGCAGAATCACTGCAACGTGTCTGTCGTGTTGAGGTTGCGGAGTACCATCGATATTTTCCCGAGCGGGATCTTTTTGGCGGGCGGCTGCCGTATAGGCCCTTTTTTACCGTTCGGGAATATCATCCTGGACAAACCTCAAAATGCTCACTAGTTTTACCGAGCGGGAAAATATATCAGTACGCTGCACTCATTGGTGATTGTTTTCCCGTACGGGTGAATTAGAGGTGGCTTATGTCCGACAGTACAAACAGTGTCGAGATCAGCAACATTCGGGACATTGGGAAGGCGATACGAGCCGAGCGTAAGTCCCAGGGGCTCACGCAGCGGGAATTCGCCGACCTGGTGGGTATCGGTGTACGATTCTTGTCCGAGCTGGAGCGTGGCAAGGAAACGGCGGAGGTCGGTCTCGTATTGATCGTGCTCGAGAATCTCGGCTTCGATCTCGTGTTGCGAAAACGGGGTTGGACTACACCGACGCGCTCCGAGGAAAAGCGAGGAGCGACATGACTATCCTACGAGTACAATACCAGGGGGACGTCGTCGGCCGTGCGATTCCCGACGAACACCGAGACGAATTTGCGTTCCAGTATGAGGTAACGTGGCTGGATCGAGCCGATGCGTTTCCGATTAGTGCAAACCTCCCGCTACGCTCATCAGCGTGGCCCTCAGCTCGCGCTCATGCGTTTTTCGCAAACCTGTTGCCTGAGGGGAGCGCACGCGAAGCCATCTGCGATCGGCTCGGTGTAAGTCCGGGAAACGATGTCGCTCTACTCAGCGCGCTCGGCGGCGATACTGCCGGTGCGCTGCGGTTCGTGCCGGATGAGGCCCAGTCAGACGCCGACCGAGCCCGCAGACCCATTACTGATTCCGAGCTCGCCGAGTGGGCCTCGGGCGAGCCTGCATTTCCCCAGGATCTCCAGCGCGCACCTCGTCTCTCTCTTGCGGGGGCCCAACACAAGGCGACAGTCGTTCGCACGGACGACGGCTATGCGCTGCCCGGCTCGGACGAGGCGAGCACCCATATCTTGAAGTTCGACTCGCCTCGATTTCCGCATCTGGCAGCCAACGAATTTCTCACGACACGTTTTGCTGCTGAATTGGGCCTCGATGTCGTTCACTCTCGGCTAGATTCACGAACCGATCCGCCGATGTTGGTCGTCGAGCGCTACGATCGGGGGACAGCAAGCCAGGAAGTGTCACGCATCCATCAGGAAGACTTCTGTCAGGTACTCGGAGTCTTGCCGTCCCGGAAATACGAATCCGATGGTGGCCCGACTCTGGCCGAAGTCGCCGGGCAGATTCGGCGACTATCAGCGCAGCCAGCGAGGGATGTGCTGGAGCTGTTGCGGTGGGTCCTCTTCTGCGCGGTCGCCGGCAATGCTGACGGCCACGCCAAAAACCTTTCGCTCGTATACGACGTCGGTCGGCCGCATCTCGCCCCGTTTTACGACCTCGTTTGCACGCGTGCCTATCCTCGGCTGGATTCGAGAATGGCGTTTTCAGTTGGTGGCACGCGTGACTCGGATCGGATACTCCAAGAGAATTGGAAGGCATTTGCCGAAGAAATCAGCGTGCGGCCTCGATTGGTTATGCGAGAACTCCGGCGCATTTTGGAGACCGCGGAAGACTGCTTCGAACGTGCCTGCGACACGCTCCACGACCAGATCGGGCAGTCACATGCCGTCCAACACGTCGGCCAAGTCGTGCGAAAGCGCATCCGGGCCATCCCGACTCACCTCTGACAGGCTGTTTTACCGGCTTTGACCATCACCAACCCCACTGAAACACGCCAGGAGCACACGTCATGATTCTGAGCTTCGACCGCGACCTCAGCCGCCTCGATATCCATGCCAACGGCACCGAGCTCGCCTCGATCATGGGCATGGATCGCGACGAGCAGGGTGAGCGCGTCCATAGCTATCCGCGCGACAAGTCGATGTACGTAACGTCGTTCGAGCAGCCGGTGCTGGTCACCGATAGTCATCGCATCGCGGCGCTCGGCGAGGAGGACCCGGTCCTGCGGGATACGGTCTTCGCGCTCTTCGGCAGCGGTGAGCGCATCACCGAGTACGATGGTACCCGGTTGGTGTTCGTTCAGGACAAGTATCCGGGCGTCTGGGGGCCCTCGATCGACACGCTGGTGCTGGCGCGGGCCCTGGACAAACTCGGGGGCGCCGCTCCGCGGACCGCTGTCGAAATCGGTGCGGGGAGTGGGTTTGTGACCAAGCGCCTGCTCGAGACGACGCCAGACCTGCAGC
>JBNJFZ010000113.1:0-18226 GCA_051747295.1 Myxococcota bacterium
TCGGTCTCGGTCTCGGTCTCGGTCTCGGTCTCGGTCTCGGTCTCGGTCTCGGTCTCGGTCTCGGTCTCGTTCTCGGTCTCGTTCTCGGTCTCTTGCTCGGTCTCTTGCTCGGTCTCGATCTCGGTTTCGATCTCGGTTTCGGTCTCGGTTTCGTTCTCGGTCTCGATCTCGGTCTGGGTCTCTTGCTCGGTCTCGATCTCGTCGCCGTTTTCGCCGCCCGAGGCTCGCGTAGCGAGGATAGACGAATGGCTCAAATCAGCGCAGCGCCAACGCAGATGGCAACCCGCCCAGAGAGCCGCGGCATGACAACGCGGCAGGTGCTGATCGCTTCCGTCTTGCCGACGCCCAATCCGGATTGAGTGGGCCGCTCGGGTACTTCCCCGAATCGGGGAAGGGTCGTCTAGCTCTGCCGGACCGCTTCTGGTTCACCACGACACGCCACTTGGAAGAAGTTGCGGATCCTGAACCGAGAACCTGAAGCGTGGCGGTGAGGCAAAGCGACCGCTCCCCCGTGGGGGAGCTCCGCGCCTTGGCGCGGTGAGGGGCGTGCGGCCCCTGAACTCCCTGCGGAACCCTCCCTCACCCCAACTCCCACAAATCCTGCGACTCCAGCGTCTCCCCATGACACGCCGGGTCCAACGCGGCCTCGGCGAGTTGGCGGGCCATCTCGTCGGCGTCGCGGGGGCGCAATTTGTCTTCGAGCTTCTCCGCTCCGACGAGGCCCAGCGCCGACGCAGCCGCGGTCGCCACGGCGCTGCCGAAGCGCTCCATCGGCCGCGATTCCTCGCGGTCGCCGCCCGAGATGAAACCGGGCCGCGCGATCACGTACGGCAACCCGCTCTCGCGCACGGCTTCTTCGGCCTTCCACCGCGCCCGGTAGTACGCCGTGGACGCACCTTCGGACGTTCCCTGCGCCGACAGATACACGAAGACCGGCTTCGACTCGCAGACCTTCGCGGCGTCCACGAGCATCTTAGCGAGGCCGTAGTCCACCGCTTCGTAGGAGTTGTCGCCCTCGTCCTGGCGCATCCGCTTTTTGGTCGTGCCGATGACGAAGAACACGTGGGTGGGTTGGATCTGCCCGAGCGTCTGCTCCATGGCGGCCGGTTTCCAGGGCGTCGGGTCCACCATTGCACGCTTGTTCATGAACATCTGCCTGGCCTCCGGGAGGCTCGGCGAGCCCGGGCGGATGTGGGCGTAGGTCTCGATCCCCCGTGAGATGAGGTCGCGGACGAGGGCTTGGCCGGTGTAGCCGGTGGCGCCGGCGATGAATGCGCGTTTTTTGGACATATCTTTAGCTTCGTATTTAGCGGAAACGATGCGCGCCAGAGGCACGCATCACATAAACGATTACCCACTCTCCTACATCCCCCACATCTCCCATTCCCCCTAAGATACTTGTAAAATCTGCTGCGACTCCACGAGCCGATGGTACATCTTCTCGGAGCCCATCAGCTCCTGATGGGTGCCCTGCTCGACCACGCGGCCGCGGTCCAGGACGACGACGCGGTCGGCGTTGGCGATAGTCGACAGCCGGTGGGCGATGATCAGCGTGGTTCGCCCCTCCATCAGGGCCTCGAGCGCGACCTGCACCAGCTTCTCGCTCTCGACGTCGAGCGCCGATGTGGCCTCGTCGAGCACCAGGATCTTCGGGTCCTTGAGGATAGCCCGGGCGATCGCGACGCGCTGCTTCTGGCCGCCGCTCAGCCGCACGCCTCGTTCGCCGATGACCGCGTCGAGACCCTCGGGGAACTCGGACACGAAGCCCCACGCATGAGCCTTTTCGAGCGCCGAGATAATCTCGTCCTCGGTCGCACCGAGGCTTCCGTACTGGACATTGTCGCGGACCGTGCCGGAGAACAGCACCGGCTCCTGCGAGACCATGCCGATCGCGGAGCGCAGCGTGTCTGGATCGTAATCACGCACGTCGACGCCGTCGATCTTCAGCGCGCCTTCCTGCGGGTCGTAGAAGCGGGCGAGCAGGTTGGCGATGGTGGATTTACCCGAGCCGGACGGCCCGACGAGCGCGACTTTCTCGCCGGGCCGCACCTCGAACGAGACGTCGTCGAGCGCCTTGATGGTCGGCCTTGTGGGATACTTGAACGTGACATCTTCGAGAGCGACGTGGCCGACTTCGGGTGGCTCGCGCAACGCGTCGTCTTTGACGTCGAGCTGCGGTAGCCGGTCGATGAGCTGGAACACCCGCTCGCCCGCACCCACCGCCTTCATGAAGTCGGTCCACAGCCCGGAGAGCACGCCGAGCGCGAACGCCACGAACAGCGTGTACAGGATGTACGCGGTCAGCTCGCCGGGCGTCATCGCGCCCTCGATGACCATCGAGCTGCCGAACCACAGGATGACCGCGATGGTCGCGTAGCCCAGAAACGAGATGCCGCCGCCAAAGAACGCACCGAGCGTGGCGCGCTTTTTGGCGTGGTCGAAGGAACGTTCGACCTCTTTGTCGTAGCGCGCGTTCTCGTAGAGCTCACGGGCGAAGCTGCGCACCGTGCGGATGCCGCCGACGCTCTCCTCGGCGACCGAGGTCGAGTCCGCAATGGCGTCCTGGACGTCGCGCGAGATTTTTCGGAGCACGCGGCCGTAGTAGACCGCGATGCCGATGACCGTGGGGACGGCCACGATCATCACAAGCGAGAGCTTCAGCGAGGTAAAGAACAGGACGATGACGCCACCGATGGCCTGCACGCCGTAGCGAAGCGACATCGAAACATTGGTCGTCACCGCACTCTGCAGCGCCTGGGTGTCCGAAGTCAGCCGGCTGGTCAGCTCGCCGGTTCGATTGTCGTCGAAGAAGCCCATTTCCTGGGCCAGGATCGACGAAAACAGGCGTTTTCGCAGGTCGGTGACGATGCGATCGCCGATGACCGTGAACAGATAATAGCGAAGGCTCACGAAGATCGACTGGACCACGAACAGCCCGAGCAACCCCAGCCCGATCATCTTGAGATCGCCGACCGCGCCCTCGGCGATGATATCGTCGATGGCGATACGCGCGGCCTGCGGATAGAGCAGAGCAATGCCAGACCCGAACAACAGGGAAATGGTCGCGACCGTCAGCCCCTTCCAGTGGGGCTTGATCAACCCGAGTAGGCGCTTCAGATCGAAAGCTTCGTTGTCGTCAGAATCAAACACGGCGGGCAACGTAGTCACGGCTCGGTAAATGACACGCTTGGAACGTGTGCGGGGTGGGAGTTAGGGGGAGTGGGAGATGTAGGAGATGTAGGGGAGAAGGTCATTGGTTGCTTCATTCGGCGCTGGGAATGACAATCAATGCCCCACTCTCCCACATCTCCCACTCTCCCACTCCCCCTAATACACAGGCAACTCCCCATCCTCACGCAATGGCTCGCCGGCCAGGGCTTTGCCGAGCGCGTCGCAGAGATGTTCGTAGTCGGAGCGGTCGTTGTACAGTTGCGCTGAGATGCGAATGACGCGGCCGGGGTACTGGGGATACGGGAAGATCTGGACCTCGATATTGGCCTCGGTGAACAGCTTCGTCTGGAGCGGATCGGCGCCCATCGACGGTATCTCGTCGCCCTCGAAGTCCGGCAAGGGCACCGAGGCGATCATGCCGATCATCTCGTCGGGCGCCGGTGGCTCGACCTCCAGCAGGTCGCACAACATATCCCGCGCCTCGAGCGCCAGGTTGCGATTTCGTTCCCGGATGCCCGGCCAGCCACCGGGGACCAGGGCCTTGAGAAAGCCGATGCACCTCGGCACGCACAGATACGGGGTAAAATCCTGTGTCCCCGTCCAGTCGAACTCATGGAGGTAGCGCGAGCGCTCGTCGGTGGGCGCCGAGGCGCCGTGGCTGATGGTCAGCGGGCGGATATCGGCGCGCCGCTCGGGGCAGACCCACAAGAAGGCGGCGCCCTTGGGCGCACACAACCACTTGTGGCAGTTGCCGGTGTAGTAGGTCGCGCCGATGGAGCTGATATCCAGGTCGACCATGCCCGGGGCGTGGGCACCGTCGACCAGGGTTTCGACGCCGCGCTCGTCCAGGGCCTCGACGATCGCTTCAATGGGCAGCACCAGGCCGGTCGAGCTGGTGATATGGTCGACCAACGCCAGGCTGGTGCGGTCGGTCACCGCCTCGAGGATCGCGTCGAGCACCTGCTGTGGGCTCTCGAGGGGAAATGGCAACTGAGCGACCGCGACCTGTGCCCCGCTTCGCCTCGCCACGAAGTCGACGGCATTGTTGCACGCCGGATAGCCGTGACTGGTGACCAGAATCTCGTCCTCCGGACCGAACTCGAGCGAGCGCAGCACCGTATTGACGCCGGTCGTGGCGTTGTCGACGAACGCGACACCGGCGGGGTCAGCGCCGACGAACCGGGCGAGCTCGTGGCGAGCCCGATTCATCTTCGGGGTGAGCTCCTTGAGCATGAACTGGAGCGGCTCGCGCTCGACGAGCGCACGCAGCTCATCTTGCTCGTGCAACACGCGCTTGGGGCACGCACCAAACGACCCGTGGTTGATGAACGTGACCCCCGGGTCCAGCGTCCAGTGATGCGACAGGTCGACATTGAACTCGCTCGCGTCGGGATTCTTCATATCATCGGCCATCGTCTGCTCGTCGTTGGAGATGCCAAATGAAATATCACGCGGGAACGATCGCTCGCCAGCCGCGCACGTCTGTGAAGAGAATTGCACAATCGCTGCGGAGACGATATTCAGGCTTTGCTCGCTCATATACCGAACCCGAGGACGCGATCGATGAGCCATCGCTCTGACCCCGAACCGCTGTCTGGTGTCGACAACGCCTGGCTTCGCATGGACCAGCCGAACAACCCGATGGTCATCCATGGTCTGATGAACTTCTCGGACCCCATCGACGTCTCCCGGCTACGCCACAAGCTGGAGGTCGATCTCGAGCCATTCGTGCGCTTCCAACAAAAGATCATCGACCACGACACGCCGTCGGGGCGCGCCAAGTGGGCGATCGACGAGACGTTCTCCTACGAGCGCCACGTCGTCGAACACCGGCTGTCGGCGCCAGCGGACAAAGAGACGCTGCAGGACTTCGTGGGCGATCTGATGGGAGCCGGCCTGAGCTACGACGAGCCGCTCTGGCAGATCTATGTGATCAACAACCTGGAGTCCGGCAGCGCGATCGTCGTCCAGATCCACCACGCCATCGCGGATGGATTCGCGCTGGTCTACCTGATGCTCGCGCTCGCCGACGAGGGCGCCGAGATCGAGCTGCCGATCGGTGAGGCGCCGCAGCTTCCCAGGGACCGCGACCAATTCGAGCGGGCGATGGACGGGCTCGGCACACCCTGGGAGACGGCGCTGAACCTGACGACGTCGCTGGTCAGCGGAAGCCGCAAGGCGATGGGCGACCCGAAGGTCATGAAGCAGTTTACCGACATGGGTGGAAGGGTCGCTGGAGCGCTTGGTCGCCTGCTGGCCATGCCACCGGAGACCGAGACATCGATGCTCGGTCAGTTGACGACCCAGAAGGTCGCGGCCTGGTCGGAAGGACTGCCGCTCGATGCGCTCAAGGACGTCTCCCGACAGCTCGGTGGAACGCTCAACGATATCCTGCTGACGGCTCTCAGCGGCGCAATCCGCCGCTACCTGCAGAACAATGGCGAAGAGGTCGCCGGCCTGAACCTGCGCTCGATCGTACCGGTCAACCTTCGACCGCTCGAGGAGCGCACTGCGTCCCTGGGGAACAACTTCGGGCTGGTGTTTCTGGAGCTGCCCGTCGGCATCGACGAACCCAAAGCACGCATGGACGAGCTCATCCGGCGCATGGGTGAGCTCAAAGAGAGCCCCGAGGCCTTCGTGACCTACGCCACGTTGCAGTCGATCGGCCACCTACCCGTCCAGGCCCAGGACGCCATCATCGGGCTCTTCCGCGGCAAGGCCACCTTTATCATCACCAACGTGCCCGGCCCGCGCTCGAAGGTCCCGTTTACCGGGCAGCCGATCGACGACATCATGTTCTGGGTCCCTCAGTCTCAGGGCGTCGGCGTGGGGCTGAGCATCTTTAGCTACGACGGCGAGGTTCGCATCGGCGTCACCGGCGATGCGAACCTGATCCCCGACCCGGAGAAGCTTGTGACTGCGTTCCACGACGAGGTCTACTCGCTGATCGAGGGGTGAACGATCATGCCGGCACCCTGCCCGCATGACGAAGGCGAGCGTTTGATAGTTGCGACGGTGGACATTCCCTGCCGCAATGGGGACACTGTCCGCAGGCCGCGCATTATTGATTCAGTAAAACAAAGTGGCTGTTACTTTTGATACCCGAGTTTGGAGGCATTGATGAACGGTAAGACGGTCAAGACCGCGATCGTTGTCCTGCTGACGCTCCTCGTGAGCGGCTGCGGGATCCCCAAAGAAGAGCATCAGGCGGTGCTCAAGGATCTCGAAAACACCAAGATGGAGCTCGCCGAGACGCGCCAGAAGAAAAAGGAGAGCGAGGAAAAGCTCGAAGCGAAGATCGCCGAGTTGGAACAGCGCATTGCCGAGCTCGAGGAAGCCAAGGCCGGTCTCGAGCAGCAACTCGAGGAAGCCAAGGGCACCATCTCGATGTACGAGTCAGAGACTGGTGGTCTCGAGGAAGCCCTCGAAGCCACGAAGGCCGAGCTCGAAGAGCTGCGCAAGCAGCGACAGGCCACCGAAGAGCGCCTGGCACGCTACCGCGCGATCGCCAAAAAGCTGGCGAATATGGTCGAAGCTGGCAAGCTGTCGGTGAAGATCCGCGACGGCAAGATGGTCATCGAGCTGTCGAACAATATCCTGTTCGACTCGGGCTCGACCGAGATCAAGGACGACGGTCAGGAAGCGCTCAAGCAGCTGGCGAACGTCTTGCAGGAGATCAAGAAGCGCGACTTCCTCGTCGCAGGCCACACCGACAACGTGCCCATCAGCTCGAGTCGCTTCGAGTCGAATTGGGAGCTGTCGACGGCGCGTGCCGTCGAGGTCGTCCGCTTCCTCCAGGAAAGCGGCGTCAACCCCGATTTCCTCGCCGCAGCTGGTTACGGTGAGCACGACCCGATCGCCGACAACGAGACCGACGAGGGCAAGGCCTTGAACCGACGCATCGAGATCATCGTGATGCCGAACCTCGAGGAGCTGCCCAGTATCCCGAAGGAAGTCATCACCGACTCCGAGTCTTGATGTCTGAATTCAACCCGGGAGCAGAGGAAGCCAGATGCCTCCTCTGCTCCCGGGATGGGACTCGAGCACGGCCATGGCACTGCTCCGCACGACCAAAATGCTGTTGTTGATGGGCACATTCGTCGCCATCAGCGGCTGCTGGTTGTCTCAGAAGGGTCCAGAACCGCCGGATCTAAGCCAGCAGCTCACCGAAACCGAACAGCGCATCCAGCGCATCGAGCGCATCATCGAGATCATGACGCGCGATCTCGACAAGTTCGAGCGTTTGCGTCGCGAGTTTTTTCAGACCCCGCCGAGCTTCTACGACGAACCGTTTCCGCTCGACCTGTTCAAACACGTCGCCATGGCGTGCCTCAACGAGCCATGGAATCCGAATCAACTCGAAGACGACGGGACCTCGGCATCGATTCGCATGTCCTCTGACATCGAGCTGACGTGTCGGCCGACCTTCGCCGGCCGACTGGACGAGTCACTGGCGGAGCGCGTGCCGCAGCGTCGGGAGAAGACCCTTCAAAAACTCGAGCGAATCGATACATTGCGACAACTGAGGGGGCGGCTGCGCGATCGCATTGGCTCGATCGCGAGCATCATCCGCAGCCAGCGAAACTTTATCGCCGACGAGCGCGCCGATTTGCGTCAGCTGCGCTCGTCGCTCGAGCGCCGCCGCACCGAGTATTCGGCCGAGCGGTGGCGTGAAGCGCAATCTCGCCTCCGAGAACAAGCAGACGCGCTGGACCAGCTGGACACGTCCGTCGATCGTCTCGACCAGACATGGCCGGACTGGCCCGGACGCGTGGATGAAAACGTCCTCGAGTTGTACATGCACCTGTCCAACCTCACTGCCAGAGAAGGGCCGTGGAGAAATTAGCTAAATTCATTACGGCCGCGACCTGGCTGCGAGAGTACGACCAGGAGAAGTTCCGGGGAGATCTCTTCGCCGGGCTGACCGTCGGCGTCATGCTGATTCCACAGTCGATGGCGTACGCCCTGCTGGCCGGAATGCCCGCGATCTATGGGCTATACGCCTCGCTCGTTCCGCTGTTCGTCTATCCGCTGCTCGGAACCTCACGCCACCTGGCCGTCGGCTTGGTCGCCCTCGACATGCTGATCGTAGCGGCCGGCGTGGGCGCCCTCGCGTCGATGGGGACCGACCACTACATCGAGTTGGCGATCCTCCTGGCGGTGATGACGGGCGTCATCGAGATCGCGATGGGTGTGTTCCGGCTGGGCTTCATGGTCAACTTTCTGTCCAGGCCCGTCATAGCCGGGTTCATGACCGCCGCGCCGCTGATCATTGCGAGCAGCCAGATCGGCAACCTGCTGGGGCTGGAGCTCGTGCAGGCCCAGCATTTCTACGTGCTCCTCTACGATGCCGCACTCAAGATCCAGGATGTCCACTTCTTGACCGTCGGGATCGGATTCGGCTCGATGGCAATCCTGTATGGATTGCAGGAGTGGAAGCCCGAGATCCCGGCCTCACTGGTCATCGTCCTGATGGGTGTCGGCGGCTCGTGGGCACTCGACCTGCAGGCCATGGGGGTCGATGTCGTCGGCGATATCCCTGCCGGCCTTCCCTCACTGATGCTACCCACCGTGAGCTTCGAGTCGATCAGGGAGCTGCTGCCCACGGCGGTGACCCTGGCGCTCGTACAGTTCATGAGCATCATGTCGCTGGGCAAGGTCTTCGCCGCCAAGCACGGTTACTCGGTCCACGCGAATAAGGAGCTCATCGCCATCGGGACCTCGAACCTGCTGGGCAGCTTCCTGCGGTCGATTCCGATCAGCGGCAGCTTCTCGCGCAGCGCGGTCAACGAGACGGCCGGCGCAAAGACTCCGATCGCGAACGTGGTTGCAGCGGTGCTCATCGTACTGACGCTGCTGTTCTTGACCCCGATCTTCTACTACCTGCCGATCCCGGTCCTCGCCGCGATCATCATCGTGGCGACCATCGGTATGGTCGACATCCCCGAGATTCAGTTCCTGCTCAAGACGAAGCGTTCCGACGGTATCGTCGCGGTCATCACCCTCTTCGCCACGCTGTTCATCGGCATTCAGGAGGGCATTTTGCTGGGCATCGGCGGCTCGATCCTGGTGATTCTGTACAACCTCAGTCGCCCGAACGTCGCCGAGTTGGGGCACGTGCCGGGCACGACCGAGTTCCGCGATGTCGCACGCAACCCCGATGCTCAGAGCATCGAGGGCATCTACATCGTACGCATCGACGCATCTTTCACGTTCGCGAACGCCGAACACGTCAAGCAGAGGCTGTTGGACCAACGCCGCTCCGACGGAGACCAGTTCAGCGCGTTGATCGTCGATGCACGCGGCGTCAACAACCTGGACACCACCTCCGTGGCGATGCTCCTGGACGTGATCGAGGAGCTGCACGAGCGCGGCGTCGACTTCTACATCGTCGCCGCGAAGGGCAAGATTCGGGACGTCTTCCGGCGCTCCGGCCTGGTCGGCGAGGTCGGCGAGTCGCACTTCTTCGCCACGCCGGACCTGGCGGTGCAGGAAATCCTGTCGAGCCGCGGTGAGGAAGAAGCGTACGACGCGCATCCCGAGCACCCGCAGTATGACTACGGCTTTCGGCGCCGGCTGCCCGATGACGAGACGCCGAACACGTATATTACGACCGGGGAGGAGGAGGATGAGGGTGAGGGGGATTAGGCGTTATTGAGTGCAGGCTGGCAGCCTGCGCGCCATCGGCCTTCGCTATCCCGCCGCCTGGTTGTGCAGGCTGCCAGCCTGCCTCCATGCTTTCTGGCCCGCAGGCTGCCAGCCTGCCTCCACGCCTCCTGGCCCGCAGGCTGCCAGCCTGCCTCCATGCTTTCTGGCCCGCAGGCTGCCAGCCTGCCTCCATGCTTTCTGGCCCGCAGGCTGCCAGCCTGCCTCAACGCCTCCTGGCCCGCAGGCTGCCAGCCTGCCTCAACGCCTCCAGATATCAAAAAACCGCTCCTTCGACCGCGCCCACCACCTCTCGATCGACTCGCGCAAGTGCTCATGCTCGTGCACGCTCGACCACGGCCAATCAAACGGGTCGTCCACCAACCCCGCTTTGACCGGGTTGAGGAACATATACGACTGCATGTTGAACAGATGCACCTCATCCCGAGCATATCTGTCGACAGACTCGATACACCACAGCCGCTCGCCGTCTCCGGCCGTCCCGAGAACTTCCTTGATGCGGTTGGCGGTGTACGACTTCCAGCTATGGGTAATGTCCGCCATCGGCACGGTCGGCCGGTCGTAACCGACATGGGCATGATTGGGCATCACGACCCAATCGAGAAGCCTGTACTTTTCCCCATCGTGGTATTTCCAGTTATCGATCACGATCTGCGCGCACTTCGGATCGCGGAGCACACAGCTACCGTAGCCGGCGTCCAGCATCTTCTCGAACTTCACGCGTCTCTCGAACGAAAGGTCACGGCGGCCGAGTTCCTCCTCGACAACATGGCGCGGCAATGAATCGGCGAGCCGATACGTGACCATCTGAGGTCGCGCGTCTGTGTCGAAGTGCGGGACATACCCGCGTGAGTACCATTCTCTTGGCTCGTCATCGTGCATGACTCTCCCCTTGCGTATAGAAACGAGGGACATCCACCGCCCTCAATATGGTTTTCGGCAGGTGGGGGCATTCGTTGCGTAGAAAAGTCGTTTCGCTGCTTCGGGCTAGCGGCGTAAGGCGCTGGTATCGCAGGCTTTTTGATAAATTGAAGCAAGGCCCGGGCAAAGGCGATTCTCTGTTTGGCTCGTCACCTGGATTGTGCAGGCTGGCAGCCTGCCTCCATGCTTTCTGGCCCGCAGGCTGCCAGCCTGCCTCCACGCTTTCTGGCCCGCAGGCTGCCAGCCTGCCTCCACGCCTCCAGGCGTCCCAACACGTTTCAACTTGCGTGCAGCGGGCGTCGCACATAGATTCGAGACATCATGACCGACGAGATCCTGACCAAGCCCGACCTCGACTACACCGAGTTCCACGGCATGCTGACCGTGGCGCCGCAGATGCTGGAGTTCTTCGAGATTCTCGAGCGGGTGGCGCGCACCGATGCTTCCGTGCTCATCCGTGGCGAAACCGGTACCGGTAAAGAACTCGCCGCGCGCGGCGTCCACGACATGAGCCCGCGCGCGAGCGGCCCCTTCAAGGCCCTGAACTGCGCTACGTTGACCAAGGAATTGCTCGCATCGGAGCTATTCGGCCACGTCAAAGGTGCGTTCACCGGCGCCATCCGTGACCGCCAGGGGCTCTTCAAGCTCGCCGACAAGGGCACGATTTTCCTCGACGAGATCGCCGAGATGCCGCTGGATCTGCAGGCTCGACTGCTACGGGTGCTGCAGGAGCAGAAGTTCGTGCCGTTGGGCGGCACCGAGACCCTCGACGTGGACGTGCGCGTACTCTCGGCGACGCACCAATCGTTGCGCGACGCGGTAGACAACGGCGATTTTCGCGAAGACCTGATGTATCGCATCCGCGTGGTCCCTCTCTTCCTACCCCCACTGCGGAAGCGAACGGGCGACATCGAGGCGCTGACGTGGCATTTCATCGAGCAATACAACCAGAAGGGCTTCCGACAGATCACGGGTATCGAGAAAGCCGCGATGGATTCGATGAATGGCTACGACTGGCCGGGGAATGTCCGCGAGCTACGAAATGTCATTGAATATGCATTCGCGGTCGGTACCGACGACGTCCTCTCGGGCGACGAACTCACCCCAGAGCTGCGCGGCGAGCCGCCACCAAAGCAGACGACCGAACCGAAGACCGAGCGAGAACTCGAGCGCCAGCGACTGATCGAAGCGCTGCGCGAGGCCGACGGCAAGAAGACCGAAGCCGCCGAGCTCCTCGGCATCAGCCGGACCACCCTGTGGCGCAAACTCCGAGAACACGAGATCAGCGACTGGTAGACGATCTCCCACTACGAGACCTCGAGGTGCTGCTGGTCGACTGTCAGTCCACCGGCGCGTCGCCAGCACACGGGCATCTCCTGGAGCTCGCCTGGGCCCGAGGCCGCGCCGAGGAGCCCGAACCAATCGAGCTGACATCACGTGTGGTCGCTCTGCCGGAAGGCGAGTCCATCCCGCGCCGCATCCAACGCATGACCGGGATCAGCGACGACGAGCTCACCGATGCGGTCGAATTGGAGCAGGTCTGGCGAGAACTCCGACACTCCGCAGCCGCGATCGGCGAGGGCCCCGACGCACGAGCCGTGATTCACTACGCGCGCTTCGAGCGGTCCTTCCTCGGCGACGCGCATACCCGACACGAACCCGACTCCGACTTTCCGCTCGACATCATCTGCACGCACCGCATCGCCCAGCGCCTATTTCCGGAGCTGCCACGCCGTGGGCTGCGTGCGCTGGCGGGCTATCTGGGGCACACCGTGCCCGAGGACAAGCGAGCCGCCCATCACGTCGCCGCAACGGCCGCGATCTGGCACCACACCGTGCGCGAGCTCGACATCGAGTACGGCGTCACCACGCTCGGCGAGCTCCACGAGTGGCTGGCGACCCGCGAGCCGACACGCCGCGGCGGCAAGGGCTACGCACTGCCGCGCGAGACCCGCCTCGCGCTGCCCGATGTGCCCGGCGTCTACCGGATGCTGAGCAAATCGGGCGACGTGCTGTACGTCGGGAAGGCCACCTCGCTCAAGAGCCGCGTGAACTCCTATTTTCAGACCCGCCGCGGGCTGTCGAGCAAAAAGCTCGAGCTGGTCACGCAGGTCTGGGACGTCGACGTCACGGAGTGCGCCACGCCGCTGGAGGCCGCGGTGCTCGAGACCGACGAGATCAAGCGCCATAGCCCGGCCTACAACACGGCCCTTCGCCATCGCGACCGCACGCTCAATTGGGCGAGCGCAGACTGGGCGTCGTTTCGCGAGCAACCCGACGAGGAGCACTCCATTGGCCCGCTACGCGACCCGTCCCGGCTGGCGCTGCTCGGCCAGCTGCGCCGCGGCGGCCTGGCAGACATCCCCGAGGACGACCTCGAATACCTCGGAGAGTCCCACGAGATGCTCGCCGATGGCCTGGATGTGTTGGCGGACGAGTACGGCATCGACCTGCGCGCCCCGAACGCCCCACTGCGCCGCCTCGCGCTCGAGCGCTGGCGCACTCGCTACGAGGAGAAGCTCGCCGAGCGTGAATCCGAGGATGTGCTGGATGACGGCATCGAGGACGAGCTCGAAGAGCAGACAGGCGGTGAGCGTGTGTGGACGCCCGAGCTCGTCGCCGAGCAGCTCGAGCGCGTAGTTCGCTGGACGTTTCGAAGCCTTCGTTTCGCGCGGTGGATGTACGTGTTGCGGGACTCGCGAGTCGAGTGGCTCGGTCCAGATGGCGAGCTCCGGGCACTGGAGTTGCGCGGCGGCCAGGTCGCTCGGACGCCCGTGGACGCGGGGGCCGCGAGGACGGCCGAGCGATCGATGGACGTCCCCACGTGGGACCGCCTTCGCGTGCTGACGACCGAGCTCCGACGACTCGTGGCCGCCGAGGCCAGCCCCCGCGTGCACCTGAGGGGGCTGCGTTCGCTCGGCCCGGACCAACTCGCGCACCTGTTTCGCTGGATTTGATGCGATGAAACAGCTCATCACAATTGGCATTTTTGCGGCACTCTGGCTCGCCGGACCGGCGTTTGGGCAGGAATTGACGGACGAGGAGGCACGCGCGGCGAGCTCGAAAGCTCGCGCACCGGACAGTTCCGCGACCAGATCGGTGCGCGACGTTTCTACGTCGCCGGCACGCTTTCAGCGTGCCGAACGTGCCGAAGACGCACCGGACACCCAACGCGAAATCAAAGGCGGCCTCCTCCCCGGCATGGCATCACTTGTCCCCGGCGTCCTGCTCCACGGCAGCGGCACCTTCGTCGCCGGCGACCGCGAGACCGGCCTCAAATTGCTCAAATGGCAGGGTATCAGCACACTGGCGCTGGCCGCCTCGTTCACCGAGTTGGTGCTCACCGGCGCCTCGCGAAAGACGATCTGGCTCTCCGCCCCCACAGTACTCCTGTCATTCGGCACATTCACCCAGACCTGGCTCGCCGATATCTACGGTGCGTTCAGCGGTGCGCACAGCACGGGTTCAGCGGCGCTGGCCCTGCCCAAACTCAGGCTGGATGTGGGCTACCGCTACGTCTTCGACCCGCAATTCGACTATCGCAACTTCACCTACCTCGCCGCCGAGTTCTGGGTGGACCGCGTTCGCGTCAGCTCGCAAAATTGGCTCGCGCTCGACGACGCGAACGTCCGGACGGGGCTCCTGGGCGATTGGCGTATCATTGGGCCCACACACGACGAGTACGCGTCCAACGGGTCGACGCTCGACTTACGAATGGGCGCGCGTTTCGCCCGGTTCGGCGGCGAGGGATTCAGCGTATTGACCCCGGAAGTTCAGATGCGCGGGCGATTGGACCTCGGCGAGGTTGGCCGCAGCCTGGAAGGTGCATTCGCGGATGCTTCGGTCGGCCTCGGCTTCGAGGTCTACGATTACGACGCAGCGGGCTTGCCGTTCGGTAGCGACGTCAACAGCCTGCTGCTCGGCGGGTTTGGCTTCGGGCTGTACCACGACGTCGGCAATCCGGGCGGAGAGGTTCGCTTGTACTACGACCATCGCCACGACACCTATGCCGGCGGCGCGCACCTGTCGGATCTGGGCGGCGGCGTCCCCGGCTACTTCGGCATCGAAACCCACTTCGACTTCGGCCACTGGGGTATCGGCGCGGATCTCAAAGCGGGCTCGGCGTATATCGGCGGCCTCAACGTGCGCTACAACGGCTGGATGCCCATGGCCCCCATGCCCACGGTCTCTGAATCAGAGGGGTCGCCATGAAACGACTCGTCGTCATCGCGATTTGCATCACTGCGGCGAGCTGCGCGCTGCGCCCGGCACAGACCCGTGCGGAGCTCGACGAGCAGGTCGGCAAAACCGAGGTCGCAGCCACGAGCTGGGAGGTACGCGACGGACTCGCGCAATTCGTCGACGAGCAGCCCGGCGAGCTCACCCTGTGGGCGCAGGCGCCCATGTGGTCGCTCGAGGCCGACCCCGCGGACGCATCGACGACAACGTGGCGGCTCCGGCTGAACAACGTGATGCCCGACGGGGAGCTCGACGTGGTCGACGGCGATGCGACGGTCGCCCGCGTCGACCAACCTCATCCGACGCGCCAGGTGTGGGACGTCACGCTCGATGCAGACGGCCCCGCGCGCTTCGAATTCGCCCCACCGGACGCCCTGACGGCCGAAAAATGGCGATTTGCAGCGCTGAGTGACGTCCAGGAGGCGATCGGAACCGTCGGCGAGATCTTCGCGCGGATAAACGCCGACGAGCGGATCCGCTTCGTCGTCTCCAGCGGCGACATCACCGACATCGGCTCCGCCGAAGAGCTGTCGCGCTTCCAGGACGAGCTTCGCGCGCTCGACGTGCCGTTTTACACGACGACGGGAAACCACGAGGAAGGCTCGCCCGACGACGTCTGGCCGAAGCTGTTCGGGCGCACGAACTTCCACTTCGACTTCAAGGGCACCCACTTTAGCTTCGTGGACAGCGGATCGGGCACCGTCGATCCGCTCGTCTACGACTGGCTCGACGGGTGGCTTGCGCACGCTCGAGACGACGTGCACGTGTTCATCGCCCATATCGCGCCCATCGATCCGGTGGGCGTTCGAAATGGATCGTTTCGCAGCCGGCACGAGGCCGCGAAGCTCCAGCAGATGCTCGCCGAAGGCCGCGTCGACCTGTCGCTACACGGCCACGTGCACTCGTATTATCTATTCGAGCGCGCCGGGGTACCATCGTATATCTCGGGCGGCGGCGGAGCGATCCCGGAGCGATTCGACGGGATCGACCGCCACTTTCTTGTGGTGGACGTCGCACCGAGCTCTGGCGTGGATTCTGTCGGTGTCGTTCGGGTGGACTGAGTCGTGGCTTGATGCGGAGGGGGGAGTGTGCGAGTTTGCCGCCGACTCCGGTTTCGGAGCAACATCCCACGAGTTTCGCACCACCCCATCAATAGGATACCAACGCCCGTGCTTTTCCAGGAATCCACCCGAGTTCGTCGTATTGTCGGTCGCCTCGAAGACGGAGAAGAGATCGTCGAAGCGATCACGAAATTGTGTCGTGATCACGACGTCGAAGCCGCCGAGATCCGCGCCATCGGCGATCTATCGGAGGTCAAATTGGCCCGCTTCGACGCGGACGAAAAGAAGTACGTCACCGACTTCGAGGGCGCCGGAAATTTTCAGATCGTCAGCCTCAACGGCAACGTGTCGATGCTCGGCGACGAGCCCGCGCTGCGCCTGGAGACGCTCATGACCGTCAAGGGACCCGCCGGACCACAGGTTCTGTCGGGGCAACTGCGAAGCGGCACCGCGCGCTCCTGCGAGTTCGTGCTCGAGATCTTCGAGGACCTCGCCATGGAGCGCCGACTCGACGCCGACAGCGGGATGCTCTCGCTCAAGACGATTCGACGCACGCAGGAAGAAGCCGCGCCGGCTCCGGCCCCCGCTCCCACGCGCGCTGCAGAGGCGCCCGAAGCCGCGCCGGAACCCGAGCAGAAGCCCATCGAGGGCAAGGGCATGTCCTGGAAGGACGCCGTCTCTGAGAGCGAAGAGCCGTCCAGGTCGACGCCGAAGAAAAAGGACGCGCAAAAGACGGCCTCCGACATCTACGGCGACATGAGCTTCGACGACGAGCTCATCGAACCCGGCGACATCCTGGACCACCCCAAGCTCGGGCGCTGCCGCGTCATGAAAGTCGAGGACGGCGAGTACGCCCACGTGCGACTGCCCCGCGGCAAGATTCGCAAGCTCTCGCTCGAGATCGTCGACGTCGAGCTCGAAGGCGAGGAAGACGGCCGCAAGATCTTCAAAGCGATCATCAATCGGTAACAACGATGCCCGAGACCAAGCCCGATCCGGACAAGATGCGAGAGAAGCTCTCGCAGCTGACGCGCGACCCCCAGATGGAGTGGCGTGATCGGGTCGACCTGAGCGATTCCGAGCTGGAGCTGTCCGAATCAGCCGTGCTGATCCCGATGACCGAGCGGGATGGCGACCTGCACCTGGTCTTCACCGAGCGCTCCCACGAGATGTCGACGCACTCCGGGGAAGTCAGCTTTCCGGGCGGCCGCCGAGAGTCCGAGGACAACTCGCTCGTCGAGACCGCGTTGCGCGAGGCCTACGAAGAGATCGCGCTCGTCCCCTCCGACGTCGAGGTCTACGGCGCGCTCACGCAGATCCCGACGGTGACTGGCTTTCGCATCACGGCCTTCGTCGGTGAGTTCGAGTCGCCCTACGAGTTCATCCAGAACCCCCGCGAGATCCATGAGATGTTCGAGGCGCCTCTGAGCGTGCTCATCGCCCCCGAGACGCATCGCCTCGAGGACCGCGAGTGGAACGGACAGGTCTTCCCCGTGCACTTCTTCGACTACGAGGGGCATACCATCTGGGGCGCGACGGGGTTTTTGTTGTTCCAGTTATTGCAGTACCTTGGATTGAAGTAGCGACAGCCACGAGAGGACTCCTGTGAATAAAGTCGGACCGAGTCAGACCGAGATGATTTTCGCGAAGTCGAAGTCGTCTGAAGCAGGCGTAGCCGGAGGCTACGTCGATGCAAGACGACGCAGAATTCGTGCAAATCAGCCGGTCTGACGATACGGAGACTTTTTTCTCAGGAGTCGAGGTCGAACACCATGAAGATTTTGCTCGGAGTCAGCGGTGGAATTGCCGCGTATAAAGCCGCGAATCTCGTGCGTGCTTTCGTCAAGCGCGGCGACGAGGTCCGGGCGGTGATGACCTCCGGGGCCCAGGAATTCATCACCCCGCTGACGCTGCAGGTTCTCAGCGAGAACCGGGTAGGCACCGAGACCTTCGACGCGAGCTACGAGTCCGAAATCGGGCATATCGATCTGGCGCGCTGGGCCGATGTGGTGCTCCTGGCACCCGCGACCGCCCACCTCATCGCCAAGTTGGCCGGCGGCATGGCCGACGACCTGTTGACCACGGTCATCCTGGCGACCGAGGCGCCCGTCGTGGTCGCCCCCGCGATGAATACGCAGATGTGGCGCCACCCGATGGTGCAACGAAAT
>JBNJFZ010000114.1:0-18093 GCA_051747295.1 Myxococcota bacterium
GAGGCCGGTGCGCAGGTCATCCTCGCGAGTCACCTCGGTCGACCCGGTGGTGAAGTCAAAGACGAGCTCAGCATGGTGCCGGTCGGAGAGCGGCTCGCCGAGCTGATGGAGCTCGAGGTGCTCGTCCCCGAGGATCACTACGGCGAGTTCGTCCGCAAGCTCATCGACGACAATGTCGGTCCGCGCAAGATCATGCTGCTCGAAAACCTGCGCTTCAACCCGGGCGAGAAAGCCGGCGATCCCGGGTTTGCCGAAGGACTCGCCAGCCTCGCCCAGATCTACATCAACGATGCGTTCGGCACGAGCCATCGCAAGCACGCGTCGATGTACACGATGGTCCAGCACTTCGACCGCCGTACCAAGGGCGCCGGATTCCTGATCCGCGAGGAGCTCGAGAACCTCGGTGGACTCCTCGACAAACCGACGCGCCCGTTCCTGGCGATCATGGGAGGCGTCAAAGTCTCCGACAAGATCGGGGTGCTCAATAAGCTGACCGATCGCGTCAATCGCGTCCTCATCGGCGGAGCGATGGCCTACACATTCCTCGCGTCCAAGGGCGTCGAGGTGGGCGACTCGCTGGTCGAAGAGGACCGCCTCGAGGACGCACGCAAGATCCTGAGCCTCGCCAAGCGAAAGGGCGTCGAGATCAACCTGCCGGTCGACCACGTCGTCGCTCCGAGCCTGGACGCCAGCGAAGACGAGGTCGAGACCACCCGCCGCGCCGATATCTCGGCGGGCATGATGGGGCTGGATATCGGCCCGCAGACGCTCCAGAACTACAAAGAAGCCATCGCGGAGGCCAAGACGGCCTTCTGGAACGGTCCGATGGGCGTGTTCGAGAACGAACTGTTCAGCAAGGGCACCATGGAGTTGGCGCACGCGCTGGCCGAGGCCGACTGCAAGTCGGTCGTCGGCGGAGGCGACAGCGGCGCGGCGGTCCACAAGGCCGGCGTGACCGATCAGATCACGCATGTCTCGACCGGCGGTGGCGCGTCGCTGCAGGTGGTCGAGGGCAAGCCGCTGCCGGGCATCGAGGCGCTGCGACCTAACCACCCGTTTTCGTGACCCCCGAGAAGAAACCCTCCGCGTCATCAGACCGGATAATTCGGTCCAGGTGTCTTCTCGGGAGTCACATCTTCTTCATGTCATGAAGCGCGCATTCGCACACCTCAACCTGACGCGCAACCCCTTCGGCGAGCCGGCTCTGCATCAGCGGAGTCGGCTCGCGGTCGTTGACGTCGATGCGTTTGTCGCGGCGCTTCGACAACCCGGCACATATCTCGAATTCCGCGGAGCGCAGGGGCGAGGAAAGTCGACGCGATTGCACGCGATCGCCGGACATATCGACGACGCCGAGTTCGTGCGCGTGCCCGAAGAGCCCGATCTGGCCCGGCGCGTCGAGCTCCCGGGGGCTGCGGTCGTATTGGTCGACGACGCGCAATTTCTCAGTGACGCCCAGCGGCGCGCGCTGTTCCGCCGGGCCGACTCCGTCGCTGCTGCAACCCACGACAGCCTGATCGCACCTGCCAAAGAGGCGGGATTCGACGTCGAGGAGGTCCTCGTCAGCGGGCTGCAGCGCGAAGAACTCCGAGCGATCGTCGAGCGACGCATCGAGTGGGCGCGACGCGGCGACAACCCGGTGCCCACGGTGACCGACGCCGCTCTCGAGCAGCTCATCGCCTCGTTCGGGGATGACCTGCGGACCATCGAGGATGTACTGTATTCGGTGTTTCAGAAACTGGAGGGCGCCGGCGATATCGGCCCGGCGCAGATCGAAGACGCAGACGTGCCGAACTTCACGACCGACCGGAGTTGATGCGTGGCAAAATGTGACCTCAGTGTCGTCCTCGACGAGCCGAATCGCACGTTCGAGCCCGGAGATCGGGTGACCGGTCGAGTCGTTGTGGATGTCGACAAGGCGGTCCGTTGCGATGGGTTGACCGTCACACATCAGTGGAAGACCCACGGGCGAGGCAACGTCGACCGGGGCGCGGTCGGTGCCGAGACGTTGTTCGCGGGCGAATGGGAGCCGGGGCGCTACGAATATGCATTCGACTTCGGGCAACCGCCGGGGCCCGAGACCTATCACGGCCACAACCTGAATGTGGATTGGTACGTCCACGCGACCGCGGATATCCCATGGGCCCTGGACCCGGACGCCGAGGTCGATCACCTGGTGCGTTATACGGGGTCGCCGCAGGACTATCAGGTCGGCAATCCCGAGACCGTTCAAAATGCCGGTCGACACCGGCAGGGTTGCGGTGGGTGCGTGGCGATCTTCGGCGGCATGTTCCTGGTGCCCGGCGTCCTCGCGCTGGTCGTGGCCTGGACGAGTGCCGAAGTCGAGGCGCTGTTCGTCGGGCTCATTCTGTCCGCCATCGGCGGCTTCTTGATCTGGTCGGGCGTCTCGAGGCGCCTGGCCGAAAAGAAGTTGGGTGATGTCGAAGTCACCCTCGTGCCCGCCCACGTCCATCCGGGCGGAGACGTGCGTTGTGTCGTGACGATTCGCCCTCCAAAATTACTCGAGATCAATTGCATACAATATACGTTTGCCGGGGAGGAGGTTGTGGTCCGCGGCAGCGGGACCAACAGCCGGACCTACCGGCACCAGTTGCACGAGGATATCGAGGTCGATCGATGGGGGGAGCAGAAGACGCTTCAGGCGGGCGTCGAGCACACGTTCGAACAGGCCTTTACAATTCCCGTGGACGCCCCGCCGTCATTCGACTCGGCGGACGACAACAAGCTCGAGTGGTGGATCCAAACAGAGGTGGATATCCCGACCTGGCCGGATTGGTCGACGCGTAACCTCATGATCGTGGTTCCCGGGGATGCCGGATCGACCGGTGAGAGCTCGACCGAACACGACTCGGAGCCAGAGAAGCCCGATGACTGGTGGTAACGCCGCGATGACTGACACGGATGACGCGAGCGCTGACAGCCGTCAGAACGCCATGCTCGACGTCGTCATATAAAAGCCGCCCTCCGGCGCGTTGCGAGCAGCCTGAAAGGCCGCGACCCACGGGTCGCGCGGTGTCACCCAGATGCCGATCTGTGACATGCGGTCCGGTGAGTTGTCTGTCGTGTCCTGGCGGAAGGCGATGCGCATGGCGACCAGATTCTTTCGCGCATTGTAGTAGTGGAATGCATATGCCCCAGTCGCGCCGATTTCTTCTTCCATCGCTGCGATCGCCGCATCGAACGTGTCGGCGTCTGCCAACGCTTTCGACAACGTCTCGTTGCGTCGAATGACGGTGTCGCTGCGGAGCGCCTCGAGGACCGAATCGGGTTCGACGAGCGCATCCAGAGCCGGCGGCTGCATCGTCCGCAGGTCGATGGTGCCCCAGCTAACGCTTTTATGGGGAGCGCCACCGGCTTCAGCCTGGGACGTATTTCTCGTGTAGGAAAATATCGGCCCGACCTGTGACAGCCCCTCGAGTGATGACGCGATGAAGTCGCCGGCGCGGGCAGACTCGTCTTCGCAGAAGTCCTCGCAGACGTCGTGGGCGCCGTCGACGATGCCGTGGCCGTCGTAGCGGAGCTGCCAGAACCCGGCGTGGACTCGAAACGGTGGCTCACCGAATGCGTCCGGCTCCGTCCTCGCCCGAACTCGCTCGAAGAACGCCGAACACGACGCAATATGCTCACCAAATTGGCCGTCCGGCGTGTCGAAGGTCGCAACGGTGTAGGTGGCGCGCGCTTTCCGGTCGCCAGCCTCGTTGTCGGCCGAGAACCGGAAGTGTTCGATGCCGGTCTCGGCGGCCTTCTCGACAAAGGACTCGGGGGCAGGGTCGCCGCCGCAGGTGGCCTTGCCGCGCTTGCGGGCCTGGTGGGTGCTGCCCCGAGCGATGGCCGCTTCGGGCGGTTGCAGCGTCTCGCAGGTCTCGGCCTGGTTTTCTCGCAGCGCCACCGCGCTCGAGCTTTCCGGGGCACCGGTTTGCTCCTCGACGAGCTCGGCGCATCGCCACGTCTGCTCGTCGCCGTTCGCCGGCGCGACGGTCACCGAGCCCTGCGTGGAGCCGTCAGCTCCATCGGCGTAGTCGCTCTCCGGGTTGAGGTAGTGCGTCTCGAACATCAGTCGCTGACCTTGTTCGTAGAACGTCAGGCTCGAGTCGTTGCGATGGGGGCTGCTAAATCGGCATTGCTCGACGCTCTGTCGCTCGCCTCCCATATGTCGGTGGACGGACTGGGCGCCGTCGGGACGAGCGAGGCGCAGCTCGACGAACGCGTCCGATGCGCAAATAGCCGCGCCGCCACCATTCTCGAAGTCGCACACGTACGCACGCCTGGCGCCGTCGGTGCAGTTCCTCCAGGTAACCGCCTGCGCCTGACGTGCGTCACGGTCCTTGTCGGACTCCTCGTCCTCCCCGCTTTCGTCGTCCTCTTTCGCCGCTTGTTGCTCGTCGGATGACTCTGCATCGGATGTGGTCGATTCCGGGGTCTCCTCGGGAGACTCATCTGCACCCAGATCGCGCCGCTCGCAGGCGGTGAGCGCGAGAATGCAGCCGAGAAATAGGATGGCGAGGCGGCTCGGAGTCATGGTTTTCCTGCTCTTTGGGGCACGCGTTGCGGTGAACTTAGGACGAATGGGCTGATTTTTCGACACGAGAACTAAATAGATCGCTTTATGATCGATCTCACTTGACGTTCGGATCGACGCGAGGTTTACTTCTGTCATCCATGACCAATCAAGTTCCCCCAGAGCCCCTCCTGTGATCTATGCGCACGCCGATCGTCGCTGGTAATTGGAAGATGAATAAATTGATCGACGACGCTGTAGATCTGGCGTCGGCGGTGGCCGAGGGGGCATCGGATCTGACTGGAGTGGAAGTCATCGTCGGGCCGACAGCGGCCTGTCTGGCGTCGGTTGCCGATGCGCTCGACGGCTCCGAGGTCGGCATGGCCGCCCAGAATATGCACTGGGCGGAGTCCGGCGCCTACACCGGCGAGTTGTCGGCCGGCATGCTGCTCGACGCGGGTTGTACCCACGTGATTGTCGGGCACAGCGAACGCCGCGAGTATTTCGGAGAGACCGACGAGGGCGTCAACCACAAGGCCGAGGTGGCGCTCGACGGGGGGCTCACGCCCATCATTTGCGTCGGTGAGTCGCTCGAGGAGCGCAAGGCCGGCCGAACGGTCGACAAAGTCAGCTTTCAGGTTCGTGCGGCACTCGCCGGCCTCGACGTCGCCAGCGTCGAGAGCGTCGTGCTCGCCTACGAGCCGCTCTGGGCGATCGGAACGGGCGAGACCGCCACGCCGAAGCAGGCCCAGGAAGTCCATCTCGCAATCCGCTCGCTCATCGGCGAGCTCTACGGCGAAGGCGCTGCGCAGTCTCTGCGCATTCTCTACGGTGGCAGCGTCAAACCCCACAATATCGAAGAATTGATCCAGCAACCCGATCTCGACGGCGCCCTGGTGGGCGGCGCGAGTCTGGATGCCGGAAGTTTTCTGAGCATTGCTCGAACGGCGGCCACAAAGAACGTCTGACGAGTGACATGATGTCGGGTGTTTTGGAATGAACCGCGGCGAGTTCGTTATTCTTTAAGTTGCACCGAGCGTCACATGCGTGGCGCTATCGGGCGAAGTAATGGAACTCGCGGGGCCAGCAGGCCTCGTCGCGACCAGCGCGTCAACGGTGCGCGGGGTCGCAATGCCGCAAGCCACCGTCCTTGCCATGCTACTCCAGAAATTCCGCAAGTTCGATGACGGCGACACGCTCACCGCACTGGGCTACGATATCGTCATTCGCCGCA
Organism: Myxococcota bacterium; assembly: GCA_051747295.1. Lineage (GTDB taxonomy): Bacteria > Myxococcota_A > Bradymonadia > Bradymonadales > Bradymonadaceae > JBNJFZ01. Next base: position 5,754 of record JBNJFZ010000114.1, read on the forward strand.
AGAAGATCGGCGAATTGGCGATGCCCACCGGTGACCTGGTCGCCTGCGACCCACTCCGCTTTCTCGAGACGGAGCCGTTCGAGCTGTCGCTCGAGCCGGGATACTATCCGGTCGTCCTCCTCGTGGCCGAGCTCCGAGACGAGGACCGCGTTGCGTACGCGGTCGTGCGCGTCAAAGATACCGAGCCGGTGCGCTGGGAGAAGGCGCACCTGGTCGGCGAGAGCCCCGATATCTTCAGCACCGATGCTGGCTATCCGGTCGACTCCTCGGTCGGCTGCTTTATCGATGCGGACACCGCGTCGATGATGCTCGACTACACCCACGCGGTGATGCAGGAAGACGATGAATTCCGGCGGGCGTTGCACTCGCAATTCAACCGAAACCGCAAATACGGCTACAGCTGGGCGAATATCGAGCTCAAGCGGGACGTGAAGATCCCGAACGCCGGCAGCCGAAATATGCTGTGTTTCGAGTCGGGCTGGGGGCCGGGTCTGTACGAGACCTGGGTCGGCTACGACGAAGATGGCGAGGTCAGCAAGATCGTCACCGACTTCCAGGTGTTGGAGCTTCGGTTCAATACGTTTCGCTGGCGGTAAGTACCTGCTGCGTCCTTCCAGGGCGCGGCCAGAGGGTGCTGCCAGGATGGCCGCACCACAATAGCGAGAGGTTTCTCACTGCATCTTTTTCCACGCGCTGACCAGCGCGCTGGCCGCCTCGTCGATATCATCTTCAGTCGTTGCTTTCCCGACCGACAGGCGTACCGAGCCATTGGCTTCTTCGGGATCACACCCCATTTGAAGCAGCACCGTCGACGGGGCGTGCTCGCTCTCGTGACAGGCCGAACCGGTCGATGCCGCGACCGCGTCGCACCCCATCAGTAGCGCTTCCCCAAAGACGTTCGGAAACGACACGTTGAGCGTGTTGCACACGGTGGTGCGCGGGTTGCCGTGGCGAGTCATGCCGGAGATCGACTCGCTGAGCCGCTCCCAGAGTCGCTCGCGCAGCGCACATTGCCGCTCGACTTCCTCGTTGAGCGTCGCCTGGGCGATTTCGCACGCCTTGCCGAGGCCGACGATCGCCGGGACGTTCTCCGTCCCCGGTCGCAGCCCGCGCTCGTGCCCCGCACCGACGACGACCGGCGCCAGCTCGATCCCCTCGCGTATGAAGAGCGCACCGATACCCTTGGGGCCGTAGAGCTTGTGGCCGGCGATCGTCAGAAGATCTACGCCCAGTTCATCGACGTCCACGTGCATCTTGCCGAGCGACTGAGCGGCGTCGGTATGGACGACCGCGTCGTGTTCGCGGGCGAGTGCCGCGGCCTCCGAGACGGGCTGAATGGCGCCTGTTTCGTTGTTGACGTGCATGATCGAGACGAGTCGCGTGGCGTCCTCGAGGGCGGCCTCGAATGCGTCGAGGTCGAGGCGCCCGTCGTCATCGACACCGACCGTCGTGATCTGCCAGCCCTGTTCTTCCAGCACGTCGCAGGGTCTCGCGACCGCTGAATGCTCGATGGTCGACGTGACGAGGTGACCGCCGTCGTATTGTTGGGCGAAGCCGCAAATGGCGATGTTGTTGGACTCGGTGCCGCTGCCGGTGAAGATGATCTCCTCGGGAGCTGCGCCGATCAACGAGGCGACTTTGCCCCTCGCCCAGTCCATCGCCTGGCGTGCGGCGACGCCGTAGGTGTGGGTGCTGGAGGGATTGCCGTAGTGGTCGCGATAGAACGGCATCATCGCCTCGATGACTTCATCGAGGACGGGCGTCGTGGCATTGTGGTCGAGATAGATCATGGTCCCGTGCAGCGTGAGTGAGGGTTATTCGCCGACGTGGTACGTGCGGCCCTGCTCGGCGAATTCGAGCTCGGGTACGGGGTCGATCTCGTCTGGATAGTGCACGACGAGCATCTTGTCGCGCACCGCTTCGGGCAACTCCATCAACTTGTAGATCGGCGTATGCGCGGGGCCGTAGCTGGTCTCGTGGATGATTGTATCGGCGTCTGCCAGCCACTCGATGAGCGTCGGGTCGAACTCGGTGTCGCAGGAGTAACCCAGCGTGGACTCACCGTCGGAGATCCTGACCGCCATGGTCGTGATGTGGTGGGTCGTGCGACGTGTGGAGACCTCGAAGGGGCCGATGTCGACGCTGCCGCCCAGCGCGATGGTATGCAGGTTGAAGAAATCATCGGCCTCGTTTTGCTGGTATTCTTCGCCGTCCCAGGATTGGCCCAGCGAGACGGCGAGGCGCTCGTCCCAGAGGGCATCGGCCACCTCGGAGTGGGTGTAGATGTCCCACGATCCGCCGCGCGAGTAGCGTCGGAAGGCCAGCGCCATCTCCAGGCCGTTGACGTGGTCGCCATGCAGGTGCGTGAGCACCAGCGCGTCGATGCGGTCGACGTCGAGTGGCTCGCCGTCCATGCGCCAGCCGTTTTCGTGCAGCGCTCGGCGGTACGAATCGCCACAGTCGACCGCCAGGACGAAGCCGTCCTTTTCGACGAGGAAGTTCGTCTTGTAATGCTCGACGGAGAACGCGTCTCCGACACCATTCATCCAAAGCTCGAAGCTCACACATGCCTCCGCAGAAAAAGGTGATTGCGGCGCCATCTTCGAGGACGAGGGCCTCCGCGGTCAAACTCACACCGATGTGGTCAAGGATACGCCGGTGCTGCGCAGTTGCAATGGTCGGGATTTCGTCGCATGTAACGATGCGTCAAATCATGGCTACGCAGGACACAGTATGGGTATCAGCAGAGAGGACCTCCAATTCGACCGCGACCACATCTGGCATCCGTACACCTCGGCGACCGATCCACTGCCGGTGTATTCGGTCGTCGAGGCCGAAGGTGTGGAGTTGGTGCTGGACGACGGCCGGAGGCTCATCGACGGGATGGCTTCCTGGTGGTGTGCGATTCACGGCTACGGCGTGCCCGAGCTCGATGAGGCGGCGCGCGGTCAGCTCGAAGACATGAGCCACGTGATGTTCGGAGGGGTCACGCACCAGCCGGCGATCGACCTGAGCCGCCAACTCGTCGACATGACACCCGCGCCGCTGCAGCGGGTGTTCCTGGCGGACTCGGGCTCGGTGTCGGTGGAAGTCGCGCTCAAGATGGCGATCCAATACTGGGAGGGGCGCGGCGAGCCGGGTCGCAAGACGTTCTTGACGGTCAAACACGGCTATCACGGCGATACATTCGGGGCGATGTCGGTGTGTGACCCGGAAAACGGCATGCACGGGCTGTTTTCGGGCTTCATGGCCGAAAACGTGTTCCTCGACGCGCCGCCGGCGGGCTTCGACCGCGCGCCGCAGCCCGGTGACTTTGACGAGATCGAGCGTGTCTTGGAAGAGCGCGGCGATGAAATCGCGGCGCTGATTCTGGAGCCCGTCGTCCAGGGCGCCGGCGGCATGCGCTTCTACAGCCCCGAGTGGCTCGCCGAGTTGGTGGGCCGGTGCCGGGAGCGCGGTATCCTGTTCATCGCCGATGAAATCGCCACCGGCTTCGGCCGCTCCGGCGAGCTCTTCGGCTGCGATCATGCGGGCATTTCGCCGGATATCATGTGCGTGGGGAAGGCGATGACCGGCGGATATATGACGATGGCGGCGGCGCTGTGTACCGATGAGGTGGCCGAGACGGTCTGCGAGAGCGAGGCCGGCGTGTTCATGCACGGCCCCACGTTCATGGCCAACCCGCTCGCCTGCGCGGTGTCGAAGGCGAGCATCGAGCTGCTGCTGTCACGGGACTGGAAGGGTGAGGTCGAGCGGCTAGAAGCCGGTCTGCGCGGCGGTCTATCGCCGTGCGAAGATATGGACGGCGTGCGCGATGTGCGCGTGCAGGGTGCCATCGGCGTCGTCGAGACCGAGGAAGCCGTCGACGTCGCGACGATGCAGAAGGCCTTCGTCGAGCGCGGCGTTTGGATTCGCCCCTTCGGCCGCCTCGTGTACGTCATGCCACCCTACGTGATGTCCGACGACCAGCTCGAGCAGGTCACTCGAGCCATGGTGGAAGTCCTGGGGGGATGAGCACGCAAGAAAGCGAAAGGGCCATCGGCAGCCGTGAAGCCAACCAATGACCCTCTCACTGAGTCACTCAATCACTGAATCACTCAATCACTCCCGCTTCAGGGCGCGCTGAGTGCGGTGCCCGTACCACCCGTGCCGTCGTAGACACGGACTTCGAGCGCCGGCTGGTCGCCGGTCGGTTCGGCAAATCCGGTCGCGACGACCGTGATGGCGGCGCCATCGAGCGCATCGAGCGGTGCGGCAAACTGGCCGATCTCGGTCGACTGCGTTTCATCGTTGATGATGACCGTGGTGGCCGCAGCGTCGGCCTCGAAGTAGCCCGAGGTGAAGTTGCCGAACGCGAGGTCCGAGGCGATCGCGTCGAGGGCACCGGCGACCCCCACGTCGACGGCGGGAGCGTCGGGCGAGGCGTGGAGCACGGTGATGTCGACGTTACCGGAACCACCAGCGGCGGACTCCTGGGCGTCGGTCTTCGGTACAATGGAGAAGCCCTGTCCGCCACCGCCGACCGCAGCTGCAATCGCGGTGTCGCCCGGGTTGAAGTTCAGCGTTGCGTCGGCGACCGATTCGCTGAGCTCGCCGTCAGCCGGGACGACGTCCCAGTTGAGATCGACGCCCGACGGAACCGTCACGAAGCCGGTCGAGGCTCGGAACGCGACATCTTCGAGGAAGACTTCCCCGTTGAGGTAGAGGTCGACGGGGTCAGCGGCTCCGGCCGGGCTCGCGTGGATGATCTGGGCGCGAGCGGCAAGCGATAGGTCTGCGACGTTACCTTCGTTGTCGACCGCGGTGAGGCCGAATGCCGGGCTATCGTCGTCCGGAGGCGACAGGAAGCCGGTTGCGAGGACGACCCACGTCTTGCCACCGGTGAGCGGGGGCGTCTGGAACGACGCAGCGCGAGCACCCGAATCGGACACCACGACGTCAGCCGTCAGGATGCCGTTGGGCACGGGAAGATAGCCGACGGCGTTCCCGTATTCGAGGTCGGGGATCGTGCTATCGGCACTGTTGTTCGGCACGATGTCGACGGTCGGTGCGTCGGGAGATGCATGAGCGACCTTGAGCTCGTCGCTCGTGTCATCTGAAGGAGCCATCTTGCCCTGGGTTACCAGCAGGTCGAGCGCCGGCTGGTCGCCGCTCGGGCTGACGATACCGTGAGCGATAACCACGTTCTCGGAGTCGGCATCGAACTCGACGCCTTCCCATGTCTTGATGGAATCGTCGTAGCTGGTGCTATCCGCGGCCGCAATTCCGATGTTGAGCGATACACCGGCCGGAAGTGCGACATATGGCGTGGCGGACTTGAATTCGAAGTCGTCGAGTAGCGGCTCTTCCTGGCCTTCGACCCAGACGTCGACGGTCGCTGCTGCGGGATCCGGCGAGGCGTGAATCACCTGCACCATCGCGGTTTCTTCTTCTGTGGTGTCGTCCATGGTTTCTTCACCAGTGTCTTCACTGGTGTCATCCATGACGTCGGCACCGCCATCGGTCATTCCGTTATTGCCGTTGTTTCCGTTGTTCTCGTCGTCGCCGTTGCAGGCGCCGAGCACCATGCCCAGCGACGCGATGGCGGCCACAAGGGCCATGCGAACCTTCGCGCTCGTTAGAAATCCCTGACTCATATTATCCTCCAAATTTAGCCTTAACCGTTATCGTTGAGCGGACGACCAGCAGTTAGCCGGCAACTCTGGGCCGAATGGCCCTTCGTGAGTTTTCACGTCCTGGTGGATAGGATTCACCTAACATCGGTTTAGTTACATTGATTCGACAAATAATGTTGCAATCGGTCGGATTGACCGGCGGCGCGATCCTCTTGTCGGCGTCGATCCCCACTGCTATGTTCCAGCGCCCCGAACGGGGCTGCGAGAATTCGCAGCGCACACCTATTGGTTGTCGAGGATGAAGAGTATGTCGGTCAGGCTCGTATTTTTGGGGACAGGCAGCGGCAAACCGATGCCGCATCGCGGCGTCTCCAGCGTCGCGCTTTTTCGCGATGGCGAGCTCTTTGTCTTCGATTGTGGTGAGTCGATGCAGATCCAGCTTTCGCGCTCGAGCCTGCGGCCGGGGGCGCTCGAGGGGATCTTCTTGACCCACTTTCACGGGGACCATGTCAACGGGTTGCCCGGCTTTCTGGGATCGCTGACGCTCAACCAGCGCCGCGATCCGCTCGCCGTGCACGGGCCCAAAGGATTGAAGAAGTGGTTTGCGTGCCTCAAAGACCTGCAGATCTTGTGGCCGGGTTTCGACATCCACGTCCGTGAGATCCTGGACGCCGGTCTGGTGGCCGAAGGCGAGAACTACCGCGTCATCACGAAGCCGTTAAATCATCGGGTGACCACGTGGGGCTATGCGTTCATCGAGGACGACCGCCCCGGCCGCTTCGACGTGGATGCGGCGCGGGCGCTGGGCGTACCCTCCGGGCCCTTATTCGGGAAATTGCAGCAGGGTGAGACGATCGAGCTCGATGATGGGACGATTGTGGAGTCCGACGATGTGCTCGGCCCGGCGCGACCCGGCCTCAAGATCGCGTACTGCTCCGACACCGTGCCCTGCGATTCGTCGCGCGAGCTCGCCGAAGGTGCGGATGTCCTGATTCACGAGGCGACCTACCCGGCCGGCAAGGAGCGCAAGGCGCACAAGCGCGGCCACTCGACGGCGGCTGATGCCGCGCGCTGCGCGAAGGAAGCCGGCGCCAAGAAGCTGATCCTCACCCACATCTCGCAGAAGTACACCAACCTCGAGGAGTTCGTGGCGCCCGCTCGCGAGATCTTCGAGAATACGGTCATCGCCCACGACCTGATGGAAGTGCCGGTGAAGCGCCGGGATCACTGAGGTTTCGGCACGCATCGGCCCGATGCGGGCAGGACGCCCGACAATCGGCTCGTGATATTCCTCGCCGATAATGCCCCCGATTTCCTCAGCGAACATTGATTCGTGTGTAAGAAGTCGGACCGAGCCTCGGCGAGATGATTTTTTCGGTATCGAAGCCGGCAAACGCAGGCGATGCCAAAGGCATCGTCGAGTATTGACGGCGAAGATAGCGGGAAAATCAGCCGACGATGGCGACGGGAGACTTTTTGCACACGAATCAACATTGAGGCCGGTCTCTGACATCTTCCAGATACCAAAAACGCTCGCCACGAAAATCTAAGGCGTTCCAGACATCAAAAACGCGTCGCTGGGGCGTTAGAGGCGAGCTAGACGCCAAAAACGCTCGCCATGAGAATTCTGAGGCGTTCCAGACATCAAAAACGCCTCCATCGCCAACGAAATCCCGCTCCAGACATCAAAAAGGACAATTTCGCGCGCGAGGAGGCCGGCAGACGCCAAAAACGCTCGTCACGCGCCAGGGAAGGGATTTTCGTGTCAGGAAGGCGTGTAACGCGCCAGAGTGCCGAGCCAGGTATCTGGGACGGGTTCTCCGGCGCTCACCAGGTGCCCAGGCGGCCGAATCGTCGAAATCGAGGACTTTCGGAAGGCCTCGAGTCATTTCAGGCCAGAAAGGGGCGAGATGTGAATATGTACCGATTTTGTCCAAAAGCGGTACGTATTTACACCTTGTCAGCCCCCGAAAGTTCGGGCCTGGGCATGTTCGGTACGTATTCACGTATCTACGGCTACGCGGATGAAACCGAATACGCGGTCTACCGGTCGGTCACCGTGAATCTGCGCGTCCAACCCGAGCGCCTCCATCTGGGCTACCAGGTAGTCCCGCGCCTTCTTGTGGCCGGGCATGCCAACCGCACGCGACTCGGCGGCGAGCACGCGTAGGTCCTCCATGGCGCGCTCGGCGGAGAACTCGGTCTCGCACGCTGTGGCGGGGCACGGCTCTGGGGTCTGAAGCTGCGCGAGTCCGAGCGCTACTAATCCCGCGATCACGCCAAGCAGCACCGCGCGCGTCAGCAGCGACGCCCCGGCGGCGCTTTATCTGGATGTTTTGGGCGAGGAATGGCTCATGACCGACTGTCACGCACGGCTTCGTCCAAACGCTGCTGCAGCGAGCGGGCGAGTAAGGGAAACCCGCCCTTTTCGAGCAGCACCATCAAGCGGACTCTGGTCCTTTTAGCCCGCGTAAGTAGAGCGTTGCGCTCGGCCGGGTCGTCGACCTCGCGCGCAGCGGCCCGCGCAGCGACGATTTCGTCAAAGAGTTGGCTTTCGACGGTCTCGAAGACCGGCGTGTTGGCCTTCTCGTCGGCCCCGGATTCCTCCGCACGTCGCTCCTGCCACTCCTTTATCCTCGCCTCAGTGATGCTGTCCCAAGTGCCCATAGCGACCTCCTCGCGCGCCATCTATACGCTCACGCGCTCGAACCTTAGCACATCTGGCCAATCGGCGAGCGAGCATCCCCGAGACGCGCAGGCTGGCAGCCTGCGCGCCTTTGTTAGGGGTAACTTCGGGATATCGTGTAATATTTCAGTGTACCACGAAGAAAGGCACACGATGTCAGCGAGTGAAAGTTGAACCTCAGCAATTGTCAGTACGGCTGAGAAGCTATCCGGGCGAGTCGGAGAGTGATCGATGGCTCGAAGCCCCGGAGATTGCGCTTGGACAGCCAGGTTAGCGAACGTGCGGGCCGCAACGCGTAGTCAATGCCGAGCAGGCCTCGAAAGTAACGGTGTGGACGCCGACCCGCCTCCAATCAGGGGAAGGCCGACGCGCGGAGGGGAAGAAACTGTCGAGTGCACCCTTCGTGGCCGCCGGGGTAGTGGCAGCAGTTCAACGCCAGGGCCAAGCCCGATCCGGCGCAATACGTGTCGGTCGTGTCGCTAGCGAAGGCGTGAGGACGTGCACCGAAAGCCGGTAGCGGGAGAGCCGGGACGGGCGGTTTGACGAGAGGCGATCGGAAACGACGACAAGGCCGAGATATTGTGGCACTCACAGACGAAAGTGTGAGTGAACGGAGAACATAAACGTCGGCCTAAAGCGAGACGCACCGATCGTCGACTCTACCGTATCCCGAAGTTACCCCTAAGACCTACTCGGTAACTTCGCAGGCGGGTGCGACGCGCTCAGGGTGCACACAGAGCAACAAGGCCCCATCTCCTCCCGAGAGTGCGTCGACAGACCGACACTCGGCCGTAGCGGGGCAGTCATCGTCGGACGTGCATTCCCGAGTGCACCCGGTACACATCGCAAATTGATCACGATCGACGAGGCAATAGGGCAGGTCCTCGCAACCCGGCACGTCGGCCGTGGTGGCATCCACATAGCCCTCGCCATGGTCGACCTCAGTCGGATCGAGTCCGCACGACGTCAGGTATTCGGGCTCGTCCGCATCCACGCACTTTCGAATCTGCTCGTCGCACACCAGCGACTGCCCTGATACTGGCTGGCAGTGGCTGTCCTCGGTGCACGGGTCGAATACGCTTCTAAATTCGTGCTCCGCACACATTTGATGCGCATTCGAGCCTCCCAGAATGGGCTCGACGTCCGCATCTTGAAGGCATCCTTCGTCACACCGCGCGCGAACAGTCCCCTGACCGCAGCCCTCGGCACAGTCAGTCGTCCCACCGGGCTGGTAGTACACCTTGGCGTCGACGCAGGTGTATGCCTCCTCGCAGGTCTCCGTGCAGTCCGGGTCGACGTCGCCACCGTCGTCAGACCGAGTGTCGTCGGCGTCAGAGGTGTCTGACTCCTGGGTGTCGACGACATCGCCTGAGTCGGCATCCGGACTCGAACCCGATCCAGAGTCAGCGCACCCGCTCGACGCCAGACACAGAACAAGAACTATCGCCATTGCTTTGGACTTCATCATTAACCTCCTCTCAAAACACCGAAGGACGCTCGACCGCAGACCAGGTTCAATCGGCGTAGCTACACGCCATTTGGTCTCCAACCGTCTCGCACTGAGACGAGGAACCGATCTCCTCGCAATCCATGCTCGACTCGCAGGGCATCGTACAGACAGTGCCCGTGTCGATCGAAGACGCACAGAAGCCATCCTCGCAGTCATCGCAGCCGACAATTTGGTCGTTGCCGAAGAGCGGACAGTTGCTCGGACAGGGCTCGCCGGTCGGGAACTCCGCAGCGGAACCATCCTCCGAATCCTCCGACACGTCGCCGCTGTCTTCGACGACGTCCGATTCGGCACCCGAGGCATCTGGCTCATTGTTGCCATCGTCATCGCCCGTGCACGAAAACACGAGCATTGCGGCCGAGACGATGAGCGACGAACGGACGAGATGACCAACAAACGGATGCGCTGGCCGACCACCTCGAGACGACCTGGCTGGGGATTCGGCGCTGGGTGACCGGCGGCGACGTGGTCGGGATGGATGAAACGACCTGGCCGATGCTGGGCAAGGGCCGCAAGACCTGGCAACTCTGGGCGATGCGCGGACGGGGTACGGTCTGGTTTTCGCTCAAGGATTCGCGAAGCGGCGAGACCGCCGCCGAGCTGCTGGGAGACTATTCGGGGGCCCTGGTCTGCGACGCCCTCAAATCATACGAAAAAGCCACCCGTATCTGTCGGGGCGACCCCACCCTGCTGGGCTGCTGGGCCCACGTGCGCCGCAAGTTTATCGAGGCAGAATCGAGCGTGCCGGAGGCCTGCGCTGAGATACTCGATCTGATCGGCGACCTCTACGAGATCGAGTCGCGTGCCCGGGATCTGGACGCCGACGAAGACCTGCTCGAGCGGACCGCGAGGCTTCGCCGAGACGAAGCGAAGCCGACGCTCGACGAGATACGACGGTGGGCGGATGCGCAGCGGGCACTACCACGCAGTCTGCTGGGCAAGGCCATCAAGTACATGCTGGGCCTGTGGCCTCGACTGGTGAGGTACGTCGAGGACCCGCGCCTTTGGATCGATAACAACCCCACCGAGCGAGCGATTCGAGGGCCAGTCGTCGGTCGCAAAAACCACTACGGCTCGAAGTCTCAACGCGGCACCGAGGTCGCGGCCATCATCTACTCGCTGGTCGAGACCGCGAAGGCCTGCGGCGTCGACCCGCGCAACTACCTGCGCCAGGTGGTCGCCGAGGACATCCGCAACCCGCACACGGCCACGCTCCCGCAGCCCATCGTAGATGTGATGAGCGCCAAGTAACCGGGGCTGAATGCATGGAGAGGCCGGAGTCTGCCAGCATGGTGGCTCCGGCTTTATTCGCTTTTGGATGAGTCAGGTGGGACGCGCTGCTATGCTATCAGGCGCGGTATCGTCTGTCTGGCGGGTTTTGGCGAGGACTTACGCCATTCCTCGCGCGCCTCATCGAACGGCAGTAACCGAACACCCTCATCTGGAAGCGTTCGCAGCCGGTCGAGCACATCGTAATAGGGCTGCAAAGGCTGGTCGTCGACCCAATGCCTCAGGAGAAAATGGTTACGCAGCTTGCCAAAAAATGGCTTTGACAACAGCTCTCTTGAATCGCCTTCGTAGTCATCTGTGGACGGCAGGGCCTCTTTGCACCGATCTGGAAGAGCATCAGTAACCCTGCTTGTGGAGAGATGATCCGAAGCGGGAAGGTCAAAGTGCCTGTAAAGCGCATCGAGATCGGTGCGAATTGACGACGGAACTGTTGGTTTCGCTGCGTCAATGAAATTACGGAATTCGTCTTCGTCCATTTAGTTGCCCCCTTTACGGAGTTGACTGCAACAGAGCCCACTTTCGCATTCTTGGCGTGTACTGATTCTGTAGTGGTGTTGTCGACGAAAAGCTCGCGAGGACAATCCCTCTTTAAGCGGCCAAATCGCTCAGGCATGCACTTGTAGTTCGAGTTCGACTGGAGAGCTCTCCGTCGAGCTCAAGCTCGAGGCCCAAGAGATCGGAATTCCGACGTCGGACTCGTTGCAAGGCCAAGCCTACGTTGACTCGCCGAACGTAAACGAAAGACGTTTCGAAAACGGTGTAACGATGACGCGTGCCAGGCCTTGGTAAGCTCTAGTAAAATACCACGAAGAGCCCGTAAATTGGTCCGCTTTGAGCCATCCTTCAGTCAGGCCCGCTGTCGGCACCGGCGTCAAACGCCTCGAGAATCGCTTCTGCTGAATCAGCCAACCATCCGATGCAACGAACACGCACCTCGAAGACATGAAGAAATCCCACGACAAGCAGTTCGTTGCCCAGCAGGTTTGACCATCGCTCGAGCCGTGCCGCCTTGTCGCGGTCAAAGTGATACTTGTCTCCGTAGAGCCAGGTATCGAGTCCATCCAGTGACATGATGTTGAAGCCATTGAATGACATCTGTATTGGCAGGTCGGGGTCGTTAAATTGGCGGTGCTTGGCTCCAGCGGCCTTTCGGAACGGCCCGAACGCGAAAGCTCGACAAAGGACGTTGTGGATCTTGTTGTAAAAGTAGTCTTCGCCCTCGTGAACAAAAGGCCGAAG
>JBNJFZ010000115.1:0-18050 GCA_051747295.1 Myxococcota bacterium
TGTTGGCAAGGGGTTGCTTTGCGTGGGGCACGTTCGGGACCGACGGAGCGGTCCCGGCGGCGGCGGAGCGCCGCGCACCGAAATGACACGCCGCTGCTGGAAGTCGAGACCTCGCAGGCTGGCAGCCTGCGCGCCAAGATGGCCTCGCGACGGACTGACACCCTCGACCCGGGGGGATGGCGGTCGCCAAAGGCGCGTTTCGCCGCCAGGCGGACTAGCGCCGGCGGCGGCTGCCTCCCGCCCTCGAAGGTCGCTGCATGTCCTCCCGCAGGCTGGCAGCCCGCGCGCCAAAAAGAAAAACCCGCGACCCAAAAAGGCCGCAGGCTCTCCACGCAATCCCTCAATCCCTCAATCACTCAATCCCTACTCCCCACTCACTCATTCTCCAGCGGTCCCGGCCCCGCGGCGAGGATGTCCTCGGTCGCGAAGTCCTCGAACTGCTCGAAGTTGTTGTGGAACAGGCGCACCAGCTTGCGTGCGGTCTGGTGGTACTTCTTCTCGTCCGGCCAGGTCTTCTTCGGGACGAGCGTCTCGGACGGCACGCCCGGGCATTCGGTCGGCACGTCGATACCGAAGTACGGGTCGGTCGTGGTCGGGGCGTCGATGAGCTCGCCGCTGTGAATCGCGTCGATGATCGAGCGGGTGTGCGGCAGGTTGATGCGATGTCCGACACCGTAGCCACCCTCGGTCCAACCGGTGCTGACCAGCCACGCGTTCGAGCCGTGCTCGCGCATCTTGTCGGCGAGCAGCTGCGCATACTTGGTGGGCGGCCAGACGAGGAAGGCGGCGCCGAAGCACGCGGAGAACGTCGCCTCCGGCTCGTCGATGCCGACCTCGGTGCCGGCGACCTTCGCGGTGTAGCCGCTGATGAAGTGGTACATCGCCTGCTCGGGCGTCAGCTTGCTGACCGGCGGCAACACGCCGAACGCATCGCAGGTCAGGAAGATGATGTTGTCCGGATGCCCCGTCGTGCAGGGAATCTTGGCGTTCGGGATGTAGTGAATCGGATACGAGGTCCGCGTATTCTTGGTGATCGACTCGTCGGTGTAGTCGACTTCGCGCGTTGCGGGATCGAAGACGACGTTCTCCAGGATCGCGCCGTACTGAATCGCGTTGTAGATCAGCGGCTCTTCTTCGGCGCTCAGGTCGATGGTCTTGGCGTAGCAGCCACCCTCGATATTGAACACGCCGCTCGGGGTCCAGCAGTGCTCGTCGTCGCCGATGAGCTTGCGCGTCGGGTCGCTCGACAGGGTCGTCTTCCCCGTGCCGGACAGCCCGAAGAACAGCGAGGTGTCGCCCTTTTCGGGGCCTTCGTTGCACGAGCAGTGCATCGACAGCACGTCCTGCTTGGGCATCAGGTAGTGCATCAGCGTGAAGATGCCCTTCTTCATCTCACCGGCGTACTCGGTGCCGAGGATGACCATCTCGGCTTCTTCGAAGTTCAGGTCGATGCTCGCCGCGGAGGTCATGCCCTGTGTGTGCGGGTTGGCCGGGAACGAGCCGGCGTTGAAGATGACGAAGTCCGGCTCGGAGAATTCTGTGAGCTCGTCTTCGGTCGGCCGACGCAACATATTGTGCATGAACAACGCGTGGTAGGCGCGAGCACAGATGATGCGGACCTTGAGCGAGTACTCGTCGTCCCAGCCGGCGTAGCCGTCGACCACGAACAGCTTGTCGCGCGTATTGAGGTAGTCGAGCCCGCGGCGGCGGTTGATCTCGAAGACGTCCGGGTCCAGCGCGATATTGATATCGCCCCACCAGACGTCGTCTTCGCTGGGCGCCTGGCGCACGATGCGCTTGTCTTTGGGCGTCCGGCCAGTCTTCTCACCGGAATAGGAAATCAGGGCACCGGTGCTGGCGATGGCTGTGCCTTTTTCGTGACGCAGAGCTTCCTCGTACAGAACCGCAGGCGGCGCGTTCCGGAGGATGTTCTCGACTTCGATGCCGTGCTTTTCTTTCAGGTCCAGGTCGCTCATCGGAATCCCTTCTTTGTATTGCATCCGCGGGTGAGACGAATCGGAGTAGAATTTGGGACAGCTCGTCATCCGGGAACCTATAACTAGCATTCGCGCAAGGTCAAGGGATCCGCGCGTTAATCCTCGAGCAGCGAGTCATCGATCTCATACTTGTCTAGCTTGTAGTACAGAGCGCTGGTCTTTATTCCCAGCTCGCGCGCCGTCTCGGTCTTGACGCCATCGGCCTTGCGGAACGCACGAACGATGAGCTGGCGCTCGAGATCCTCGAGGATGTCGGGCAAGCTGCGGTCGCCCTCCGGGATCGCGAGCATGTCCCCGTCGCGCACCCCGGTGATACTCGCCGGCAGGTCGGCGACCTCGATGCGGTCGCCCTCGGCGAAGACCAGTGCGTGCTCGATGACGTTCTCCAGCTCACGGACGTTGCCGGGCCAACTGTAGGCACGAAGCGCCTCCATGGCCTCCGGGGTGACACCTTCGACCCCACTTCGGGTGCGCGCAGCGAGCTTGTCGACGAAGTGCTCGACGAGCAGGGGGATGTCGCTGCGACGATCGCGAAGCGGCGGCAGATCGATCGGAATGATGTGCAGGCGGTAGTACAGGTCCTCGCGGAAGTCGCCGTTTTCGACCTGTTCCTCGAGGTCTTTATTCGTCGCGGTGAGCACGCGCACGTCGACCTCGATGGTATCCTCGCCGCCGACGCGCTCGAACGTGCGCTCCTGGATCACGCGCAGCAACTTGACCTGCGTCGCCGCGCTGATGTCGCCGATCTCGTCGAGAAAGAGCGTGCCCTGGTCGGCGAGCTCGAAGCGGCCCAACCGACGCTTGTGGGCGCCGGTGAACGCGCCCTTTTCATGGCCGAAGAGCTCCGATTCGAGCAGCGTCTCGGCCAGCGCCGAGCAATTGACGCGGATGAACGGCCCGTCGCTTCGCGGAGACGACTCGTGGATCGCGCGCGCCACCAGCTCCTTGCCCGTGCCCGACTCGCCGTGGATATACACGGTGCTGTCGGCCTTCGCGACCTTCTCGATCATCGTGTAGATATCGCGCATCGGCTCGGACTCGCCGACGAGCTCGAAGTCGTGCTCCTGCGCGGCGTCGCGCTTGAGCATCTCGTTCTCGCTCTCGAGCCGCTCGGTCTCCCGGCGCGAGTCCAGCACGTCGAGCGCCTTTTCGATCTTGGTCCGCAGCAGATCGGGCGGAAACGGCTTGGGGATGAAGTCGAACGCGCCCTCTTTCATGGCCTCGACGGCCTTTTCGATGCTGCCGAAGGCGGTCACGATCATCACGAGCGCGTCGTCCCTGCGCTCGAGCACCTCGTCCAACAGCTCCATGCCGTCGACCTCGTCCATCTTGAGGTCGGTGATGACGAGGTCGGGCCCGAGCTCATCGAACGCCTCCAGACCGATGCGCCCATTGGCTGCGGCGTGCGCGTCGTGGCCCATGCGCTTGACGACCTGCACGATGCCCTCGCGCAGCGTATCGTTGTCTTCGACGACGAGTACTTTTGCCATAAATCTCTCCTGACGGGCCTAACCCAGCCATCCCTCGGGAATGTCTTGTTGCGGCGCTTCGATATCCTCGTCGAATGGGAGCGTCACGGTCACCCGCGTACCGTCTCCCTCGGTGCTCGCGATCACCAGCTCGCCACCATGCTGCTCGACGATCTGTCGAGCAAGCGCGAGTCCGAGCCCGCTGCCCTTTTCTCTGGTGGTAAAAAACGGCGTCATGATCTCTTCGAGCTTGTCCTCGGGAATGCCCGGGCCGTCATCGACGATGACGATACGGCGCGTTCTGTCATCTGGCGCGTCGACCTCGAGCCGAATCGTACAGCCCCCGTCGCACGCCTGATAGGCGTTTCGCACCAGGTTGATGACGACACGGCGCAGCTTCTCGCGGTCGGCGGTCAGATCGACGTCGTCTTCGACGTCGGTCTCGATGAGACACTCGGCGTCCGAGACCTCGCCGTCCAGCAGCCCGCAGATCTCGTCGGCGAAGACGCCCGCCGCGAAGCGCTCGCGCTCGATCGGGACGTCGCGGGCGAAGTCCAGGAAGTCCTTGACGACCTTCTCCAGGTAGCCCAACTCGCGCTTGATCTTGTCGATCTTTTCGATCTTGTCGGCGTTCGCCTCCGCGCCCTCATCGACGAGGTCTTCGCGCAACAGCCCGCAGAACAGCTCCATGCCGCCCAGCGGGTTTCGAACCTCGTGGGCGATGCCCGAGAGCATCATCTGCATCTGCCGGTCGCGGCTCAGGATATTGCGGCGCATCTCCTCGAAGGACTCGGCCAGGAAGTCGATCTCGTCGCCCTCGTCTGCGATCCCCGCCTCGTCGACGATCTCGGTCTCCAGGTCGCCCTCACCCAGCCGGCGCGCGGCGTCGACGAGCCGATTGACCGGCCGCACGAGCGCTCGCGCGAACAGCGTACCGGCCACGATGACCAGGACCAATCCGATGGCGCCGATGACCGACAGGGCGGTGCCGAAGTCGCGCAGCAGCTCGAAATACTGCGTGCTCCCCTCCACGCCGAGCGCCGCGATGACCTCGCCGTCGAGTTCGATAGGGACGTAGCCGGTCTTGTACGGCGTACCCTGCTCGTCCTCGAAGAGCACGCTCGTGGTGGCCTCGCCCTGCTCGAACGTGCGGCGGATCTCGAGTCGATCCGCCGCGGCTCCGTAGAGTTGCTGGCCGTATTCGACGCCCGGACGCGTATCGACAATGCTCCGGCGCTCCTCGTCGAACATGAAGATGCGCCGAACATTGGTCGCCGAGCGCACGGCCTCGAGTCGATCGCGCAGCCGCTCGAGGACTCGCTTTTTCGTGGCGTCGAGCCGCGCGATCTGTTTGGCCTCGAAGCCATTCGACATTTCTGCGGAGATGGTCTGGCCGACCGACACCAGCCGCTTGCCGAGCTCATCCTCGAGCCCCTCGCGCGCTGCAAAATAGGCGAGCAGCCCGTAGATGAGCACGATCACGATGGTCGGGAGCAAGAATACGCCGACGACCTTGTTACGAAGCGATGTCCGGAAAATCTTCATCGGGCGCCGAAGATATCACATGGCCGAGCGCGATACATCCGTCGGGTTCACTGCGTTTGTGGGGAGGGATTCAGGGATTGAGGGGTTGAGGGATTTAGTGATGTGCCGCCAGCGTCGGCGAGCGCGAGTCAGACGTGTAGCGGGTCTTGGAACAGCGATTTCGAGCCTACCAGAAATTGACACCCTCGGGGCCCGCAGATAGACTTTTGACGATCGTCTCTCCGCGGTCACCTGCCTGTTTCTGTCGTGCGCCCCGGTGGCGCATGCGTGTCGAGGCGGATAACCCGATCTGAATGCTGTAGTTTTCATGGCCAAATCGGACCAAAACCCGTCGGCGAACCGTCGAGAGGACGCCAACGAGAAGGAAGACTCCTCGGAGTCTTCTCCGAAGAAGAAGACCCTTATGGGGATCGGGGAGCGGTTGCGTGCTGCGCGCGAGGGCAAGAAGAAGGGTAACGCCAAGAGCGCACGCCCCGACTCGCGTGAAGCCGACGACGCCGCCCAGGATGAGTACGACCTCGGTGACACGCCCACCGATGCCGGCCGGGGTCCCGCACATCGGCGAACCGCAGCTCTGAGCGACGACGCGGCGCAGGCGGCGGCGCAGAACGACGGGGACGACACCGGCCCGCAGACGCTCGAAGTCATGGACGACGACGAGATCGAATTCCTCGACGACGACGCCATCCTCGAGTCCGAGCCCGCCGACGAGATGGAGGGCGAAGCGACAATGATGTCGGACAATATCTTCCCCACCAGCTCCGATGAAGGGCCCGACCCAGACTACGATGTCGGGAAGACCGAAGTCAGCATCCAGTCGCTGGACGACTTCGAGCAAGAAGAGCAAGCCGCGAGTTCCTCCGCATCCGGCCACGATCAGCAGCAGGGACGCGGTGACCGACGCACCGCTCACCTCGGTCAGGACGAGCAGCGCGACCAGCAGACCCGGCAACAATTCCCCGACTCGCAAGCACAGCCCGGGGAGAACTCCGGTGCGTTTCCGCCATCGGCCGACACCCCTGCCGACCGGCCCTCTCGACGCGCAGAGCAACACCAGCAAGACCAACAAAACCAGCACAACCCGCCGACGCCCGAGGCCGGCCGCTCCGGTCAGATCAACCGCGCGGACCTCTCGGGCTCCCAGGCGCCGGCCAACCCCGACCGATCCTCGCGCAGCTTCCCGAACTCGCCGACACCACAGGAAGATGCGCCGCCGGTGGACGAGGCGCCCGACAGCGGCGTTCAGCAACCTGTCGGCGAATTCGAAGACGAGAAGACCGAGGTCTTCAATAGCCCCTACGAGCGCGAGACGGTCGTCCCGAAGCTCTCGGCGTTGAGCGGACCGTCGGCCGGGCAGGAGTTTTTGCTCAACAAGATGCGCAACTCGGTAGGGCGCGGCAATAACAACACCGTGATGGTGCCCGACCTGGCGATGAGCCGGCGCCACTTCGAGATCGCGAAGAACCCCGACGAGTCGTTCGCGCTGCGCGACCTGCAGTCCGCGAACGGAACCGATCTCAACGGCACCGGGGTCAAAGAAGCGGATCTCATCCACGGTGACCGCATCGAAGCGGGCAAGACGACGTTTCAATTCCTGCATCCCGACCAGCAGCGCTCCGGCGACGACTCGCGCCACCTCGTGCCTTCGGGGGGCACGCAACCATCTGCACCCATGAAGGCCTCGTCGGGGCAAAACCAGACGGTCTCCGAGGATGACCGGACCGGAACGGTCCTCAACTACGTCATCATCATCGCGATGGCCGTCAGCGTGGTGCTCGCGGTCCCCGTCGTCTATCTGTTGTTCTTCGACGACGACGGCACAACGCCCGACCAGCCGACTGCCGAATCCCTCGCCTCCGAGGGAGCCAGCCAGGACCTCATCGCTGTCTACCTCGAGGGCGTCCAGGCCGTGAAAGACCGCGAGTGGGATCAGGCACAGGCACGCTTCGAAGAGGTCAAGTCGATGGACCCGGACTTCGAGCGGGTCAATCAGCAGCTGGCCAGGATTCGACGCGAGAAGACCAATTTGGCTCGCCTCGAGAAGGCTCGCACGCTCGCCGACGACGGCGAGGCGACTGAAGCGGCGATTGTGGCCGAGAAGATCGGCCAGGAGAGCGTCTACTACGACGACGCACAGGCGGTCGTGCGGCGCTCCCGGAGCGTCGACGTCGACGAGCGCTACAAGAAAGCCGTGACGGCATTTGGGGAGGACGAATACGACGTCGCGATAGGCCACGTCGAGGCCGTGCTTGAGCAGGTCCCCGAACATCAGGGCGCGCTGGAGCTCAAAGAAAAGCTCGAACAGTCTATCGAAGAGGCCGAAGAAGAAGAGCAAGTCGAGCAAGCGGACGACCCGCCCGAGCGCGTCGCGGTTCGGCATCAACCGAGCCCCGTCGCAGCCGACAAGTCTGACGGCTCGTCGGGGAGTGACGGGCTCTTCGACCTGGACGGCGACTGGTCGGGTGGCGCTGGCGCAACGGGATCTGGCTCAACCGGATCTGGCTCGTCTGGATCTGGGAGCTCCGGTTCGAGCACGGGAGGCCCGGTCGACTTTTCGAAGGGCTACTCGCTCTACAAGGGCAAGAGCTTCACGGCTGCGGCAGCCTACTTCAACGGCCTGGCCCGCAAGCACAGCGGGTCCGACGCCGAGCAGGCCAAGTCAAAGGCGTCCAACGTGCGCAAGTTCCAATCGGCCTACGAGAGCGCGAATGCCGCCTACGGTCGCGGCGACTACGACACGGCCATCGAGGGCTATACCAACGCGCGCTCCGTGGACAAGAAGGTCTCCAGCTCCGGCTACTACCAGTCCAAGCTCGCCAATAAGCTCGCCAACTCGTACGGCAAGCGCGGGCTCTCCCAGCTCAGAAAGGGTCAGTATTCGAGTGCTTACTCGTCGTACCGCTCCGGCAAGCGGTACGGCAGTTCGAACTCGACGCTTCGCACGCTGCGTCAACAGCTGACCAACAAAGCGCGCAGCTTCTACATCCAGGCGGTCAACAAGCGAAAGTCCGACCCGGACAAGGCTCGGGCCCTGTGCAAGTCGATCACCTCGATGCTCCCGCCCAGCGAGCCGACCTACCAGAAGGCCAAGAAGCTCGAGAGTCAGCTGTAAATCTGTTGCGCCGCGCAACGACGCGCCACAAAAAAACGCCTCCCCATGACGAGGAGGCGTCTATTCTTCTCGGAAGGCCGATTTTAGCCTTCCTGCGCGTCTTCCATCCGCTCCGAGAGGACCTTGCGCACCTTGAACTCCAACTCCTCGAAGTCGAAGGGCTTGTCGATGTAGTCGTCGGCGCCGAATAGCGGCGAGGTCAGCTCGTTGTTGGTGGGGCCGATGGCGGTGAGCATGATGATGCCGACGGTCTCGAATTCGTCGCGAGCACGGACGTATTTGCAGACTTCCCAGCCGTTGAGCTCGGGCATCATGACGTCGAGTACGACCAGGTTGGGCCGGTGCACGATGATGTGCTCGAGGGTCTCGGCGCCGTCCGAGCTCTCCATCAGGGTACAATCCGTATCCTGGAAGTAGGCGCGCAAGATCTTGCGCATCTCCGCATCGTCATCGGCGATCAGGATCAGCGGCTTATCCCGTTCGAGCGGCTCCCCGTATTCGGACGTGGTGTTTTTGATCGCCTCACTGATCTCGATATCTCGTTCTTCGCCCTGAAACTCGTCACCTTCTAGGTCTTGGCCGTCTTGCGACATGCTTGTGCTCCACAAATTCTGGTAGTAGCGGCCCGAATCGGACCACGTCTGGGTTGGCTGACGCTTAGAGATTAGGCATGCGAAAAATTCGGTGTCAAGCAATCACGACGGCACAACTGTCCGAAGCTGTCCGCCGGCCGAAAATTGACTGGTGACGAGCCCTGTTCTAGCCTGTCCGAGGTGATTCCGGGGTCCGCCCCGACGCTCTACGCCTGCAGGTATTGTGACCCCCAAGACTGCCAAACCAACTCGGATTCGTTCTCTGGCGTCACTTACGATCGTGATCGTCGGCCTCGTCATCTTCATGTCGGGATGCAACCTGACGATCGATTTCGACGACTACCCCTACTCAGGACGCGAGGACGTACAAGACGTTTCAGATGATTCTGGCGACACCGCCGACACGACCGACGCGGCCGACACCGAAGACACACGCGTCGAAGATGCAGCCGACACGCAGATGGATACCTCCGACACGACGGATGCCGAGCCATCGGACCGGCCGGTCCTGATCTTCACGGAGGTGATGCCGGATTCATCGGTCGAAGGCACCGGCAGCGTCGAATACGGCGAGTTTATCGAGGTCAAGAATGTCGGCAAGGTGGCCGCGGACCCGCGTCGCATCGTCATCGAGCTCGAGGACGCCAATCGACGTATCGCCATCGACCCATTCCCCTCGGACCCCGAGGAACAAGAGGTCTTCGATGAGCTCAAGCCCATCCAGCCGGGCGAGTACTTCGTCTTCGTCCGCCAGGACTCCGACTACTATCGCATCACGTCAAACCTCGAAGCCGGCACCTTCTACGAGTATGGCCGCTGGAACGAGCAGGTGCCGCTGGCCAATAACGAGCGCACACTGACTCTGTTCTACCGCCTCAGCGAGTTCGAGGCAGACGTCACCGACAAGATCGAGTGGGTCAGCCGCTCGTTGATCGACCCGTCGCTGCAGACGGCGGCGACCCTGGAGATCCGTGAGGACGTGGCGTTGGGGGTACGAGAGGTATCGGAGAGCCAGGCAGGAAACGACTCGCCGTCAAATTGGTGCTATCACGCCGACACGATCGAGGGCAGCCCGGTCAAAGCGTCGCCGGGCGGCCCCACGCCAGCTACGTGCACCGTTGATTAGGCGGCTGCGCAGTCAGATCGAGTTGCGAATCTTCTCGACGACTTCGCTGTAGGACGTGTTCTCGACGACCTGGCTCATCAGGTCGGTGTACTTCTCGACCAGATCGGTGCGCCCCTCGGAGCGGTAATGCTCGAGGATTTCGTGCAGCCGCACGTAGGTGCGCTCGCTATTGACGAAGTATTCGGCCGCGGCCACCGTCGCCTGAATCCCGGCGCGGCTGACCGAAGGGGCTTTCGCCTCGAATTCGAAGTCTTTGTCTTCGCTGTTGCGAATCCCGACGGTCGCCTTGGCTTCTGCCTCGGTGGCGGTCTCAGGGCCGTCTTCGGAGGAGATAAGTCCCTCGATATCGAATTCGGCGAAGCGAATCGACTCGAGCGAGGGATAATCTCCCGCCAGACGACTCTTGAGGCCGTCGAAAAGCGCGTCGATCGTACCGACGCCCTCTCCTTCCACCATCAGAGTCGTCTCGCCGTCGTTGAGCTCACACTGAATCTGGCAGTGATTCTCGTCCAGCTTCTCGGTAAGCGTGTATGAAACCACCCGCAGGTTCATATAGTCGTCCTGCAGAATTTCGTTCATCAGGCTGAGCATTTTCTTCTGTTTTTCGTACATAGAACTCCCCGTTTAGGTCGATGGTAAAACGAGCGCGCGAGCGCATCTGTTCCAAGAATGTCTTTTTCCGGTCCGCGACGTGCAGGACCACCCGCTGGGGCGACTGACGCCGAGGGCGTAATGCGATACGATTTTCAAAGCATATTTCGAATATCAAGCGCTGGCCGAGGACTTCTCGATGTCGTCCCCTGACTCATACGACGAACACGATGCACTCGGACCGGATCGAGCGCAAGACCGCGCGGATCGCTCCGCCCGTGTCGTCCGTGAGCGGTCTACTTATATGACCGATTACGAGGCCGAGCGATTCTGTCAGACGTTCGCCGACGGACTCGACAGCGGGATCGGGTATGCTCGTGTTTTAGACATCCTGGAGCGACAAAAATTCGATCATAAGATCGTCGACCGCCTGCGCTCCTCACTCCTCGAGCACGGAGATATGCTGGGCGAGGCCCTCGCCCGCCTGGGACTTTTGGATGCGAGCGCGCGCGAATTGGTGCTGGTCGCCGAAAAACAGGGCTCTCTTCCCGATACCTTCGAACAGTTGGCGCGGATCTATCGACAGCGCTATAAGCGAAAGAAAAAGATCGCGTTTTCGTTCGTCGAACCGCTCATCATGATCGCGCTGGGCATCGCTCTGACGAACCTGCTCGGCAGAAATATCGTGGCGATGGTCTTCTCCGATGACCTCCTCGGCCACTTTCTCGACTGGGTCATCGGCACGGCCATTCAGGTCGGCCTCTTCGGGCTCGCCGCTGGTACGTTGATCGTCGGATGGCTCAACCTGCCCGTGGACATGAAGATGCGCGAGGCAGCAGCCGGCATCTGGATGCGCGTCCCGCTGGTGAGTGAGGCCAGCCGCAAGCTCTCGATCTCGCTATTCTGCCGCTATTTGAAGGAGTCGTTGGCAAACGGCATGACCGTCTTCGATGGGCTCGAGTTGGCCGCAAAGGCGTCTCGACATCCGCACGTGCTAAGCACGATCGACGAGGCAAAGCTTCGAATCGAGGAGGGAAGCACGCTCGCACAAGCGCTTCGCGCCGTCCCTTCGCTCCCGAACAAAGTCATCGACCAGATCGATATCGGGGAAGAGTCGGGACGGCTCGAAGATCGCCTTGGTAGCCTCGCCGCCGACTTCGAGGAGCAGTCCGACGAGGCGTTCGAGCGGCTCAGGGGCGTGACGACGTGGATCATCCGCTACAGCGTGGTCATCCTGGTCATCGGTACGGTATTCCTGACGGTGGTGGGACTGGCGCCGTCTTGATGCGCCCCGGGGTGGTGCGCCCTGGAAGGACGCACCACCCTTGCTCACCGCTATTCGCCGGCGCTGTTCTCGGCGACATCGATCACGCGGATCGAGCGAATCGCGCTGGGGTCACCGGAGATCTCGCGCGCGGCCTCGACCAACTTGCTCAATTGCTCCCGGCTCAGCGGCTTGTCGACGGCGTTGACGTCGTACGCGAAGCCGTAGCGCGGGAAGTCACGGTGGCTGGAGCGCAGGTTGCTCAGGCCCGCCTCGTAGATGCAGTCGTCGACCGCCTTCTTGGTGCCTCGCTCGTCACTGTGGACGACGCTGAGGATCACATCGGGGTCTTCGGCCTCGACGCCGATCACCTGACCCGGGGCGTAGACCGTATCGCGGACCGTTCCGTAATTGTCGAAGAGTTGCGTGGTCGTGGCCTTGTGCTTGGCGATACGCGGCTGGGCTTCCTGAGTCGCCGCGCCGATGTGCGGCGTGTTCAGGATACGATCGTAGTCGGAGTACGGGTTCGACCACGCATCTCCCTTGCTGCCCGGCTCGCTCGGATAGACGTCGACGGACGCGTAGTGGACCTTGTCCTCGTCCACGGCCTTCTTGAGGTCATCTGGATCGTACAGGAAGCCGCGCGAGGCGTTGATGAAGATCCGCGGGCTGTTGTCGCCGCGGTTGGCGGCCATCTGTGAGAAATGCTCCTCGTAGTTGAGCAGCCCTTCGTTGGACTGTCCCCGGTGGTCTTCGGCCGAGACGTGGACCGTGACGAAGTCACCCTCTCGAAACGCCTCCGTGAGCGAGCCGCACTGATTCCAGCCCAACGTACTGCCGACTTCCTGAGCGACCTCGTCGCTGTCGTAAAAGTTGACGTCCATGTGGAACGCCTCGGCCATCTTGGCGATCTGCTTGCCGATATTACCCAGACCGATGATGGACAGCGACTTGCCGCGCAGCTCGTAGCGATGGATGTTGTCCTTCGTCCACTCGTTCTTCGAGGTGGCCTTCTCCGCCTCGAAGATGCGGCGGGCGAGCGTGATCATCTCACCGAAGACCAGCTCGACGACGGACCAGCCGTTGCTGATCGGGTCGTTCATGACGAGCACGCCCTCCTCGGCGCACGCGTGCTTGTCGACCGAGTCGTCTCCGATGCAGCAGAGCATAATGGCGGCCAGGTTTTCGGAGGCCTGCAACACGCGCTCGTTCACGATGAAACGACTTCGCTTGTACAGCAGGTCGTGCTGTCCCTCTTCGAGCAACGCGACGACTTCGTCCTCATCCTGCGTATCCACGCGGTGAGGCTCGATTCCCTGCTCTCGCAGATAGTCATCCAGCGACGGATCCGGATGCTCCAGGATCAGCGCTTTGCGGAACTTGCTGTTGAGATAACGAACTCCATCAATTTTCGGCATGGGCGTAATCCAGATTCTTGAGATAAAACCAGCACCGAGACGCCGTGCGCGCCGCGGGCCTTGCGAACTGGTTCCCGGATGGGAACGAGCTATGTGTCGATATCGGTGATTGTGGGCCGCAGATCAAATGCGACCTCGAGTCTTCCCGCTCTAGCGGCGATGTGATGCCCCTGGGGCCGGTGATGATTCAATTTCGCTGTGTCACAGCACGACATTCTCGACGTATTCGCCGAAGACATCGCGCAGGGTATCCGAGATCTCTCCGAGCGTGACCTTCGACTTCACCGCGCGGAGGATATGCGGCATCAAGTTGTCGCTGCCCTTCGCGGCGGTCTCGAGCGCCGCGCGTGCCTGTTCGACCTCCTGCATCGAGCGCGACGCCTTGAACTCGCGGAGTCTCTCGATCTGCTGGCCCTCGACGGCCTCGTCGACGCGCAGCAGATCCTTCGGGGCTTCTTCATCGGTCTCGTACTTATTCACGCCGACGATGACGTCCTCGCCGCGCTCCTGTCGGAGCTGCGCCTGATAGGCCGCCTCCTGGAGCTCGGATTGCTGAAATCCCTCTTCGATGGCGTCGGGAGCGCCGCCCAGGTCGTCGATTCGCTGGATGTAATTTCGCGCCTTCTCTTCGATCTCGTCGGTGAGCTTCTCGACCGCGTAGCTCCCACCGAGGGCATCGATAAAATCGGCCGCCCCGGACTCGTGTGCGATGACCTGCTGAGTGCGAAGCGCGAGTTGGGCGGATTTCTCCGACGGGAGGCTGAGGGCTTCGTCCCAGCTATTGGTGTGCAGCGACTGCGTACCACCCATCACCGCAGCCATGGCCTGCAGGGCGACGCGGACCACGTTCACGCGCGGCTGCTGGGCAGTCAACGTCGAGCCGGCGGTCTGGCTGTGGAAGCGAAGCCGCATGCTTCGCTCTTTCTTGGCGCCGAAGCGCTCCTTGACGATGCGCGCCCAGAGGCGGCGAGCCGCGCGGAACTTCGCGACCTCCTCCAGGAAGTTGTTGTGGACGTTGAAGAAGAACGACAGGCGCCCGGCGAACTCGTCGATATCGAGCCCGGCTTTCATCGCCGCTTCGACGTAGGCGATGCCGTTGGCCAGCGTAAAACCGACCTCTTGGGCGGCGGTGCTGCCGGCCTCACGGATGTGATAGCCGCTGATGCTGATCGTATTCCAGCGGGGCACCTCGTCCTTACAGAACCCGAAGATGTCGGTGATGATGCGCATGCTCGGGCGCGTGGGGTAAATATAGGTGCCGCGCGCGATATACTCTTTGAGCACGTCGTTCTGGATGGTGCCCCGAAGCTTCGACGAGTCGACGCCGTGCTCTTCACCGACGGCGATGTAGAGCGCCAGCAAGATGGCCGCCGTCGAGTTGATCGTCATGGAGGTGGAGACCTTCTCGAGCGGAATCCCGTCGAAGAGCGTCTCCATATCCGCGATCGAATCGATCGCCACGCCGACCTTGCCGACCTCGCCGCGTGCTCGCGGTGAGTCGGAGTCGAACCCCATCTGGGTGGGGAGGTCAAAGGCGACGGATAGCCCCGTCGTGCCCTGATCCAGCAGGTACTTGTAGCGCTCGTTGGATTCTTTCGCGGTCCCGAACCCGGCATACTGGCGCATCGTCCAGAGCTTGCCGCGATACATCGTCGGCTGGATGCCGCGCGTGAAGGGGTACTGACCGGGAAAGCCCAGGTCCTCGAGGTAGTCCAGGTCTTCGGTGTCCTCGGGCCCGTACAGCAAGTCGACAGGCTCGCCGCCCGAGCGCTCGAACTCGTCACGGCGCACGCCGTATTTCTCCAAGATCGGGTCGAGGACGTCCTCTTCCCACTTCTCGCGAGCCTCCTCGATTTCGGCGAGGAGGTCTTCTCTCGATGGTTGATCGTCGGAGCTCATAGGGCTTCTCACAGCGCGCGCACCGACTGGACGGGGTGCGCTAAAAATTACTCGGCGATCTTGATCAGGACGTCGCCGATCTCGACCGCGTCGCCGGGGGCGACACAGATCTCGGCGACGGCACCTGCTTTGTGCGCCTTGAGGTCGTTCTCCATCTTCATCGCCTCGACGATGACGACTTTCTGGCCGGTCTCGACCGCGTCGCCTTCGACCACGTGCACGGCCACGACCTTGCCGGCCATCGGGCTCTCGAGGTTCGGCCCTCCGCCTCCGCGCGCGCCGACGCCGGCGATCTTCATGCGCCGCTGTCGCTCGTTGAGCGCCGTGACGTGATGCGTCTCGCCGCGTAATTGCACGGTGAAGTCGCGATCGGTCTCGCGAACATCGACGTCGTACGACTGGTTGTCCATCAGCATGTGGAGCCGGCCCGGCTCGGGCTCGTAGGCGTCGACGATGAGCTCCTCACCGTCGGGCGTCGTCACGCGATAGCAGCCGTCACTGACGGTCTCGATCTCGAAGCAACGGGGCTCTTCGTCCCCGTCGGATGGCAAAAAATAGGATGGCATGATCGTATCTCTACAAATGTATCTTAGAAGCGTCGGAGTTGCTCGAAGCGGCCGAGCGCCTTCCATTTATTGGCGACGCGGCCATTCTTGCGCCCGTCGCCGGCGCCACTGCCCGCCTCGCGGACGGCTTCGTCGCGACGATGCGCGCTCAGCAGCGCGGCGAGCTCGGCGACATCTCCGTGCTGGGGCGCAGGCGGGTCGCGATCTGCGAGCATATTCGGCACGAACTCCGTGTCGTACGTACCATCGAGGAAGTCGGGGTGGACCAGCACTTCCTCGTGGAACGCGATATTCGTGATAATTCCGGAGATGGTGTACTCGGTGAGCGCGCGCCTCATCTTCTGAATGGCGTGCTCACGCGTCTCACCCCAGACAGCGAGCTTGGAGATCATCGGATCGTAGTGGACGGGGACTTCGCCGCCGGAGTAGACGCCGGAGTCTTCACGAACGCCCGGGCCGTCCGGCGAGCTCAAGTAGGAGATCGGGCCTGGGGCTGGACGGAAGTTGTTGTCCGGGTCCTCGGCGTAGATACGGCACTCGATGGCCGCACCATTTCGGGTGATGTCGGACTGCTCGAAGGGCAGCTCCTCGCCCAGAGCCACGCGCACCTGCCAGCGCACCAGGTCCATGCCGGTGATGAGCTCGGTGATCGGGTGCTCGACCTGCAGGCGCGTATTCATCTCCAGGAAGTAGAAATTCTGGTCCCGATCGAGCAGGAATTCGACGGTGCCTGCGCCCACGTAATCGACGGCCTTGGCGGCGGTGACCGCCACCTCCCCCATCTTCCGGCGCGTCTCGTCTTCGAGCACCGGGCACGGCGTCTCCTCGATGATCTTTTGGTGTCGCCGCTGGACCGAGCACTCGCGCTCGAACAGGTGTACGCAATTGCCGTGCTCGTCGGCGAGCACCTGGATTTCGACGTGCTTGGGGTTGACGACGTATTTTTCGACGAAAACGTCGCCATTGCCGAACGCGCTCAGCGCCTCACGCCGCGCGCCCTTGAAGGCCTCGACGAAGTCTTCCTCACGGTCGACGCGGCGCATGCCCTTTCCGCCACCGCCGGCCGAGGCTTTGGCCAACACCGGGAAGCCCATGTCGCGCGCCAGGTCGAGCGCCTCCTCGGGGTCCTCGATGGCGTCCTCGGTTCCGGGCACCAGCGGCACGCCCGCCTCCTCCATCAGCGTCCGTGCCCGCGTCTTCTCGCCCATCGCCTCGATGGCGTAGGGTCGCGGCCCGATAAAGGTGATGTCGGTATCCTGACAGGCTCGCGAGAAGTCGGCGTTCTCCGAGAGAAAGCCGTAACCCGGGTGAATCGCGTCCGCCCCGCTCTTTTTGGCCACCTCGAGGATCTTGTCGATGACCAGGTAGCTCTCGTTGCTGGCGGCCGGGCCGACGCAATAGGCCTCGTCGGCGACCCGAACATGCAGCGCCTGGCGGTCGGCTTCGGAGTAAACCGCCACGGTCGAGATGCCCATTTCTTTGAGCGTGCGCATCACGCGAACCGCGATTTCACCGCGATTCGCAACCAAGACTTTTTCGAACATACTGGCTCCGGAATCCTACAAAAATCGATCGGCTGCGGACGTTAGCAGATAGGTTGCGAGGCGACAACTGGGTGGGTTGGGGAGCTCATTGAAGCTTGGATGCCAGGGAGGCGGGATGCGTGGGAGCGTGGATGCATCGATGAAGGCTTGGAGACTCCGACCTTCCATGCCCCTCCACGCCCTCCCCCCTCAATGCACTCCATCTCCATGAATCTTCCCGACCCTCCACTCATCCATGCCTTCATCGATGGCTCCATGGCTCCACGCCTCCCACAAAAAAACGCCACCTCCATAGGGAGGCAGCGCTTATTCGTAGCCGATCGACCTGTCGACGAACTCAGCTCTCGTCGTTTTCCTTGAGACGATCGATGATCATGCGTTTCGCGTCATTGTCGTCGAGGTTCTTCTCGAAGATGCCGTCGATCTTACGGGGCTCTCCGGCGAATTTATCGACCAGGAATTTCTCGAGACTCGCCAGCTTGGACATCGCCTCTTCATTGGCGCCCAGCCCGAACTGCAGAGTATGGTCGTCGTCCTCGGCGAGGCCGTGGACCATTCGAACTGCCTTTTCCTCGGTCGGAGTCAGCAGATCCTCTTCGGTTGTTGCCTCACCGGACTTCTCGGTCGTGGTGGTCGTCGTCCGGTCATTTTGAGGCTGTTTCTTTTCGTCACTCAATGTGCTTCCTCCCACCCACTCAATTGGGTGCCGCGAGGGCGGATATATCGTCGGTCGATCATCTGTTCCTATAAGTTGGTCGAACAGCAACAATACGTCGTTGCCTGTCGCGCTCCGGCACTCCGTTGGAGGGTCGAAACCGCTCACGGAATGACTCTGGAGCCCTTCCGTCTCGACGACTCTGGTTATAGGCCGGATGTACGACCCTGGCAAATTTTTGCAGCGAGTTTTTCCGAAACACTCCAGAATC
>JBNJFZ010000116.1:0-18046 GCA_051747295.1 Myxococcota bacterium
CCCGATGAGGCCATTCATCGGCCCTTCTTCATACATCTGGCGGGCGTTCGAGCGAGCCTGCGAGTACATCATCTGCGGAAAGGTCAGGTAGACGAAGATACCCATCGCCACGGTCATCAGACCGACAAAAGCGGGCATCAGCGTCCCGAGAACCACCCCGATGGCCGCGAGCCCCAGCCCGAGCCGTTTGTAGGAGCGGATATTGTCCATGAACGTCGGAGACTGGCTGTAGTGGTAATCTAGCCAGTCCAGGACGTCGTCCAGATCATTTTCAAAGCGAATCAGCATCCACATCTCCTTCGTACAGGCATGCGGGAGTCTAAGATCTTTCGCGGCTCGCGGCCAGCGTGTCGAGTTCAAGCCCCGGGCGGTTGCAAAGTCGCTCGCGTTGAAGTGTGCTGCGTCCATCTTGGGCGCAGCGACCGCGTGCGGCCAGGATGGCCGCGCGACAAGTCTTGGCAGCGCAGCCCAGGGAGACTTTGCGATCATCGGTGATCCACGCCCCGGGCGGGTACGTCCAAGGTTGGTTGATACGGGCCAGCCGCGAGCGCCTCGGTGACTGCCATCCCCCTTCAAACGCCGCGCAGAACCGTTTTGGGAGCTAACCAGGTTGGTGCCAGGTTAGTCCTCGAAATATTGATAATTTGGGTGGTTTTTGGGCGGAATAGCTTGATTCGAGTTGGGTCTCGGAGTCGACTCGGGGTCTGATCCCGGGTTGGAACGGTAAATTTGGGCAATTTTTGATCAAAATTGGGGGCACGGCACTGCTGTGGATACACCACTGCATGCCCCGGAGAGGCACTCGTATGGACGTATTGTTGGAGCAATTTTGGACAGGCGAGCCGCTCGAGGCTCCAGTAACTCGGACCCTGCGAGGGCTTGCATCAGCGAGTTCCCTCACCCGAGCATCACGGATGGCGGTCTAAGCCGCCATCCGTCTGCGTTTTTGCCACGGCAGGCGCGGCCCGACCTCCGCAGACGGCGGTAAGCACCAGAGCCACCCCGGCGGAAACGTGCCGGGCGGATAGTCGCCCCACTCGCCGAACAGCCGCCACTTGGCCGCCGCGCGCTTGTAGACCCGCGTCGTCTCGTCGAACCACGCGTTGTACTCGGCCGCAAACTCGGCATCCCGGCTCACACACCGCCCACGCGGCCGCCAGTGCACCTCCTCCGGTCGGTCGCGGTGGTGCTCGTCCAGGATGCGACTTCGGCCGCGGGTTCGCTCGTTCCCGCGGTCGATCTCGGCCTGCAGCCGCGCTTCTTCTTCGGCGACACGCTCGGCAATCCGCTGATGCACCTCCGCCTGGTCCAGCTCCAGCCAGAACGGCGGCGGCGCCAGCTTTAGCTCCAGCCGCTCCAGGCTGCGCTCGAGCGCCGGTGTGAGCCCGTGCTCGCGCATTTTCGCCGCCTGCGCCCGCGAAGCATGCCGCACCGTCCGGCTCGACTCGCCTGCCCGATGCATCCCGAGCGACGACACCCCCGGCCAGTCCGCCGCCGCATACACCAGTCGCTCCCGCACCGGGTTGCACAGGATCTGCGCCACCAGATCGCAGAAGTCCTCCGCCGTCGCGATCTCCTGCGGGACATAGCGCCTCGGGAAATTCGTCCCGTCGACACCCCGGAGCCGATTCAGCCGCGCCGACAGCTCCTTCTGGAAGTACTCCATGAAGTCATCGAGGTTCGCCCGCGGGGCCTGCACGACCAGATGAAAGTGGTTGCCCATCACCTTAAATACGATGATGTGCACTCCATACATCTGCGCCGCCTTCGCCAGGCAGCCCTCCACAAACAGCTCCACAAATTTATCCGGGCTCAGCCGCAGCTCGCCGCGGTAGGTGTAATTGGTGACGTGGTAGACCGCCCCCTTTCGAAAGATGCGAATATCGCGTGCCATGGGTGCCTCGGGCCGAAGTAACCAACCTCAGAGGGAC
This sequence comes from Myxococcota bacterium, assembly GCA_051747295.1. Lineage (GTDB taxonomy): Bacteria > Myxococcota_A > Bradymonadia > Bradymonadales > Bradymonadaceae > JBNJFZ01. Next base: position 1,932 of record JBNJFZ010000116.1, read on the forward strand.
AAAGCCCCTCTATAATAGTTATCGGCAGGCCCCCCTGAATCGTTGCGTAAAAAGTTTGTCCATATGCTCTAATGCAACATGCCCCGTACCGCTCGAACCCCGCCTAAACCCTGCCGGAATCGCAGGTTGACCGTCTTTACCGGTCGATCGTTCTGTGCAAACATGCGCGCAACGAGTTTTTCGAAAGCTGTAGATTTGTATTTCGCCGGCCCTCAGGGGTGCGCGGCGGGTTGTTTCCTTCTTTATGCGAGGACTTCATCATGCGTGTAAAACTACAATGGGCCGTCGCCGCGCTACTGTGCGCGGGTGTGGCATTCACCGGTTGCAAAGACGAAAAGAAGGGCGACGACGAGGCGAAAGCCGAAGGCGCCGCCGAAAAGCAAGAAGAGCCGGAGTTCAAGACCGACAAAGGCGTTGACGTCGAGAATAAGACGATCCATATCGGCGCGCTCAACGACATGAGCGGGCCGGCCGCCGCGATCGGCAAGCCGTTCGCCGTCGGAAAACAACTCATGGCAGAGCGCGTCAACTCGGGCGACCTCCTCCAGGAAGGCTGGAAGGTCGAGCTCCACGAGGAAGACACCTCGTACAACCAGGGCAAGGCGGTCACGAGCTACAAGAAGATCTCCGACGACATCCTGTTTATCGGCACCAGCTTCGGTACGCCCCCGACCCTGGCCGTGCGCAAGTTCCTGGAGCGAGACAAGGTCGTCGCGTTCCCGGCCTCGCTGTCGACGCAGATGGCGGAAAACGAGTTCACGCCGCCCATCGGGCCGACCTACAAATTCGAGACGATGCGCGCGATGGATTACGCGGTCGAGACCGCTGGCGAACCCGACAAGGTCAAAGCCGGTATCGTCTACCTCAAGAACGACTACGGCAAAGACGTCATCGAAGGCTGGAAGCAGGCGGCCGAAAAGCACGGCGTCGAGATCGTCAGCGAGAACCCGGTCTCACCCACGCAGACCGAGATGACCGCGGTGGTCAAGTCTCTGCAGGATTCCGGGGCGAACTACGTGATGCTCGGCATCCTCCCGAACTCGACCGGTAAGCTGCTCGGTACCGCCGCGCAGATGAAGTACATGCCCAACTGGATCGGCGCGACGCCCGCCTGGGCCGACGTCTTCTTCAAGGAAGACAGCCCGGCGCCGCCGGCGATCTTCGAGAACTTCCACTGGGCGAGCGGCCTTCCCTACTGGGGTGAGGACGTCCCGGGCATGAAGGAATTTCTCACGACCTACCAGAAGCACGCGGCCGACAAGCAGGGCCGCGACTTCTACATCCTGGTCAGCTACATCCAGGGGCTGGTCGAAGCCGAGATCCTCGAGCGCTGCATCGAAGCCAAGGATTGCACTCGCGAGGGATTCGTCGAGGCCATGCACGGCGTCACCAGCTTCGATGCCGGCGGCATGATTCAAGAGGTCGACCTCAGCAATGTCCCATACGTCGTCGGTACCAAGACCCGCGTGCTCCACCCTGACTTCGAGGAGAAATCCTGGACGGTCGCCGGTGATTGGGCCGAACCCAAAGCCTACGAAGGAGGCGACGACGGCGGTGAAGAAGCCGCTGAAGGCGACGAAGAGGCCGATGAAGGCGACGAGGGCGAAGATGAGGGCGGTGAATAACCGCTGAGCCTCGTTTCCGACCTCTCACGAGTGCGCGGGCCGTCGATCGCAGCGGCCCGCGTACGCGTTCCTTATACTCCAGCTGATTCCCTCCGATGCTCAGAGTCGCCAACTTAGAAGTCGTCTACCACTCGGTCGTGCTCGTGCTCGACGGAGTCAGCCTCCAGGTACCCGAAGGCGATATCGTCGCGCTGCTCGGACCCAACGGCGCCGGCAAGACGACGACGCTGCGTGCAATCTCCGGGCTGCTAGACATTCATAACGGCGACATCACCAAGGGCACGATCACCTGGAACGGCGAGGACCTGACGGTCAAAGAGCCCGAGGATATCGTCCGCTCGAAGGTAGCCCAGGTCATGGAGGGCCGCCGCATCTTTCCCGACCTGACCGTCGAAGAAAACCTGCGCGCCGGCGCCCACTCCAACCCCGGTCCGCACAACGACGAAGATATCGAACAATTCTACGAGCGCTTCGAAGTGCTCGAGCAACGACAAAACCAGAAGGCCGGCTACCTCTCGGGCGGCGAGCAACAGATGCTCGCCATCGCTCGCGCGCTGATGAGCCGGCCGAAGTTGCTGTTGATGGACGAGCCATCGCTGGGCCTCGCGCCTATGATCGTCGAGCGCGTCGGCGAGCTCATCCGCGAGCTGCGCGACGACGGAATGACGATCTTATTGGTCGAGCAAAACGCCGCCATGGCGCTCGAGCTCGCCGACTACGGCTACGTCATGGAGAACGGCAAGATCGTGCGTGACGGCACCTCCACGGAGTTGCTCCAGGACGAAGACATCCAGGAATTCTACCTCGGCGTCGGCGGCGAAGAAGCCAAGAGCTTCCGCGACGTCAAGCACTACCGCCGCCGAAAGAGGTGGCTTTCATGACGCTGCTGCAAGTCGACAACGTCGAAAAGGCCTTCGAGGGGGTCAAAGCGCTCGATGGGGTGTCGCTGGATGTCCCAGAAGGCTCGCTAACGGCCGTCATCGGACCCAACGGCGCCGGAAAGACCTCGCTGTTCAACTGCATCTCGGGTGTATACCGGCCAACCGGTGGGCGCATTTCGCTCGGTGGTGAAGACGTCACCGGCGCCGAGCCGTACGCGATCGCATCGCGCGGCGTGGCTCGCATGTTTCAGAACCTGGCGCTCTTCGACCAGATGACCGTGCTCCAGAATATGATGCTCGGCCGCCACTACCTCTACGAGACGAGCTGGTGGAACGACATGCTGTGGTGGGGCAAGTCCAGCCAGGCCGAGATCGAGCATCGCGCGCGCGTCGAGGAGATCATCGACTTCCTGCACCTCGAGCAGTACCGAAAACGCCCGGTGGGCATCCTCCCGTACGGCATCTTGAAGCGCGTCGAGCTGGGGCGAGCGCTGGCGATGGACCCGCAGCTTCTGCTGCTGGACGAGCCAGCCGCCGGGCTCAACCAGGAAGAAACCGAGGACATGGCGCGCTACTTACTCGATATCAAGGAGCAGCTCGGCGTCACCCAGATCCTCATCGAGCACGAACTGCACTTCGTACTCGACCTCGCGGACAACGTCGCGGTGTTGGACTTCGGCGAGAAGATCGCGGAGGGACCGCCCGACCAGATTCGCAACGAGCCGGCGGTGATCGATGCGTATATGGGTGGCGCGTACGGCGAGAAGCTCGAGGAACGACTCGAGGAGCTCGAGGATTAGTGGCGATGCGCCTTTGTCGTGCGGCCATCTTGGCCGCACGCATTCGATGCGCCCAGGATGAGCGCATCACGAAGAAATTTGGAGAAGACCCATGAGCGTAGCAGCCAACATCGAACCCGAGTCGAAATCGGAGACTTCCGACCTCGACCTTACCCTGCCGGGCCGGCTCCGCGAATTCGCGCGCTCGCGCCCCGACGCGCCGGCACTTCGCGAAAAGCAACTCGGTATCTGGCAGCAGATCTCGTGGCAGACGTATTACGAAAACTGCGCGGCCGTCGGCCGCATGCTCTGGCACCTCGGCATCCGCCGCGGCGACCACATCTCGATCCTCAGCGACAACCGCCCCGAGTGGCTCTACGCGGACATCGGCGCCCAGGGCATCCAGGCGCGAAGCGCGGGCATCTACCAGACCAACCCCGCCGAAGATGTCGCGTATATCCTGAACGACTCGAACTCCAAGATCATCTTCTGCGAGGATCAGGAGCAGGTCGACAAGGCCATCGAGGTCAAGGACGACACCGAGCAGGTCCGCCACGTGATCGTCTTCGATCCGCGCGGCACCCGCGACTACAGCGATCGCCGCATCATGACGTTCTCGGACTTCGTGGCGAAGGGCCGCGAGCTGCTCTCCGACGACCCGGAGTGGTTCGACCGCAAGGTCGACGAGCTCGACCCCGACGACGTCTCGATGATCATCTACACCTCCGGGACGACGGGTCCGCCCAAAGGCGCGATGATCTCGAGCCGCAACGCGCTGCAGACCGGCCGCGAGATCATCCCGATGCTCGGCGTCACCGAGGACGACACGATCCTGTCGTATTTGCCGCTCTGCCACGTCGCCGAGAAGATCTTCACCCTCTTCATGCCGCTTACAGCCGGCTGCACCGTGCACTTCGGCGAGTCGGTCTACACCGTCCAATCGGACCTCAAGGAGGTCTCGCCGACGGTCTTCCTGGGCGTGCCGCGGATCTGGGAGAAGGTCCACGCGGGGGTGACGCTCAAGATGAAGGACTCGTCGTGGCTCAAGCGCAAGACCTTCGACTTCTGGCACGCCCGCGGCGAGCGCATCGCCGAAAACCGGCGCCACGGCAAAGAGACCATCATCGACAAGGTCATTTTCTTCTTCGCGTGGCTCTTCGTCTTTCGAGCGCTCCGCGAGCGTATCGGGCTGGCGCGCTGCCGCGTACCGGTCACCGGCGCCGCGCCCGTCTCTGAGCACCTCATCGAGTGGTTCCACGCCATCGGTGTCGACATACTCGAGGGCTACGGCCAGACCGAATGCGCCGGCGTCAGCCACATCAACCGCCCGCAGAACGTCAAACTCGGTACCGTCGGCCAGACCCTGCCGGGCATCGAGTGCCGCATCGACGACGACGGTGAAATCCTCGTGCGCGGCCCCAACGTCTTCAAGGGCTACCTCAACAAGGACGAAGCGACCGAGGAAACCATCACCGACGAAGGCTGGCTGCGCACCGGCGACATCGGGGAGGTCGACGCAGACGGCTTCTTGAGCATCACGGGCCGCAAAAAACAGATTATCATCACCGCCGGTGGCAAGAACCTGTCGCCCGAGAAGATCGAAAACGCGCTCAAGACCAGCCCATACATCAAGGAGGCCGTCGCGATCGGCGACCAGCGCAAGTTCATCTCGGCGCTGGTCCAGATCGACGGTGACTCCGTCGGCGACTGGGCCTCGCGACGCGGTATTGCGTATACGTCGTTCGAGGACCTCACCGAAAAAGAGGAGGTCGTCGAGTTGATCAACAAAGAGGTGAAGAAGGCCAACGAGAAGCTCGCCCGGGTCGAGCAGGTCCGTGAGGTCCGGCTATTCCCCAAGGAGTTGCACCAGGACGACGGGGAGGTCACTGCGACTCAGAAGGTCAAGCGCAGCGCGGTGATGGAGAAGTACGAGGACTTGATCGAGGACATGTACTGAATGTGATGCGTCCCTCCGGGGCGCATCGACGGCATGCGGCCAGGATGGCCGCATGACAATAATCTTTTGTAGATCGCTAACTTCAATGAGTTGACCATGTCAGGATTAGCCCAATATCTCACCGCCGGCCTCGCGCTCGGCGCCATCTACGCGCTCGTCGCGCTGGGCTTTGTGGTCATCTACCGGGCCTCCGAGGTCTTCAACTTCGCCCAGGGCGAGTTCGTGACCTTCGGCGCGTTCGCGATGGTCACGATCTACCAATTCCTACCCGAGATGACGTTGCCGATCGTCGGCAGCGGTGCACGCTGGGCCCTCGCTTTGGTCGGCGCGATGGTGGCTGCGGGCCTGCTGGGGGCGTTCGTCGAGCGGGCGTTCCTACGCAAGCTCATCGGGCGGCCGATCTTTGTCACCATCATCCTGACGATCTTCGTGGGCTTCATCTTGCGCGCGCTGCTGCTCATCGGCTTCGGCTCCGACGCGGTTCGCATGCCGACGCCCTGGGAGGCGACGGGCGACTTCAACCTGTTCGGCGCCAGCGTGCTCTTCAACTCCGTCGGTGCGATCGCCGCGGGGCTGATCGCGCTGGGCGCGTTCTTTGTCGTCCTGAAATACACCCGGTTGGGCGTCGCGATGCGTGCGACGGCCAGCGATCAGGAGGTCGCCCTGGGGCTGGGTATCCCGGTCGGCCGCATCTTCGGCACCACCTGGTTCATCGCCGGCGCGCTCGCCGCGCTCGGCGGGGTCTTTCTGGGCATGTTCCCGCGCAGCACCGACGTGCACATGGGCTTTATCGCGCTGCGCGCCTTCCCAGCGGTCATCGTCGGCGGGCTGGACTCGGCGAGCGGCGCGGTCGTGGCGGGCTTGCTACTCGGGCTGCTCGAGGTCCTCACACAGGCCTATATCAACCCGCACCTGGGCGGATTCGGTGAGAACTTCCACGAGGTCTTGCCCTACCTGGTCATGATCGTGGTGCTGATCGTCAAACCCTACGGCCTATTCGGCTCCAAAGAAGTGGAGCGCGTCTGATGCCTACGAAACCACTCGTCACATCTTATGCGCAGGACCAGAAGCTGTTCCCGGACGTCTGGCACAAGATCGCGCTGACGTTCGGCGTCATCTTTTGTGCGGCGTTTCCGTTCATGGCGGACTCGTACTGGCTGGCGATCGGCAACACCGCGCTGATCGCGGTCGTCGGCTCGGTGGGTATGATGATCCTGACCGGTTTCGCCGGCCAGATCAGCCTGGGCCACGCCGCGTTTTTGGCGCTCGGGGCCTACACCACGGCGATCACCAGCGGCTCACTGGGGCTGCCGTTCTGGCTGGCGATGCCGCTCTCCGGCCTCGTCGCGACCGCCGTGGGGCTGATGATCGGCCCGTTCGCGCTGCGACTTCGAGGTCTGTATCTGGCGATCGTCACGCTGGGGCTCTTGTTCCTGGTCAACCACCTGCTCATGTCGTTTCCGGAGCTGACCGGCGGCTCGTCGGGGCTGTCCGTCCCGATGCACAGCTGGTTCCCGGCCGAGGGGCAAGACACGCCGTTCGGCACGTTTGGCGGCGCGCTCGACCTCGGGTTCATCCAGATCGCGTGGGAACAAAAGCTGTACTTCGTCTTCCTGGCGGTCGCCACGATCGCGGCGCTGGCGTCCAAGAATATCCAGCGCTCCAATATCGGCCGCGCGATGGTCTCGGTGCGCGACCACGACCTCGCCGCAGCTGCGTTGGGCGTGAACCCCGCCAAGACCAAGGTCATCGCGTTCGGGATCTCCTCGTTCTTCGCCGGCGTGGCCGGCTCCATGCTCGCCTACCAGCAGCAATTCATCACGATCGACCCGCCATTCAACCTCCAGATGAGCGTCGAGTATATCGCGATGATCGTGCTCGGCGGCATCGGCACGACCTTCGGCGCGATCGCCGGCGCGATCGCATTCGTCATCCTCGGCCCCATCGCGGAGCTATTCGGCGAGTTGGGCTTCGTCCAGGAGTACCTGAGCTTCTTCGCCGATCTGTCGGGCAGCCAGCAGTCGACGCTGCTGTTCTCGCTGCTGGTGATCGGCTTTCTGGTGTTCGAGCCGCTCGGGCTCTTCGGGCTCTGGCAGCGCATTAAACGCTACTTTGTGGCGTGGCCATTCAAATACTGACCGGTGCGCGACCTTTTAGGTCGCCTCGCGGCTTTTAGCCGCGACTTGCGTGCCCCACTCCCCCTAGTCCACCACGCACACTTCATCCTCGCACGCCTCGCCAGCGGCACACTGCTCGTCTTCGAGGCACTCCACGCAGGCCTCTTTGTCCATGCAGTAGGGCGTGTCTTCGGAGCAGTCCCCGTCGTCGACACAGCCGACGCACTCGAGCTCGCCGGTATCGCAAAACGGCGTCGAGCCGCCGCAGTCGTCGTCGGCAATACATTGCTCGCACTCGAAGTCGATGCAATAGGCATTCGCCGCACCGCAGTCCGAAGCCGCGACACACTCACGGCACCTGCCGTCGGGTCCGCACATTGGCTCGCCGGCCGGGCAGTCGGCATCGGCGCCGCACTCCACGCACAGGCCATCGTCGCAAATGGGGTTATCGGCGCCGCAGTCATCGTTGGTCTCGCACGCGAAGCACCGGCCCGTTTCAGCGTTGCAGCGCGGAAGCTCGTCGGTATCGCAGTCGCCGTCGGTCTCGCACGCAGCGACACACTCTCGCTGCTGACGGTCGCAGACCGGCTCGGCCGTCGGGCAATCGGCATCCGCAAGACACTCGCGGCACTCACCGTTGTCATCACAGGCTGGCTCACCGGCACCGCAATCGGAGTCCGAGGCGCACTCGACGCACTCCAGGAGCGCGTCGCTGCAGATCGGCGCGTCGGCCGGGCAGCTCTGCAACTGCTCGCAGGTTCCTGCCGGTACGCCGGTATTGTCGACGCCTCCGTTGTTGCCACCGCCACCGTTATTCGTGCCCGAGCCGGCATCCTCCGTACAACCCGTAGCGGTCAGGGAACAAACTGCAATCAGGACGATCAAATAGCCAAATATGCGCTTCATCGTGCGATCCTCGGCGGGTAGAACCCGCGTTGAAGTAAGGAACCAACATGCTCACGAGCCGGGCTCTTCGGAGTCCTCGGCCGAGTCGGCGAGCGGCGCCGCTAACTCGGATGGCTGTGCTGCGCCATCGCGGTTCTCGTCCCGAATCAGCAGGGCGGACTTCGGGATACTCTCATTGATAATCTCCAGGACGGTCGAGTTGACTTCGTCGTCGATGACGATCGGGTCTGTTGCCGTCAGGGCATCCAGGCCAGCGTCGGCGAACCAGCGGTCCAACGCGAAGGCGACGAGTAGCGATTCTTCCGTGCGGTCGAAGGCAAAGTCTCCCTCGATCGCGATGGACTCATCCGTCGTCGAGCGCAACTCGAAGGGCGTGCCGTCTGCGCGCGCGCCACGGACCAGGACAGATGTATTCACCAGCTCGGCCGGGACGTCCTCGGGCAAGTCGGCCGCGTCCAGGGCATCGAGCTCCAGCTCGAACCTGCAATAGCTCCCCTGAGGCCGCGTGAACATATTCGGTGCCGGCAACTCCGAGCCGCCGACCAACTCGACGGCGAAGGGCTGCTCGACGTCGATCTCACCGTCTTCGTCACACTGAGACGCCAGCTCGACGCTCGCTTCGGAGAACACGAGCCACGCCTCGTCGATGCGCACGCCGCTCGACAGCGTCAGGGCGTTGGGTGGAGGCTGCTCCACGCCGGTAAATTGGACGGAGACATCCGCGTTTTCGTCCTGCGGATTTCCGACCTCCGTTCCGACGCAACTCGCCATCAGCAGCGAGCCGGCCAAAACATATGCGATCTTCCATCTCATGAATCATCCTCGGTGTCTGGCAACTGCGATAAAGGAAAGAGCTGTGTGTTGATCTGGAAGACGACTTCGGGGTTCTCGTCGCGGTCGCAGTACTCGAAGAGGATCTCGCGGAAGTCGTGTACGCGCCGCTTCAACTCGGCGATCGACTCCCGTGAGATGCAGACTGTCATCGCGGCGAGGTCGCGCGCCTCGCGCGGGACCTTCTCGATGGTGTCGCCGGCGCGCTCGAGCATCTGCCGGTGATAATTGGCGATGGCGAGCGAGCGGACCTCGTGCTCGGTCGTCAGGCTGGGGTCGCCGCGGACGACCTCGCCAGCGGCGTTGCGCTCCAAAAGACCCAACTCCAACAACTCCTCCAGTGCCTCGGCGGCTTGCGCCTCGGAGATCGAGGGCATCAATTCCTCGGCGATCCATGCAGGATCCTCGCTAAAGTCTGGCCGCGCCGCCATCTCGCGGATCGCCGGGTAGTACCAGTGTGACAGATACTCGAACATCCCGCGGTCGATCCGCCGCGCGTTTCGGAAGCGCCGGCTGGCCGCCACCTTCTCGAAGGCGCGGTTCTTCTCGGCGTCCGTCTCGGCCTGGTTGAAGTCGACGAGCAAGCCGAAGAACTCCGCTTCCTCCTCGTCGAAGCCGATGGCCTTCGAGAAGTTCGCGACCGTGTCGCCCAGGTTGCGCTCACCACGAATCACGTGTCGGAGGAAGCTCGGCGAGGAAATACCGGCCTTCCGGGCGAAGTATCGGTACGAGAACGACGACGAGTGCTCCTTGCCGGCCTCGTAGTAGTCCCGCAGGAACTCCCGGTAGTCCAGGTACTCGAAGATGTCGGGCGTCCAATCACTCATGGCTGTACTCTCATCGTCGTTAAGAGTACGCATCTATCCGCGTTGAAACAAATACAACCCATGATTGCCGTACTCTAAATGAGTACAAAGTGATGTTCGAGTGACCGCCGAGAGTACGCAGTAACCGGTAGAGTTGAACCGTTCGGTTTGAGGCTACCATCTAATGTGCGTAGCTTCGCTGTGGAGGCCGGCCATGCGCATCGAACCAACATTTCGCGAACATCTCGAGAACTTCGATCTGGAGGCATTCGATGATTCCGAAGACATCATCTACGGCGTCGATGCGGATATGCGCCTGGCGTATTTCAATAATCGCTGGGTGACACTGGCGCTGGAGAATGGCGCCGACCCGTCGTTCTTCGCGGAGTGGGGCCTCGGCTCACCGGTGGACAAGGCATTCGGTAGTGATCTGGCGGCCTACTACCTCGATAAATTCGAGCGCGCACGAGAGTCCGGCGAGGCATGGGAACACGAGTATCTATGCCCGGCTCCGACGGTGCTGCGTCGATACCAGATGCGTATCTTGCCATTGAGCCCGAGCGGCTGGCTCGTCATCCACACGAAGATCAGGGAGCGGCCCCGCGAAGGCGACGGTGAATCCGTCGGCTTTATCGACGCATACCGAGATGACGACGATATCTTCCACCAGTGCTCGCACTGCGGCCGGTTTCGCAAATCCAATGCGGAGACGCAATGGGATTGGGTGCCGGAGCTCTTCAAGGATACCCCCGAGCGCACCAGCCACGGTCTGTGCCAGACGTGCTTCGACTATTATTACAGTCAGACAGGGTGATCTGAGCAGACCGACGCACGCGGGAACGTACGAATAAAAAAGCCCCGCCAGGCACAAGGCCTGGCGGGGCTTTTCTTATCCGTGGTGGAGCACCACCACGGTCGGTATTTGATGATTAGTCAGGGCAATTGGCCGAACCTTCTCCGGTGAGGCTAACCGTCACTTCGTCATTTCCGGCGGTATCGGCGATGTCACGGACCGTGAGGGTGGCGGTTTTACCCGTACCCGCCGTGGTCGGTGCAAATGTTACTGCCACGTCACACGTGGAACTCTGACCGCTCGTACTGAGTGTTGCACCCGAGCACGAGGACGAGGACAGATAGAACTCGTCGGAACCGGTGAACTCGACGGTGAGGGGACCACTTGAATCAGGACCGATATTGGCAATCTGGAACGTTTGAGCGTCCATGTTGCCGGTCTCGATACAGGCGTCGTACGACGCGGGGTCCGCTGACAGGGTCGGGATGGAATCCCCCTCGACGGTGGTTGTCACCGTACCGCCCGGAGACGCGCTGGCCTCCAAAGAGAGCGGGAACGATCCGACGGACTGCGGCTTGAAGACGACGGGTACCGCACACGTCTCACCTGCGGCGAGGATGATACCGTCACCGTTGGAGCCAATGCATGGAGTGACGCCACTTGCGGGCCCTTGACCGTCCGGGCCGAGCTCGAAGTTCGGATCCGAACCGAGGTCAATAGCGACCTCTCCAGTGTCAGCCGTACCATCGTTTTTGAGGATCCAGTACTTGGTATCCGTCGTGGTCGCGACAAGCTCGTTGTCGTTCGATGCAAGCCAGTCTCGCGTGTTTGACCACACCAGGTTAGCGGCTTCGACACCGTTACCCGTGAGGGTGACGTCCGTCGGGTTGGTAGCGCCAGTGACGTCGACTTCGAGGGTGGCATCGGCACTCGCGACGGCCTGCGGAGTAAAGTCGACGACAATATCGCAGGAACCGAGCGCTGGGATGCCCGAGCTGCAGCCGTTGCTTGCCACGCTAAACCAACCCTGGTTGGTGCCGCCGGTAATGCTGAGCGAAACACCGCCCGATGCATTGTCCCCGGCATTGTCCAACTGGAAGGTTCTCTCCATCGTATCTTGCACACCCACGTCGCCAATATCGACGGTGCCGGGAGCGGCCGCAGTCGGAGATGTGTTCGAGGTGGCGGAGCCGAACAACGTCGACCGAGTCGAGTCGGTGGCATCCCCACTATCCTCGACAGTGAGACCCGCCGAGAAATCCTGCGTCTCGTCGCTCGTCGTGGGTGAGTCCGGCGCGAAGGTCACCTCGACCGTGCAGCTCGCGTTCGGCTGCAGGGGAGAAGTTGGGCAGCCATTGTTCGAGATGGTGAACTGAGTCGAATCGTTGGACGCATACCCCGAACCGCCGAGCGTCACGCTGACAGCTCCGTCGGTCGCCGCACCACCAGTATTCGTGATGGTGAACGACGTCACATCGGTATTTCCAACGAGCGTATCATTGTACGTGTGCTCGCTCGGGCTCACGCGCAGGTCGGTGTCTTCGATGGGCTTACCTTCGACCGTTTGAGCTGTGGTCGATTCGTTTCCATCGGTGACCTGGATGTCCGAGGAGCTGTCGATGGTGGTGTCTGCGTTCGTATCCGGCGCGAATGTGACATCGAAGTCACACGTATCGCTCGGCTGCAAGATGGCGCCGTCGCAGGTACCACCAGACACGTTCCAATCGTCGGTATTGCCGGACGAGATGCTGAGCTGTTGCGTGTCATCTTCGCCGGTGTTTTGCACCGTAAAGGTTCGCGTTGCACCGGTCTCGCCGACAACGGCATAGCCAAACTCGAGATTCGGTACGACCGAATATTCGAGCTGGGCGACCTGCAGGGTTTCGGCCTCGAGGTCGGCCACGGCATCATCCGCGTCTCCAGTGGCAGCGCCAGCAATGGTGAGCTTAGCGAAGCCATCGTTCGCGTTGTAGTCGTCACCAACATCATCGGGGCTGAAGCTCACGCTCAGGGAGCATGTGGCTCCAGAAGCAAGGTCACCCGAGCACTCGTTGGTACCGACGATGGTAAAGTCACCGTTGAGAGTGGTGGTTGAAATCGTCACGGTCGAGCCGCTGTCATTTGTGACGTCAAAATCGACCGGGGTCGTGGAGCTCTCACCCACGACGACACTGCCAAACTGACCGGGGTCGGGAGTGATGGAGAGTGCCGAGCGGACCTCGACACTGAGATCAACGTCACCAACTACCGGCAGGCTGAGCGTGCCGGTGTAGGAACCGGTATCACTTACGACGTTCGTATCGAGAGCCACTGTGACGTCACATGACTCGTTCGCTGCGAGCACTTCGGTGTCGCATCCGTCGCCATTATTGGCGAGTGCGAACACGGTTTCCGCATCATTGGTAACAGTGCTTGCGCCCAACGTCGCCGAATCATCCGTACCGTTGTTCGTAAGCGTGAAGGTGGCTGTGTCGGTCGCGCCAAAGATGCGCGTGCTGAAGTCTCCGTTTCCGGAGGTCAGCTCGACGTTGGAGTCTTCGATGCTGTTGCCCGTCACGGTTCCCTGGATGGTCTGTCCACCATCTTCAGCAACCGAGAGGTCGGCGGTGAAAGTACCTTCGGCGGTCGGGAAGAAAATGACTTCGATCGTGCACTCATCGTCGCCGCCTCCAACGCTACCATCGTAGGGGTCGAGCGTCTGACCGTCGCAGTTATCGGTGGTGATCGAGAACTGCTCGTTGCCGGTGAAGTCCACCGCCAGTCGCCCAGAAGCGTTACTATCAGAGGTATTCACCACCCTGAAGGTGGCAGCTCCGGTGTCTCCGACCACCGTGGGGTCGGGCGTGGTGGTCACCGCATCGTCATCGAGCTGGATCGGACCGAGTCCGGTGCCCTCGAGGCCGACACTCTTGGTGACCGTGCCGTCGGTGACGTCGAGGTCCGCCGCGAATGTACCCGGCGTACCCGTCGGTTCGAAGACAACATTGACGTAACACGAATCTCCGGCCGTGATGGTGTTGGTACCGTCACAAGCCGTGCCAGACAGGCCGTTGACGTCCGTCGAGAATTGCCCGGAGTTCGTGCCTGTGATCTCCGCATCGAGGTCTCGATCTTGCGAGCCTACGCCGGCAGTATTCTGGATTTCGAACTGCTGCGAGACGGCGTCGCCGAGAGGCGTGTCCGGGAACGCGAACGGGTCATCGGTCGGCTGCACGAAGGTAAACTCGGGAAGCGAGTTGCCCTGGAGTGCAACAGACATGGCACCACCGGGGGAGGCTTCGATGTCCAGTGTCGCGGATTGCCCATCACCGACAGTCGTGGGAGAGAACTCGACCTCGAAGGTACAGTTCGCACCCGGCGCGAGAGTCGCGCTCGAGCAACTATCATTGACGATCGTGAAGGGACTACTCGAGAGGTTCCCACTCGGGTCCAAGTCGATTGGACCGGTCGTGGCGGTCGCGGTTGACTTGTTTTCGAGGGTTACGGTTACCGGAGCGGATGTTCCGCCATTGATGACTTCCGGTTCTTCACCGTCTGCACCCGTCCAGTTGATCGACGACGCACCGGCGACGGAAAAGTCAGTATCAGTACCGGTACCTTGCAGTTGTGAGGTATCCGTACCGCCTGGCGACGCCTCAACCTCCAAGACGGCGCTCTTGGCGCCGGTGCTGGTCGGCTCGAAGCGCACGTCGATGGTACAAGTATCACCGCCGTTAAGGCCGCCGGAGCACGTGTCGCTCACAACGTTGAACTGGTTGAAGTTCGTGCCGGTCAGGCCGATGTTTGGTGTGCCACTGGTTTCGTCTCCGAGGTTTTCCACCTGGAAGGTCACGATGGTGCTGTCGGTGTCGATCGGCACCGAACCGAAGTCCTGTGCGGAAGGCGTCAGCGCGATGTCTGCCGGTTGCTGCACGGCCAGACCTTCGCCGCTGAGAGAAGCGCTGATCGACCCACCCGAGGTATCCGATACCGTGAGCGATGCGGTCCTGCTACCGGTCGCATTCGGCTCGAATACAATCGAGATCGTGCAGGTTGCGCCGGCACCAAGAGAGATGCCCTGGCAGCCGTCGCCACCGTTGACGGGGCTGAAGTCCGCGGCGTTCGAGCCGGAGATTGCCGTGGTGAGTGTTCCCGTAGCAGCGCCACCGGTGTTTTCGACCGTAAACGTCTCGGTCGAGCCCACGGTATTCACAGTGGCCGAACCAAAGTCGGCCAACGTCGGCGTAATGGTCAGTGCGCCCGGCTCGAGTCCTTCACCGGTGAGGTTGGCCGTAACCGTGCCACCCGGGGTGCCTGCGATCTCGAGCGTTGCCGTCTTGGAACCAGACGTCGTCGGCTCGAAGGTCAGGGCGACCGTACACTCATCACCAGGGGCGAGTGTCTGAGTATCGCAAGCGTCCGCGCCTTTGATGAAGGCCGCGGCATCCGTTCCCGTTACATCGACCGCGAGGGTGCCGGAGTCGACGCCACCATCATTCGAGACGGTGAAGCTAACGCTGGTGCTACTGTCGTCGGTCACCACCGAGCCGAAGTCCTGTGATAGAGGCGCAAGACTGAGGTCAGCATCTTCAACGGAGGTACCAGAGAGCTGCGCCGTAGCCTCGAGATCGTCTGCGTCGTTGCTGACGATCAATGTCGTCGACTTCGCGCCTGTCGAAGCAGGAGCAAATTCGACCGAGATGGCACAGCTACCATCCGCGTCCAATGAGGTGTTCGAGCACCCATCATCGGTGATGTCGAATGCTGTGGAGCTTCCGCCAGAGAGCGTCACAGAGAGCTCGCCGGAAGACGAGCCGCCAGTATTTTCAACCGTAAACTCGGTAGCATCGCTGTTCTGGTCGACGATCACCGTGCCGAAGTCAACGGGGGTTGGCGACAGGCTCAGTGCGCCTGGTTCGGCCCCAGTTCCCTCGAGTGTTGCGGTGACTTCGCCGCCATCGGTAGCGGTGACCGCGAGGTCCGCCGTCAGATCACCAGATGCCGTCGGGCTGAACAAGACGTCGATCGTGCAGCTCTCGCCACCGGCGAGTGCGGCGCCGTCACAGTCGTCCGCGTCGATCGCGAAGTCTCCAGAGGCAGCACCCTCGATTTCTACGCCAATCTCGGACGAGTCTTGTTCTCCGTCGTTGGTCACCGTGAAACTCGACGCCGAGCTGCTCTCGCCGACGGTCACAGTGCCGTATTCTTGAAGTCCCGGCGCGATCGAAAGCGCCGCAGGGTCCCCGGGATCGACGTCTGTGTCGTCTTCGACGTCGTCCTGAGTATCCTGTTCGGTGTCCATCTCGACGTCGCCGCCGTCGATGCCGGTATCAGCGCCGTTGTTCGCGTTATTTCCATTGTTTCCGTCCTCAGGTCCACAGCCGGTAAAGGCGACTGCGCCGACTAGCATGGAAGCTAGAACCAGCCGCAGTGCCGTCCGA
>JBNJFZ010000117.1:0-17937 GCA_051747295.1 Myxococcota bacterium
CCAGCGCTCTGGTTCGAGTTATGCGGAATCGCCAGTACTTCGCAGCCATCGAGGCTGCCGCAGGTGTTGTCGAGCGCCCTCCACATATCCCACGGTTGATACTCTTCGAAGACCGAGATCGGCGTCTCCGGGACCACCTCGTTGCGAAAGATGACGTTGCGATGCAGCGCGTTCGCCCGCAGCGAGCCGGTGTACTCGTAGGCCATCATCGTGGTGAACTCGCAGGACTCCGAGCGGTCGTAGGCATCTTCGGCGGCCTGCTGGACCCGGTCCCACGTGGTCTCGGAGCGGTCCAGACACCGACTCCCATCATCCCCACACAGGTCGGTCCAGCGGCTTGGATTCGCCCCTGCCAGGCGAATGCCGAAATCGACCACCGCATCACGCCCGCCGAGCCGATAGTCCTCGCACCGAGACGTATCGTAGGCATCCGCATCCCGGTCCTGACACAACTGTACCTCACCCAGGTACTCCGAGTGGTCGGTGACGGCCGCGAAGTCCAGCGGACGGTCGAGCTCCACCGTCCGTGTGCCCTCACCGTTTTCATCGAGCGGCGGAATCGTCAGGGCCTCGCCGCGCGCAAATCGATAGGCATCGGCCGGCGAGTTGCGCACACCGAACGCATAGGCATCGAAGGAGTTCTCGGTGTGGACGTGCAGGTCCCCCCAGTACAGATTTCGCAACGGATTGCGGTCGGCGCAGGGCTCACGTTCCTCGGTATAATTTGGCTCCGAACCCGGCGGTCTCACCTCGCCTGGCCCAGGCTCGTCGTCCTTGCAGCCAACCAGCCCCAACGCCAGAAAGCCGGTCAATAGTAGAACGCGCCGCCAATGGTCGATCCTCATGACAAAATCCCCGAAATCCGTTCAATCATCCAATATGCTGCGGGCACGCCGATGAGATAAGCAGCGGCCCGTGGAAGCCAATCTGGCCGGCGCCATTCGACGCGCTTGATCATCGCGGCGGCGACAACCCACAGTGCGACCACGCCGAGCTGGCCCAGCTCGACGCCCACGTTGAACGCAGCCAACGCGACCGGGAGTTCACCGTCCGGTAGGCCGATCTCGGCCAGGGCACCCGCGAATCCAAATCCATGCAAGAGGCCAAACGCGAACGCCACGCTCCACGGGGCGCGAGCCGTCCAGCCGTCTTCGCCCCGCTGAAGTCGGAGGGCCTCGACGGCGAGCAACATCAGGCTCGCCGCGATCACCGCCTCGACGGCCGACTGCGAAAGCGTCAGCACCCCGAGCGAGGAGAGGGCGAGCGTGATGCTGTGTGCGACGGTAAACGCCGTAATGGTCGCCACGAGGGTTCGCCGTTCCCGAACCAATAACAACAACCCAAAGACGAATAACAGGTGGTCGAAACCGAGCAAGATATGCTCCACCCCGAGCCCCAGATACGTCGTCGCGACAGACCACACGTCGTCCGGCCCGCCTGCGTCCATGCCGCCGGGCACAAACTGGCGATTGTCATGATTGAGAACGACCGTCTGGGCGTCCGCCCCGGTCGGGAAAAACCGCACGAGCACGTCGTTGGTCCCTTCTTCCAGCCCCTGGACGCCAATGGTGCCCCCATTGATGCCGTCGGGCACGCACTCGACCGTCCAGCGTGAGACCAGGCGGCCGGACATCTCTGTGGTGCGCCTGGGCGAGACCGCTTCACAGGCGTCCGGGAGCGTTGGCGACAGAACCTCGGCCGGAGCACGCCCCGTCTCACCGACGCTCGTCGACGCCTTCCAGAGGACCTCGTAGCGCCCGGGCTGGGCTTCGGAGAGCTCGAGCAGCGCTGGCTGGAACGCGTGCGACTGAGCCAGCGAGGGGATCAGGATGACCGCCAGGACAAACGCCGCGCTGATGATGTGACCGCGTCCCATCACTCGCTCGCCTCGTTCCATTCGACCTGCACACTGTACGATTCACGCAGCCGCTCGACCGCCTCTCGATTGACGTCTTCACGCTCGGCCTGCCGCCACGCGGCCTCGACCCGGGCGCGAACCTCATCGAGTTCCGGCTGGCCGGCCGGCTTCCTCGTCTGAACGTACACCAGATGCACGCCGTATTTCGATTCGACCGGCCCTCGCCACGCCCCGTCGGCCAGCCCCATCACAGCATCTGCAAACCCGTCACCGAACGCTGCTGCCAGCCGCCGCCGATCGGCGTGCTTCATCGTCGAGCCGTGGACGAACGCGTCGCCCATCTGGCCGACGGAAGCCCCGCCCTCGATCTGCTCGAGCGCGGCACGCGCGCGCTGCTCGGCGTCGTCCCCCTCGGCGAAGAAAATATGCTGCAGTGAGACTCGCGCAGGCTTGCGAAACTCGTCGGCGTGCGCGTCGAGGTACGCCTGAAGCTGAGCGTCCGTCGGATCGGCAATGGGTGCCAGGTCCTCGCTGAGGAACTCCATGGCCTGGACCATGCGACGCCGCACGATCGGGTCGCTTCGATGCAGGCCGAGCGCCAGCGCCTCGCGATACAGGACCTCCTCTCGAACGTGGGCATCGATGAGCGCTTTTGTCTGCGCGGTGTCGGGTGCCTTGCCGTGTCGCGTCTCGAACTCCGAGCGCATCCGCTCGACGGTCCGCTCGCCCACCACGATCTCGTCGGGCGCGCGCTCGGGCTGCATCGCGTAATCGAGCGCGAAGATCGCGACTCCGATCAACACGAAGTGCACGACGGGCTCGCGAATCAATCGCATCGACGAATTGTTGGTCTCTCGGTCCATGGCCGCCACTATAACACCGACTCGCCCGCGGATCGCCAGCGCCTGATCACTCGGCCGTGTCCAGGCTCATGCGAATCTCACCGTCCTCGCCCTCGAAAGCCTGGCCCACAGCCGACGCCACGGTCGCCACTTTGTCGAAGGCCACGCCCTGCTCCACGACGATTCCGACATGTGCACCGTCCCACAGCAAACCGACCTTCTTGCTCAGGCTCTCGAGATCGACGTCTGTGTCCGGCCCGAGTTCTACCTCGACGTCCGGCGGCCCCAGGCTCGACGCCGGCGCAAACGCGAGCGCACCGAGTTCACCGTCATCGACACGCACGGGCACGACTAATAGCGGAGCGTCGCCATCCTCCTGCCCGAGCAGCCGCCGCTGACGCTGCATTCTCTTCGAATCGGTCATCCCGACAAGTCGCGCCAACACGCTCGCATCAGCGTCGGGCGATACGGCGATCGAAAGCGTCTCTTGCGCATCGAGAAATCGCACGAAGTCCTCGGCCTGGGCGCGCGTGGCATCGTCTTCCCAGGAGACGTCATCGAGGTCCATCTCTCGATCACGTTGGAGCCCCAGCACCGACGCGAACGTCGTCGAGCGAAGCGACGCCTCGGTCAGCCGGACTCGGATGGGCTGAGACGGCTCGAAGGACGCCGCTCGCGGCACGGACGCCAGCGGGGTCGCGTCCCGGGCCTCGGTCAGGCGCTCCATCCATCGACACTCCTTTGCGCTCGTCAACTCGCACGCCTTCTCGAATGCGGCCTCGGCCTCGGCCCAGCGCAGACGATCTGCCATATCCACGCCCAGCCGCACCAGCCACTGCGCACGCATCCAACGCACCACCTCGCCCGCCTCCTCGCATGTCGATTCGATGCGCTCGAGGTCGTCTATCAGCGGCTGCAGCTCCGCGCGCTCGTCATCTCGCCGGCGGTTCAGCGTCGAAAGCGCCTGGCGCGACGCCTGACGCGCCTCGTCCAAACAGGCTGAGATCGCCTCGGGTTGCCCCGGGCTGGCCGCGCCGGTGGGTATCTCGATCGCAGGGATGTCCGGGCCCGCAACAGTCAGTCGCACGTGAGTTGCATTGTCGACCCGACGCGCGTTCAACCGCACACGAGAGAGCTTCTCGAAGACCTTCGCCGCCATCTCGCGGGCTCGGGAGTTGCCGACCTCGCTCGACCGCAGAAACTCGCCCAACGCGGCCATATCGATCGAGGCCTCCATCGTCCCGTCGACCGGCTCAGCGTCGCCGAACTCCACGCCCTCGCCGGCCCATACGCGGGCCTCCTCTCTACCGTCGACCTCGACCGTCTCGGCCGTGATCGAGAACGGTAATTGCCGATCGACCATCGCTTTGAGTTGGGACATATTGCGGCTCACGTCGCTCTCCGTGTCCAGGACCGCGGCGAGCCCCCCGACGGGTGCGAGCCGGGCCGCCCCGTCTTCGACCTGCTTCAAGTCGAAGGCCAGTCGAAAACCGCGAAGCTGCTCGAATAGACCCGCCGCACTGCTCCCCGAGCCCATATCCGCCGCGAATCCCCTCATCCCTTTCGCGAAGCCCATCGGATACTGGTGATACGGGACCAGGTAGGTCCACATGCCGCCCGTCCGCATCACATCTGCAATTTTCCTCATCGCGTCCGGGTCGCTTGCATCGAGCCATGCCGGCACGATAGCGGCATCCATCGCAGACGCCACATCATAGCTGACATCTGCCGATACGATGGGCCGATCTGTCATGACCTTCGATACGGATGCCTCGGTCGCGGCCGCCTCGCTGACCTGCTCGCCGACCTCGGTCAACGACTGCACCGAGTCGATAGTGAAGCCAAATTCATCCGACACCCGGAAAAAAGCTGCCGAGTCGGCCACTTCATGCGCTCCCGGGCTCCGCAACAGATACAGGTATCCGGCCACCCCCATGCCCCGCGCATACAGCCTATCGCGGTGCCTCGGAGTGGCGCTCGCTAACGCCTCCATCGCCTCTGTCATCCCGGACAGCGCCCCCGGGTCGACCAGCCGATCCGACACTGCATACGCGCCCAACGCCGCTTCAGTCTGAACGAAGGCCCGAAACGCCGAGGTGTCGCGCTCGAGAAAGGACGGATCGGGCTCGGGCGCCGGCAACGCGGCCGACTTCCCCGCCTGTTCCAGGACGCTCGGAACGTCACCCATGCGGTAGTCGATGACCACGGCATCGTCGCGCGCCTCAAGCGCCTGCTGCGACGTGCAATCGAGCATCTCACCGCACGCTCCCTCCAGCCATTTGGCCAGCGCCTCGGGGTCACTCGCCGGGAGCCGAAGGCGGACGAACACGCCGCGGGGGATCATCCCCGTCCCGTAGTCCGGCACGCCGTTCTCGAGCGCGCTAAGCAGCGGCTCATTGCCCTGCGTGGACAGCGCCGCCCAGACGGTGCCGGACGTGTCCAGACCTCGGAAGGCATCGGCAGGAAACTCCTCGGCATTCAGCGTCTGTGACCACTGGTGCGGGCGACGCAACATCGCGGCGAGTACGCGCTTGGAGGGATGGTCCGAGCCGTACGAGAACTCGGCGACGACATTCAGCACCTCCGCGACATGCCCCATCGCGTCGTCCATCTCGGCGACGTCCATGCGCAGTAGCATGAACGTGCCCTCGGGCACCGTGATCGGCGGCGTGCTCACCTGCGCCGAAGACTCTGCGACCTCCTCATCCGGCTTAGTATTTGTAGAGCTACAGCCGGCCACGAGCAGGCCGACAACCAACAACAGGACAAGAAATCGTCGCATGAGCATCTTCCTCAGAGGTCAAACTGCGCGCGAAAGCATACGGAGGCCAGATACACATGGTTATTACGGACCCGGGGCCAATTCCAGCGCGATCTCGTCGCCGCCCGCCACCTTGGCGGCTGCATGCCCTTTCCGCCGACCTGGTTCGTGCGCTGGATGTCGATTCCGTCGGTCGACACGTCCACGACCACCGCGGGCATTCGAGCGCCCGGCGGCGAGAACTCGAGTTGAACAGGTTCGTCCCGGCCGTCCACTCCGACGGGGACGACGATCCCGTTCGGGCTCGCCTCATCAGGCACGGGCGTCTACGACACGCGCACCCCTCTTTTGACCACGCCAACGCAGAGCTCGTGAAAGCCAGCCGCCATTCGCGAGCGGAGCGGGTTTCCGGATGAGGACCAGTACCTCGGTCCGCAAGTATGACCCCAGTTGAGCCATCCAGCCCGACGATCGCTGTGTCGACGTGTGCTCGACGATGTGACACATCGCCTGCGCACGTCTCCTTGCGCTCCTCGCGCTGGCCAGGCTCAACGAACTTGGGCGAGCTCAGCGCGGGGAGGCCAAGGCGGTGAGCCGAGGCGATGCCTCAGCATCGTCGAGGTGAAGCCAACGCAGGCATCGTCGTGCTGAGCCACCCAAGTGGGGTCATACTTATGGACCGAGGTACTAGTTCGGATCGGGCTCACAGGCTCTCAGGTCGGTGTCACTGATATCGACACACGAGCTTCCGCTCGGGCACTCGTTCTCCCCACACTCGCCGTTGTCGTCGCAGGCCGATTCGCTGCCGCACACCAACAGGCACCGCGCCGGCCCACCCTGAATGGGTTTGCAGACCGTGTCTTCCGGGCACTGGTCGGTCGAGCCCTCCGAGTCGCACGAGGTCGTGCAATAGCCTCCACCCGGCCCGACGTAGCAATTGCCGGTTTCGCAATCGTCGTCGGTCTCGCAGGCGTTACCGACCTCGGAGGGGTTGCCTTCATCCCCGCATGCGCTCAGCACTAGCAAGCCGCATGATGCGATGAGCAACAAGATGGCGCGAATCTTCATGATCGAACTCCATGGCAAAAAAGAGGGCCGCGGTCTTCACCGCGACCCTCGAATCGAGCAAAAACACTCTACTCCTCGGCTTCCTCGGGGTCGGTGTCTTCCTCGGCAGCTTCCTCGGCAGCTTCGTCGTCCTCCTCTTCGACCATCTCGTCGACCGACTCGGTTTCCTCATCCTCGACGACCTCGTCACCCTCCGCAGCTTCCTCCACAGCCTCATCGACCGGGATCTTTTCCTGCTCGGTGATCTTGAACTCGACGCGGCGGTTGCGCGCCATCGCCTGATCGGTGCCGGCCTCGTCGAGGAGATTCTCCTCGCCGTAGCCCTTTGCGTCCAGGCGATCGGCATCGATATTCGCCTCTTCGACCAGGTAGCTCTTGACGGCTCTGGCGCGAGCCTCGGACAGCTTCTTGTTGTACTCGGCGCTGCCGCGCGAATCGGTGTGGCCCTGAATCTCGACCTTCAAGATGTCGGGGTTCGAGCGCAGTACCAGGCCGACCTGCTGGAGCAGGTTGAACGACTCGGGCTTGATGACGGCCTTGTCGGACTCGAAGAAGACCTTCTCGAGGATCTCGATCTCTTGCTCGCGACGCACGACCTTCTGCTCCTCGGCGGGGCACCCCTGGTTTTCCTCGAGGCCCGGTTCATCGGGGCACTTGTCGTTCACGTCGGCGATACCGTCGAGGTCGTTATCCTTGTCGGGACATCCATCCTCATCCTTGTACCCGTCCATGTCTTCCTTCTCGTTCGGGCAGTTGTCGGAGGCGTCCGGGATGCCGTCGCCATCGTTGTCGGGGTCCGGACAGCCGTCCTCGTCCTCGAATCCGTCGCGGTCTTCGGGCTCCTCGGGGCACTCGTCGTCTTCACCGATGATACCGTCACCGTCGGGGTCCTGGGTCTCCTCGGCCTTGGGGCAACCATCATTTTCTGCCGGGCCAGCCTGGTTCGGACACTTGTCTTCGACATCGGGAATACCGTCACCGTCGTTGTCGAGATCTGGACAACCATCCTGGTCCTCGAACCCGTCGTAATCCTCGGGCTCCTCGGGACATTCATCCTCATCGTCGCTGATACCGTCGTCGTCCTTGTCGGACTCCATATCGGCGTAACTCAGCCCGAGGAACGCGCGAAATTCGGGCGCGCCGTAGCCGCTGACAAAGCCGCCTCCGGCGCCACCGATGACGCGGAAACCACTCGACGTGATGATCTTGGCGCCCAGCAGCCCCTCGAGTGGCGACTCCTTGACGTTTCCAAACGCATCGCGCAACTCGGTCGAGCCGTTGAGCTCGCCACCGATGCGCAGCAGGCCATCGACGAATTCAGCCTCGGCACCAATGCCGTACTCGAGGCGCTCGCCGAGGCCGAGGTTTCGAATGTCCTGATTCTTGCGGATCTTCACGCCAGCGTTCGCCGCGAAGATGATATTCGCCACGCGGGCATCGGCGATGACGGAGGGCGTAAACTGGACGCCCGGATAGCCGACGAACGATTGGGGAGCGCCCGTCGGCAGCGTCACGTCCGTCTGCAGACCGAGTCCAACCGGACCGTCCTTGCTCGACAAAATCATGACCTTCGGGCGAAACGACAGGTCGCCGAGTCGACTGCCCTCGACTTGCTGATCGCCGAACGACCCGTCGTTGACGAAGTAGACGGGCATCTCCAGGTCGAGCTGGACGCGGTCGATGAGACCGATACCCGCGTAGACGTGCATCGCGAGCTGCTGGTCGATGACCGAGGTCGTCGTGCCGTCTTCGGGCTCGAGGACCAGCGGCTCACTGGCGTAGTTGAGCATCAGGCCGCCGGTTGGCTGCAGATGCTCGAGCGTATCCGCCGTCTCCAACTGGAAGATGGAATGAGGTCCAACCGCCGGGCGGAAGTTCTGCGCGTCGATCTCGACGCCACCCGTGCCATCCTGTGCCGACGCTGTGCCCCCGGTCGAGGCCACACCAATGGCTGCCACGCTTAAAACGAGCACGAGCTTCCGCACTATCGAGCCAATCATACCATCCATAAGTCTGTCTCCATTCATCAATCAGGTTCCCGACAGTGTTCGGCCACCGTCGTATGTCCACACCAATACTGGCCGAAGGCAAGTCCGCGCCGGTACACGCAACACTATGGGCCCGCCTTCTCCAAACGCAAGAACTTCGAGCGTCTCCCACCTCGTACAACACGGTGATCGTTACCTGTGAGATTAGGCCACAATCGAGGCTGGCACAACTCGGAGGTCGATCAGTTTTCGCTCGCGCCCCCTCGGCGGCGGCGAAACCTAAGACCTGCGAGTCCTCCCATCACGAGCCTAACTTGCGAGTCCTCCCACCACGAGCCTAAGATGTGGACGTCCTCCTCCACCGAGCATTCTGGCTTTGATGCACTGGCTACACTTCGGCACCGACACCCGCCGCTTTCTGGCATCCTGCGTGGCCTTCATCGCACTTGCGCTGGGGGCAACGGCGGCCCCCGCGCAGCCTGCTGGCAATGAGCAGCCTGCTGGCAATGAGCAGCCTGCTGGCAATGAGCAGGCGCCAGCCGCCGACGACGAAGCGTGGCTCGAACAAACCCGCGATCATCACCGATCGCTCACCGAAATCCGCCGCACAACCGCCGAAGAGCTCGAGGAACTCTCGCGGCGAAAGGGTGAGCTCCTGGAACAAATCGACGCGCTCCCGACCGACCCCTCCGGCGACGCGCGCGCTCGAGCCGACCGGATATTTCGCTCGCTGCTCGAGCTCCGACGCGTGGTCCACGAGCAATTTCGCGACGTGCTCCAGCAGGCCGAGCTCGCAGAACAACCCGTCGCCGACGCTCGTCGCGCTGTCGAGGAGTCGAGCGCCGCGCTCAATGCGGAGCGCCGCCGGCAGGACCGGCTGGGAGCCTCCGATATATGGCAGCTTCGCGTCGAGGTCGCCCGCATACGCCTCGAGCGCGACGAAGAACGCCTCGACCAGGCGCGTGAACGACTCCGCGCTCACCACGAACGCGTCGAGGACTACTTGCCGCACCTTCGCTTCTTCCCGCCGCAAGTCGCCCGGCTTCTGACACTGGTCACCGACCAAACACGCGCCCAGTTTTTCGACGTCACGAGCGCCGAGCGCTGGGATTTTGCGCTACTCGCCCTCCGAAACGGCACGCGCGCGACCGTGCTGAACGCTCGCGTCCACCTGGAGCAAGCCCGCTCCGCCAACTTACTCGAGGTCGACGCCTGGGTGTGGCTGTGGGGTGTGGTGTGGCGAATCGCCCTCGTCGTCATCGGCATCCGCCTCTTGCTGCCGGTGCTCCCGACGCTCATCGGGCGGGTCACCGACGCGCTCCTTCGATTCCAGTTCATCCGTCGACACCCGACTGCGACCATCAAATTCGCCGAGCTGGCGCGCGCGCTCCTCGCACCGCTACTCTACTACGCGGGCATGCGATTTGTGGCCGCCTACCTGACCGAGAGCATCCCGCAGGTCGAGGCGCTCGTCTGGCTCATCGACGCGTTCTTCATCTACTGGTTTGCCGTGGCGACCTCTCGGGTCATCATCGTGCCGCGGTGGCAACGCCGCCAGCAGGGCCACGTCTCGGCCAAAGCCTTCGACAATATCGACGAAGCCGACGCATCCGCGCTCGCCGACCTCCTCGTGCTCGAACCCGAGCGGGCGTCGAAGCTGATGCGAAGCGTGCGGGTCGTCGTCATCTTCTGGCTACTGACCGCCTATGTCCCCGACGTGATTCGGTGGATCGGTGGCGTGACCGTCCTCTGGTGGGTCGTCGAACAGGTCGCGGTCTGGGGCTTCGTCGGGCTGGTCTACTGGGTGCTCTCGCAGTGGAAAGACGACATCGCGTCGGGCTTCGATCAGCTCTCCAGCGAGCGAATGTCCGGCGCGGTGGACTTCGTCAATCGACACAAGGACCGACCGTGGGGCGTGCTGGTGATCGCGCTCGCCTCGGTTTACGTGGTGCTAAAGGAGATCGTGATTCTCTTTCGGCGCTACTTGCTCAGTAGCGAGTGGGTTCGACGCGCGCAGAGCTTCGCATTTCGCAAGCAGATCGAGCTGCGCGACGGTGATGAAGCTACCCGCAAGAGGACCGGCCCGGACGCACTCCCAGACGACTACGTGAGCGTAGTTCGCGCGACTCCACCAACCGAAGAACGCCTGATCGTGGACCGCACCGAGTATAACCGACGCGCACTCTCACAATTCGCCGCCTGGCGAGCAGACCCCAAGTCGCGTGGCTCTCTGATCATCACCGGCGAGCCGGGCGTGGGGGTCACGACCTTCGTTCGGGGGCTCCAGGACGAGCTCACGCGTGCCACCGACCTGCCCGTGACCGGCACCCGAGTCTCCAACGACGTGCGCACCACCGACGACGTCCTCGCCGTCGTCGCCGACCTCTTCGCGCTCGATGACGTCCCCGACGACGAGGCCCAGCTCATAGCCGAACTCCAGTCCCTCGACTCGCGCGTGGTCGTCCTCGACGACTGCCACAACACATTCACCCGCCAGATCGAGGGCTTCGAGGCGCTCGAGACGCTCCTCGACATCACGAACCTGTGCGACGAGCAGCACTTCTTCGTGCTGACCTTCAACGTATTCGCCTGGAATTACGTCAACCGCATCTACTCACGCGAGCATTACTTCGGCACGTCGATGGAGCTGGCGGCCTGGGGCGAATCCGAGCTACGCGAGCTCATCGAAGCCCGAAACGCGGCGTCGGACTACAGCGTCAGCTTCGCCAACCTGATGCCCGATGACACCCAGGCGATCGACGATCAGCACTTCGAGGTCATCAAGACCGCGAACGGCTATTACCGCTACCTGCACGAGTTCAGTGGCGGCAAACCGGCCGTCGCGCTGGAGTTCTGGCTGCGCAGCCTCAGCGCGACGCGAAACCCTCGCGAGTTGCACGTCAGCCTCTTTCGCCGCCCGTCGATGCGCGAGCTCACGAGCTGCTCGTACGACCACTGGTTCCTGCTGAGCGCGCTCGTCCAGCACACCGACCTCAGCGCCGGCGAGGCCGCCGAAATCGTCAACCTGACCCCCGGCTTCTGTACGCTGGCGCTGGACTACTTCGATGAAGAGCAGGTCATCGAGTTCGACGATGAAACCGGGCGCGCACGCCTCACACCGACATATCTACAGCAAGTGATCGACCACCTGACCAACTCCAACTTCCTGTATCGGTGAGGCCATGCTCGACAGCATGACATTCTGGGGCCTCACCGCGCTCGTCCCGTCCCTCGCCCAGTCGGTCATCGATCCGTCGGACGTCACCGAGACGCTCCAGCGCCTCGACTTCGTCAAAGCCGCCGCCAGCCTCGTCGTGTTGGCCCTCGCATGGGGCATCGACCGCTTCGTCAGGACGACCCTGAACCGCTTCGGCGAGGGCGTGGCGCGCCAGCGGCTCTTCGCCAAAAAACTCGCGAGCTTCGTGCGGCTAGGCGTGTTCTTCGTGGCGGCCGCCCTGGTCATCACCATCCTCCTGGGCGGCCAGGAGCGCGCGCTGCTCGGGGTGCTCGGCACGTTCGGGTTGGCTGTTGGCTTCGCACTCAAGGACACGATGTCCTCCATCGTGACCGGCATCCTCATCCTGGTCGACCAGCCTTTTCAGGTCGGCGACCGCATCTACTTCGGCGACACCTACGGCGAGGTCAAGGAGGTCGGCCTGCGCTCGGTGAAGGTCCGCACCTCGGACGACGACCTGGTATCCATACCAAACAACAAATTTCTGACCGAATCGGTCGCCTCGCCCACCGCGGGCTCGCTGCAGATGATGGTGACGGTTCCGT
Source organism: Myxococcota bacterium (assembly GCA_051747295.1). Lineage (GTDB taxonomy): Bacteria > Myxococcota_A > Bradymonadia > Bradymonadales > Bradymonadaceae > JBNJFZ01. The sequence goes on from JBNJFZ010000117.1 coordinate 12,298, forward strand.
TCTATATCTCGGTGACCGAGGACTTCCAGCTGGCTCGCAAACTCGTATACGACGCCTGTGTGACCTCGCGCTTCGTCTACCTGGAGCGCCCCGTCGAAATCGAGCTCGAGGAGGTCGCGCGCGACACCGCGTTCGCGACCATCATTACCTGCAAGGCCTTCGTCATTGATACGCAGTTCGAGAAGGCCTTCGTCACCGACGTCACCGAGCGGGTCAAACGCGAATTCCGCAGCCGCGGCATCGAGGCCCCGTATGCCCGCGAGCACGCATTTTCCGCATCAAAGGCCGACGCGGAGGTCTCCGGATGAGCCTCGCGATGATCACAGCAGATCTTGTGGGGGCCGGCCACGCGTTGCTCGCCCAGACTGCGCTGGCGCCACAGGACGTGGCGACCACGCTCCAGCAGATCGACTTCGCGAAGATCGCCCGGGCACTGGTCATCGTTGCCGTCGGCTACGTGCTCAACCGCGGCATCGAGGCCGCTTTCGACAGCCTCAGTCGCCAACTGCCCAAGCGGCGCCTGCTCTTCGAGCGCATCTCCAGCTTCGGTCGACTGGCCATCTTTGTGCTCGGCACCTACCTGGCGGTCGCGGTGCTGCTCGAAGATCAGGACAAGGCGGCCGTCGGTGTCGTCGGCACGTTGGCCGTGGCGCTCGGCTTCGCGCTCAAGGACACCTTTAGCTCCGTGATGGCCGGCGTCCTCATCCTCATCGACCGCCCATTCCAGGTCGGCGACCGCATCCGCTTCGGCGACACGTACGGCGAGGTCCGCGAGATCGGCCTCCGCACCGTGCGAGTCCTCACCCTCGATAACCACCTCGTCTCCATCCCCAACAACAAATTCCTGACCGACGAGGTTGCTTCGGCCAACGACGGTGAGCTCGACATGATGGTCGCTGTGACCTTCTACGTCGCGGTCGATGAGGACGCCGATCTGGTCAAGAAGCTCGTCTACGAGGCGTGCGTGACCTCCCGCTACATCTTCCTGAACAAGCCAGTCAAAATGCGCGTGCAGGAGGGCGAGTTCGGCCCCGCCTTTGCCACGACCGTGAAGTGCAAGGCCCACATCATCGACGCACGCTTCGAGCGCTCGTACGTGACCGATGTGACCGAACGCGTGAAGCTAAAATTCGAGACCCACGACATCGAGAGCCCCTACGCGCGCCTGCAGGAAGTGCCCTAGAAGCATCCGTAGGCGTCCAACGCGATCGTGTACGGCGCGTCGTCGATCAGCCGCGACACCCAGAAACTATCGGCCTCTCGCCCCGGCGCCAGCAGCTCGTTGAAGGTCCCGAAGTTCGGATGTGTCAGCTCGTCGAAGTCGAAATACGTGACTGACGTGCCGGTCTCATAGGCGCGGTACACTTTGTCGTAGTATCCGTCGACGTAGAACTGCTCGGTCGCTGAGACAGGCCACACGAAGTTGCGGCCCAGATAGTCGTCGGCGAACGACGACGTCGCATATCCGCCAACTCCGAACGAGGTATCCGTCAGAGCATTCAAGCGCGTCTGCATCGTTCTCGACGAGGCGCGGCGGCGCCGCTGCATATAGACCGTGCCGTCGACGTGATTCAACATCCCTCGAGTCACATCGCTGTCGTTGGTATCCAGCTCATCTCGTAGCGTGGCTTGCTCTTCGTAGACCTCGCGCACAACCGTCAGGTTCAGGCTGGTCTTCTCAATCGTCATGAAGCCGTCGCCATTCGTGGATGGACCGGTGATGTCCACATTGCCGTTCGTCAGCGCGTAGGAGTCGATCACCACCTCCGAGAGTAGCGTCTCACTGGATGTGAACGCTGTTGGGGCCGTGTTGAAAACAGTGATGTCTGAGGTGTCGGGCCTATCCTTGACGTAGACGAATACCCAGCGCGGTGCAGGCGTGCACGTGCCGCCGGAGCAGCGGCGCACGGTTCCAAACCACAGTGCAGCGTTCCTCAGCCCCTGCCACACATCAGCTCCAGACAACTGCGAACTCACTTCCAGTGTCACCGTCGACGTGCTCCCCGGCGTCCACCTTCGCAGCTTCAGCGTGTTCGCCCCCTCTCGATAAAGCGCCGCACAATCCGACCCGTTCCACTCCACATCCAACAGGTCGACGTTGACGTTGGTCGCCACCGTGCTGCTGTGGACGCTCGTCTGTCCGTTGGTCTGCACACGTGCGAACTCGAGCGTGCCGGCCGAGTCGTCGAGCGCCGCGAAGCAGAAGCCATTCCCCGTAAAGGTCGACAGGACGGGCGACGGGTAGTCGCGCGTCGCGCTGTACGAACCGCCAAGGGTCAGACTCTGCTGGGCAGACGGGCGCGGCAACAAGTTATCGACCGAACCGTCGCAATTCGTATCATTTCCGTCACAGGCCGGTGCAGCATCGGGGTTGACGTTCGGATCGGTGTCGTCGCAGTCACCGGCCTCACAGATCGCGCCGGCTTCGACCGTGGCACCCTCGAAGCAGAAACCATCGCCGTCCTCGTCACAGCCCTCGTCGACCTCTCCGTCGCAATCATTGTCGATCCCGTCGCAGATCTCATCGCCATCATTCGTCTCGGTGCACTCGCACCCGTTGCTGATATCCTGATCGGCGTCGACCCACCCAGGCTCGCAGCTCCACTCGCACGTAGACGAGTTGCACGCCGCGGTTGCGTTGTCGCGCGACTCGCACGGGCTGTCGCACCCGCTGCAATGGTCCACGCTACTGGTCGTATCCACGCATTCGTCGCCACATAACTCTTCGGGGCTCGTGCAGGACAGCACGTCTTCGGCGGTATCCGTAGCATCGTCCGTGTCGACCGCGTCCTCGCCGCTGACATCATCTTCGACATCCGAGGCGGTGTCGGTCGCCGTATCATCGGCGACGTCGGCGACGTCTTCGGCGTCTTCGGCGTCTTCGGCATCGTCAGCGTCGTCAGCATCGCCGACGTCGTCGACGCCAGTATCTGCGGCGCCCGTATCCGACTGTCCATTATTCGCGTCGCCCGGCTCGTCGTTGCATCCGGCGAAAACGGTCAACGATAAAACCAGGACGAGTACGAAAGATCGCTTAAAAGAACACATATTGAGCCCGCATGTAAGTAATCACTCACTTACCCCTAGCGCCCCCTACGGCAATTTGCAAACAGAAAAGACCCGACTCCTATCGAGACCTAGACCATCTCGCGCACGCTCTCGACCATCACATCGAGGGCGCCGTGGAGTCGATGTCCGTCGTCGACCTCGATAAACACCACGTCGAAGTCCGAGCAGAACGCTCGTACATCCTCCATGGGCACGACGTCGTCATCTCGCCCGTGAATGACGACGGCTCCGTCGGGCATGCGGTCGACCTCCGAGGCAGCATCGCGATAGAGCGCGGGCGCCATGAGCACGTAGTTGCGAATCCGCTCGGGATGGCGCGCGTAGAGCAGTGCCGCCAGCAACCCGCCGAACGAAGACCCGACGATCACCAGGTCGCTCTCCCCGCGCGTCAACGCCTCGGCCTTCTCCAGCCGATCCTGGATATTCATCATCCCCTCGAAGTCCGGCGTCTGAACGTCGAACTCCTCTTTGAGTCGCAGTGATTTGGTTCCGATGGGGCCAGACTCCAGCCCGTGGAAGAAATATAGCTTGGTCTGTGGCATCTCGACTGCTCGCTTTGTTGCAATAACCCTACTGCTCGAATCCGACCTCGGCGAGCAACTCACGCAACCTGCGGGCCGCCTTGCCCATGTCTTCGACGACCTCGGTTTGACGCTCGTCCTCCTCACTCAGCCGCACGTGCCCCTGCCAGCGCCTGCCGCGCCGCTCGAAGCGCACTCGCACGTCCTCCCCCATCTCACAAAAATAACACTCGGCCGGGTCGTCCTGGCCGCGCTCGACATACTGCATCCGCTTCCAGTCCACATCCGCGATCATCGTGAGCACATACGTGGGTGTACTGCGCCGGCCCGTCGGCAGCGTGTCTCGCTCGTCTGCGTCGTTGGTCTCGTCGTCGTTACTCATCCAGGTCTCTCCCACACCATTCGGCTGTGATTTCTGGTCGACCGTCACTCTTTGTCGCGAACGCTCACACTCTACTGCAGGCCGCGGGGCATTTGAAGCTATCGCTTGGCGACAGCCGCATACCGACTACTCGCTACGGCCGTCATCTTGACGCACGCTTCGCAGCATCCACGCGGCACCCAGGATGGCCGTCAAGGTGATCGCCGGGATCACGATAAACGGTGGGAGCCCGACCTCGACGCCGGTGATGTGCTGACCGACGATCTTGCCCACAAGCGCCGTCATAAGAAGGGCCAGAAACACGATATAAACCGTCGCCAGAAGGTAGCCAAAGGCCCGTCTTCTGATGAGCAGGATGCCTGCGAGCAGCGACGCCGGCAGTAAGATCGACAGGTCGAGCCCCTGCACGATCAACGTGGTGTAATGCTCGACCTCCGGCGGGATCGTGCCGTTGATCGTGGGCGGCACGACGATCCCGAGCCACATCGCGCTTATGGCGAGGGCGTTGACGATCAGAAAAATGCCGACAAAACGTCGGGGCGCATGTCCTTCGAGCGCCTCCGCGACGCGCTCGACGTCGAATGACATCATCGCCAGCGTGAACGCATAGAAAGCCGCTCCGGCGAGCACGACATAGAGTAAGAAGAGGCGATTATAGGTAGCCATCACCAGGTAGAACACATACGTCACCATGAAGTACCCGAGCGTGCCCGTCAGCATCAGGCGACCGCGGAGGCTGCCGCGCCGCGCCCAGAACAGTGCCACCAACAGCAAGGGTACGCCGACGGTGAGCGTCACAACGTCCTGGGCGATGCCCTGTGGGGCGAGTTGGGCCGACATATGCCGGTAGAATCCGCGCCCCCAGATCAGGACCTCCTCGCCACGGACGGATACGTGCGTGAACTCCCCCGGCCCGCCCACCGAGAAGATGCCCAGGGACGCCGCAACCGCCGCCAGCCCGGCCACGAGAACTCCGAGAATGGTGATAGGCTTGGATAATTTCATGTCCATACTCCTCCCTCAGCCCCACGACGCTTCGATTAACAGCAGCAGTATAGAGCGCGACAACCGAGTTAGGAACCACCGAGCCCCCCTCAATTCTTGCCCACCGCGCCGCTTCCAACTAAAACATATCGCCCACGTGAAGAAACCGGGACCGAGTCAGGCCGAGATGATTTTTGCGAGATCGAAGTCGGCTGAAGCAGGCGTAGCCGGTGGAGCTTTTACTCAATGACCGCAGCAGCTGCGAACGTTTGCCCCGACCCGAGCACCAAAGGCGCGCAACGGGTCGATCGCAGCATGAGCTACTCAAGGTCGCACGCAAGCCGCGGCTGGAAAGCCGCGGGGCGAGCTAGAAAGCTCGCGCACCGGGAACGTGCGTCCCGCGCTCATGTCGGTGCGCGACGTTTCCACGTCGCCGGGGCGCTTTTAGCGCCCCGCTCGCGAAGCGAGCCGTGCCCGAAGCAGTTCAGTCCTACAGCTCTGCAAACGCCCTCGGGCTCCTGCGGGAACTCGCAGGCTGGCAGCCTGCGCGCCACTGCGCTTCTCCGGCGCTTGTCGATCAAAACTCCGCAGGCTACGTCGATGCAAGACGACGCAGAACTCGTGCAAATCAGCCGGTCTGACGACGCGGAGGGTTTCTTCTCAGGAGTCAAAAAGGAATACGGC
>JBNJFZ010000118.1:0-17867 GCA_051747295.1 Myxococcota bacterium
GTCCAACAGCGTCGATCGGTAGCGATCCTTGAGGACGCGCAGCGCGATCTCGCGCCCGTAAAAAGAGTGATAGCTCTGGCGCAGCTCCTGGAGTTGCTCTGCGGGCGTCTTGCGCTCCAGGAGCCGATACGCGGTGAGCCGCCGCTCCTCGCCGTCTTTTTCGAAGTAGCGAACCTCGTCGATCTCCTCACACTCGAACTCGCGCCGCACCCGCCGGTAAATCTGACCGCCCAGGAGCAACTCCTTGGCCATCGCCGACTCTGCCAACTGTTCTGCGAGCTGGTAGGAGTCGCCAAAGAATTCCCACTCGAATTCACCGCGGCCATCACCATTGCGCGTGATGATGACGTCGCCGACGGCCGCGCCCATCGCCAACTGGAGGGGGCTGTCGAGGCTAAAGCTCATACCGGCAATCGCCTCCTGGAGGTCCATCGACACGATACACGCCCGCTCCGCGTCGTTCTCACTCGAGATCGGCACGCCCAGCACGATGACGAAGCCATTTTCGTTGACGCGGTGGACCACCCCGTCGTTCTTGAACGCGATCGAGTCGACGATGCGAGTGTACTCCTGGAGCACCTGCATCCAACGTGATTGGTCATTGGTGGCCGACCGCAGCTCCATCAACCCGATCGCCTCGCCGGCGATGATGACGCACTCCTTGCGCTCGCGGGCGAGCAATCGCACCGGTGATTCGTCGGCGACCGGCTCGGTGTGGCCACTGACCGGGGTATTCTTCTCGACCACCTCGGTCCCGATATCCGCCGTCGTCCGCGAGGATGTCTTGATGACCGATGTCAGCGCCGTGTGTTGCTCTGGGAGACCCGCCGCACCGGACTTCGCGTCGTCGAGCTTCCGCTCCAACCCACGGATATACTCACTGAGGGTCATCGAGTCGTGGATGTCCCCGATGCCGTAGAGCACGCGAGTGAGGTCGACCTGCAGGTCACGCGCGCTCTCGTGTCGGTCTTCCGGGTCCCGAGCCAGGACCTTATACAGGACCTGCTCGAGCTTGGGCGGCACGTCTGAGTTCAAGCTCGAGATATCCGGCACGACGGCCGACTTGACCAGGCTCAGCGTCTCCTCGCGGGTCTTCTTCTTGAACAGCGGCCGTCCGCACACCATCTCGAACAACACCACACCCAGACTGAAAAGGTCGCTTCGGTGGTCGATCGCCTCTCCCGAAGCCTGCTCCGGGCTCATGTAGGCGTACTTGCCCTTGACAACCTCCGGCGACTCCTCAGCGACGCTGGTCGCCTTGGCGATACCGAAGTCCACGATTTTGACGGTACCATCCTCCGAGACCAGCAGGTTCTGAGGGCTGATATCGCGGTGGACGATCGACAACTCGTCACCGTACTCGTCCTTTCGCTTGTGCGCGTAGCTCAGGCCCTTGGCGACCTCGGTCGCGATAAAGAGCGCGTCACCGATAGGCAGCGGAGCGTCGGCCTGCTCGCACGCCTCGACGACCCGGCCGAGGTCGTAACCCTCGACGTACTCCATCGCCAGGTAGAAGTCCTCCTCGACCTTACCAAAGTCGTAGATCTGGACGATATTCGGGTGGTTCAGGTGTACCGCAATCTTGGCTTCCGAGATGAACATCTCGATAAACCGCTCGTTGCGGGCGTGCTCCGGCAGGATCCGCTTGATGACGAGCATCTTCTCGAGCCCCTCGGCCCCGTAGCTCTTGGCGAGGTAGATCTCTGCCATGCCGCCGGTGCCGATCTTGTCGACCAACTCGTATTTGCCGAACTTCGTCTTCACGGGTCTCAGGACTCGTCGTGGACTCAGGATGATTCCCGGCGGCCTTCGTGGCTGCCTCGGTAGATCGGCCGCCACTCCTGCTGTCGGAGCGCCTCGTATACCGCGACGGCGCAGGCGTTCGATAAATTCAGACTGCGCACGTTGGGCGTATTCGGAATGTAGAGAGCACGATCCTCATACTCTTCCAGCATCTCCGTTGACAAGCCTCTGGTCTCCCGACCAAAAACCATCACCACCCCCGGCGGGTATTCCACGTCCGCATAACAGCGGGGTGCCTTCTTGGAGAAAAAGAACATCTTGTCGCGCGAGAACGTCTCGCTGATCTCGTCGAACGAGTCGTGAATGGCCAGCTTGACGCTCGGCCAATAATCGAGGCCGGCACGGCGCAAATACTTGTTGTCGAGCTCGAACCCCAACGGTCGCACCAGGTGCAGCCAGACATCAGCCCCCGCGCAGAGCCGCCCAATATTGCCGGTGTTGCCCGGAATCTCCGGCCGCCACAGGACGATGTGTAAATCGCGATCTTCCTCGGTCCCCCACCAATCCTGGTGCGGGCGAATGACAAATCCCTTCTCGCTCATGTCCGCCATGCTCTTTCGTATTCTGCTTCGCCCGCCGTGGATGCATGCATCGCTCCGCGTATGCCGGCGCGCTCGAACGTCTCTGACGCGGTGCGTCGAAGTCTACCGCACTCCGCCTCCCTTCTCACGCGCCATCGCGTGATTTTATCTGGAAGATCGCGTCGAAAACCCCGCAAAGGGTTCTATGTCACGCTCTTCGGCCGCTCTCGCCGCGAACCACGGCAGCGCCGATGAGGTGAGCCATGCGAAGAGGCTCGGGTACGTGTCCGGTGTAGATCAGCCGAGGCATGGCACGCGCTACGGTCTCAGCCGCCGCGCCAGCGACCTGAAAGCACACACTCTCGGCGTCGTGGATCTCTCCGGCGCGTGCCAACAGCTCCATGCGCCGTTCGGGCTCATCCAGCCGCTCCAGCGCGGCGTGAACCGACTTCAGATCCGGCCGCTGACGCATCACCGCCACGCAGGGTACGCCCAACTCGCTCGCCAGGGCCGGCAAGTCGACGATGTTGAAGCCGCCAAAGGCGATCCCGTCGATGAGCACCACGTGTAGTTGAGATAGGAATTTGCTGTCTGCCAGCAGATCGATGATCCGCTGTGTCGCGTCGAACCCGTCGGGCGTGACGTCCCCCCAGACCATGCCCTCGAACTTCGTATCCGAGCATACGACGCCCGCGATCGGCACGGGCTCGTCAGACCCGCGCAAAAACGGCGCGTCATCGAACCCGATGGCCCGCAACTGCCGCCCTCGCCGAACCGCGTCATCCAGTGCCATCGCACATGCCTAGAGTTCGGAGAGCGTGCGGGCGATTCCGACCTCGCGCCGGATGCGCTGTGCGGTTGCCCCCACGACGAACGTCCACGGCGCCTGCAGCATGCCAGCCTCGGAACCGAGGTAACGTGCGTGCGAAAGGTAGCGAAACGGGTCATCGATGAGGACGCACGCCAGGCGGTCCACCCCGAGCTCCAGGAGCCGGAACTGCTGATCCAGACCCTGTGGGCTGACGCGCCCGGACAGGCGCTCACACATCGGCATCAGCGTCTCGCGTCGCTGCCCGCGCACCCATTCTTCGAGGCTATGCCAGTCGAGAAAGTCGCTGGCGGGCCGCTCGTCCACGCCGCCCCACCCTGGCATGAGAAGACCGACGATTCGGAGCATCACCCGGTGGCGCAGCCGATCGGGGATCCACTGCCAGGCCCCCATGCCCATCGCCCAGAAAGCCAACTGGCGCCCGAGCTGAACCAGCAAACCCGTGGGATCACGCCGTTCACGCCACTGCCCGTCCACCGCCAGAGTGACCGGGTTGACCGAGAACACCTTGCTGCCCATGTCCAGATGATCGGCCCGGTAGACATCACCGAGCTCCAAACCAAAGAGCGCGGGCCAACGAAAGGCGAGCTCTACAACCTTGTTTGGCGGCCCGTCGAGTCGTGCCTCCTGCGTTCGATAGTGCGCAGGCGGCGCCCCCAGGGCCTCGCGAACGCCTGGCTCGAGCTCCACGAGCAGCTCACGAAGCGGGCCCAGAAAGGACTTGGGTAGCAGTGCACCGCTGACCGCGCCTCGGTCCAACGGTGTCTCCGGCCAGCGTCGAATATCGGCCAGTTCGTCGTGGAGTTCGTCCATCTCCCGGCTGGACTCGCCGAAGAGCTTTCCGATACCGGCGAGGCAGAACGCGCGGTCGACATCGCCCGCTTTCTGAGCCAATGAGAAGTACTCCTCGATGGGCCGCCCGACGTTTTGCAGCAACCCCTTTCGCGTGATGCGGTCCAGAAACACCGTGCGCTTGGCCGCACCTCCGCGTCCCTTGAAGTACTGCGTCAACGACTCGACCGCCTCGAGTTCGTCAGGGTGGTGGACAAAGAGCTCATCGAAGGCGGTCAGCACCTGCTTTTCCGGGCGCCCGGCACTCGCGATCAACCGCGCCCGCCGCGCCCTCGCCTCGCGAAGCGACTCTCCCGACGCCGCGGTCGAGATGACCCGCTGGAGCTGGAGCAACGCGGCTTCGGTATCGCCGCTACGCTCCTCGGCCCTCGCCAGATCGAGGGTGATCTTGGTGTCGCCCGGATCGATGCGTGACGCGCTCTGATAGGCGTCGAGGGCGTCCAGGCGTCGATCGAGCTTCTCGTACAGCGTCCCGCTCTTGTGCCACATGCGCTTGAGGAGCTCTTCGTTGTCGATCAGCTCCCGCGCCGCGCGCAGACACGCCACCGCCGACTCGTATTGCTGCAATTCCTCGTGAATCTCGGCGAGGATACGCAGGCTCCTCAACTGCTCGGGCTTGATGTCGAGCGACGCCTGAAGCAGCTGGATAGCGCGCCGGCGATTCTTGTCGCGGTGCAACGCGATGTCGGCTGCATCGTTGAGCAACTCGGTCTTCATCTCCGGGTCGTCAGTCTGTGCGACGCGCTCCATATAAATATCGAGCAACTCCTCGACCTCGCCGCGCTGTAACAGTAACGTCTTGAGCTTCTCGAAGGCCTCGACCTGATTCGGCTCTTCGCGCAGGATCTCCTTGAATTGTTCGCGCGCCGCGTCGAAGTCGCCGAGGAAGCGGCGCTGGACCTCGGACGCGCGCATCCGATTCTCCACCGCGATCTGCGGCACGCCGCTATTTTCGGCCTCCCGCTCCAGCCAGCGAGCCAGTTGCGCCCACTTCGACTGCTTCTCACACAGTATCTTGGCGAGCTTGATAGCGGGAAGGTAATCTGCAAAGCGACCCAGCAGCTCCTCGCAAACCCTGAGAGCTCGCTCCTGCTCGCCACGCCACTCCAGGGTGATGGCCATCCAGGTCAGATCACACGCCCGAGCCAGCCCATCCGAGTCGCGGCGAGCTCTGAGCGCTGCCAGACGCCCGTAGAGCTCGGGCTCACGGACCTCTCTCGCCTGTCGCATGGCGCGGAGCAAGACCCCTTCGTCTGCCGGCGACATGCCAATGGACCCGATAAGTGACGAGAGCCGTGTCGCGCCGACGGTCTCGTCGGTCGACATCGCGCGCCAGAAGACCCGAAGGACGGGCTCGGCGCTTCGATTCATCCAGGCTTCTCGAAGCGATCCGACCGCGCCGAGCGCGGGCTCGCCAGACTCGACACCGCGACAAATCCGCAGGAGTTGATGGACGGGCATCTTCGGGAATCGCTCGTCGAGCACCTCGCGCGCGTGCTCGACCTCGGTAGATCTGAGCAACAACTCGATCGAGAGCTGCTCGCTCTCGCGCACGTCGACGCCGCTATCGAGGCGTCGAACCACGCCATCGACCCCGCGCTCCAGATGGTTCACGTCGCAGCGCAACAGCCCGAACAGGGCATCGGCCGACGGCGTATACAGCTGCTGGGCCTCCGTATAACACTCCACGGCGAGTTCCGGCGCCACGAGGAAGTGCTCGGCGAGCTCGGCGTACTCGAGCAGCCAGGACGCACGGTCGCGCTCGGACTCTATGAGCTCGGCGATGCGCTCGACCACTTCAGCGCCCCGCCGATACTGGCGCCGCGCCAGGCAGAGGTCCGTGAGCTCCACCAGCGAAGACATATGGCGTGAGTCGGCGTTGAGCACCTGCTCGAGCAACTCGGTGCGCAATCGCGAATCCTCGTGCGTCTCCAGAAACCATGCCTGAATCTGCGACAGCAGGTAGGTCTTCCTCGCCCACTCATCCGGCTCGACGACCGACTCGAGTTCACGTTCCAGGTGGCCCGCGGCCTCGCCGAACTCGCCCTCCTCCAGCATCTCACGGAGCGAGTCGTCGAAGTCGATCCCGAATTCTTCGGCGTCCACATCGCGGGTCAACGCCTCGTATCCGCCGGTATCGCCGCCGGAAAGCTGCACGAGCGCCATGGCAACCGCGGCACGTGCGCAGGCCGTATCAGCCTCCAGTGCCTCCGATAGGTACCGCACGACGAGATCGCGCTGGCCTCCGGCGAGGTGGACCATCCGCGCGACCTCGGTGTGCGCCAGCGCGCTCAACCGCCCATCTTCGTACGACAGCGCCAGAGACGCCATCGACTGCGCCGTCGTCCCGTCGTCATCGGTCTCTCTAGACCATCGGGCCAGCCGACGCAGATACAGTGGATTTCTGGGCGCGAGCGCCACAGCGTCGCGAAGCGCATTCTTATAGTCGAGGGATGCGAGCGCGGGCTCTTGCTCGATGGCATTACCGAGTCCTCGAAGCAAGGTGGACAGCCGGAAGAACCGTGCGGCCGCGAGCTCCTTGAGCCGTGATCGATGACTGGCACTGCCATCTTGCTTCCGTCGGCCAGCCGCGACATCGGCGGTGACAAGCATCCGCAACGCCACCGCCTCCTGGAGGTGATCGCCCGACGTCGACGCTTCGCGCAGCATCATCTGCACCAGCGACAGCCTCCCAACGCCCTCAGACACTCTCTTTTTGACGAAACTGAAGAATTCTGGACGCCCCCTGAGCAGCATCGCCGATGCTTGCACAAGCGTCAGGCGCGGCTCGCCTTTGACGTGGCGGGAGGCACGGTAAAAGAGCCGTGATGCGGCACCGCGATCGCCGCGCTCGATGGCGTCGACGACCCGCAGAGCCAGCCCCGGGAGACTCTCCGGGCTCTTCGTCAGCTCGAAGAGCCGTCCTCGCGCTTGTTCGTTCGGGAAGCCCTCGTCGAGATAGCGCTCCACCGCGATCGAGGCACGTCGAATACCGCCGGCATTGCCCTCGCCACGGCGCTCGTCCGCGGCCTCCAGACGCTCGAGCGCCTCGAAAAAGGAGCTCGACATTGCATCCCAGGACTTGACGAGTCGATTCAAGAGCAGCGACCGAATAGGCACGCGACTGCTCGAGGCGACTGACTCCAGCCTCTCGGCGGCCTCCTCGCCCGGGCTGGTGTGGAGTCGGAATAGACTCGATAGCAAGTAGAGGTAGCTCGAGCGCAGCCGCGGCTCGAACTCGACGAGCACCTCCTGGGCCAGTTCACCGACGTATTGCGCCCAGGTCTCGTCGAGGCCCAGCCCCCCGTCGATGCCGTCGAGCTCGATCTCGAATCGGCCCGTCCAACTGCGCTGCTCGTCCTCGCCGGCCGGCGGCTCGGGCGCACGCAGCACATCCCGCACGCCGCCCCCGTCGGCCTCTTTCGTGATCTCGACCAGCCGAACACCGGTGAGCATGAACGGGTCGACGAATTCGTCCGCCCGATTCGGCGCCGTTGAATCCAGCGTCGCAGGACCCGAATCATCGCCCTCGCCGAAGTCGCGCGGCTCGTCATCATCGAGCGCCTCGATCTCCTCCGACGTCGAAAACGTACGCCTGAGTTCGGCGAGCGTCGACTCGTCCAGGCGCTTGGACGGGCCGCTGTCCTCGGCGGTGTCCGCAACATGTCTTGAGAACGCTGAATCGCGCCCCCAGGCATTCTCTTCTTCCCCGAATGCTTCCTCGACCGCGCGGGATACCGTCTCCCAATCGTGATCTTCGACGGGACGGTCGCTCGCCGTCGAAAACTCGCTCGAGCCCCCGCTGGGTTGAATCATGTCGGTATCGGCGAGGTCATCGAACTCACCGGATGGCAGTTCGTCGTCCTGGGGAACGCCGAGTCGGGACGCCGGTCGATCCGGATCCGTCCCACCATTTTCGACATAGTTCTTCGGTCGAATCTGGTCCGTGATCGGATCGTCGTCGAAACGGTCGAAGTCGTTCTCTTGCTCGTCGAGGAGTGCGACGTCCTCGTCGAGTGGCACCGGCTCGGTGTTGGGCTCGTCTTCGCCTCGGTTCAGCCCATCTGTCGCTCCAGTCCCCTCTTCCTCCGAATCGCGACCTTCCGAATCGGGGTCCATGCCCCTATTCGATTGGTCACGGCTCCCTTCCATCAGCTCCCCGATGACGTGGTATTGAATGAAACCCTGTCTAGTTTACGTTCCTTGGTGGGAGGGTAGCCCGCCGGTGGGAGCCTTGCAACCGTATATCCATCGCCTGAACGCCACGGGATTCGGCTTTGAGCGTCGCAAGAAAAGACATCGTCACCAAGATCGACCAGTTGGACACCCCGGACGAGCCCAGCCAGCGGGCCGTCCGTGACTTCCTCGTCGAGCACGCGGCCGATCATTTCGATACGCTGACCGCCAATCTATCGGTGACTGCGGGCCGCACACGCCGCGGACTCGTCCGCGTACTGGTCGAGCTCGAGGATCGCCGCGCCCTGTTGCCTCTGATGCGCTTCGTCCACGACACCGCGGGTGACCATCGAGAACAAGACGCTCGCGCAATCGCGACTCGACACCTGACCGACATCGCCGATGAGGAGGACGCTGGGCGGTTATTCGCCTTCTTTCGCGACATGCGCCGAGACACCGACCCTTTCGTGCGCGGCTACTCGGTTGGAGGGTTCGGCGCCCTCGGTGACCCGCGCGCTGCTCCGTTCGTGCACGACGCGATGGAGGACGAGCACGAGTTCGTGCGCGAACAAGCCAGCGCTGCCCTCGAGACCCTGCGCGACTCCGACCGCCGTGCATCCCGGGATGTCCCGGACCGAGATGAACTCGAGCGCGAGATCCGCAGCGCTTCAGGGACGCGGCTTCGCTTCTTGACCGAAGAATTGGTGCGCCACGAGCACGGCTTCGAGATCGCGCGCAACCTGCTCCTGGACGGTACCAAAACGGTGATGACCGCCGTGCAGGCGCTTCGCCGCATCGGCGACGCCCGGACGAGAGACGTGGCCCGTCGGTTTTTGGAGGGCGATCGGCCCGATAGCGACCGCGCTGCGGCCCTGCGACTGCTCGCGGACTTTATCGAGGGCGATGCGACCCCGGAGGAGCGCGCAGTCGTGCGCGACGCCCTCGACGAGCGCGACGTCTTCGTGCGACTCGCCGGACTGGAAGCAGCGGCGCGCAGCGGTGACCCAAACCTGGTGCTGGAGGTGATCGACCGGGCCGTCGACGACGGCCTAGACGGGATCGAGACAGTCGCCGAAGGGCTCGCCCAGGCGCGGATGTCGCGCGACCAGTCGATAGCCGATCGGGTCTTGGAGTTGCTCACGCAGGTCCAGCTCGAGATGCGCCACAGCGGCGGGCAGACATGGGCGATGTCGGCTGCGTATCTCCTCCGTGCGCTCAAGCGCGTGGCCCCGCGGGACTGGACTCGCGGGCCCGAAGCCATCGAGGCCGCGCTCGACGCGTTGCGCAGCCGCCCAGACGCCCGCCCGATAGCGGTGACTGTCCTCGAGTTGCTGCTCACATTGCTGCCGGAGGATGGGCTTGCGAGAAACCGTCGCTGGCATCCCGACGACATCGAGCTGCTCATTCGCGCTGCGCGGCACCACGGCGACGACTTGCTGCCCCGGGTGCTCGAGGTCATCGCCCGTGCCGCATCGCCGCGACATCACGACCTCGGTGGCTTTTTCGAGCGCGCGATCGGCAGATTGGAGACGACCGACGCGCGGCTTCGATTGCTTCGCGCGATTCGCGAGGTCCGACCGGACAGCGCCGAGTCGTTGCTCACGCGGCTGGCCGACCACGACGATGAGAGCACAAAAAAAGCGGCGGAGGCTGCCCTCCGCCGCGTTCGCAATGATCGCGGGATCATCGACGTCGACTTTCGCCGCGCTTCAAAGACGTCTCAGGATTCTTCCGACTGACTCTGCATGGCAGCCAGCCCCTGGAGCATGCGCGGCAGGTCGAGTCCGAGCGTCTCTTTGACCTGCTCGGCGCCACTCGCGGCCTTCATCGGCAACGAACCATCACGGTCGATATCGTTGATACGCGAATCGATGACCGTGATCTTGTCGATTTCGATATCCTGAATCGTCGACAGCATCGGGTCCATGATGGCATCGAACTGCTGGAGCAAGAAGATCGGACGCGCGCCGTCTCCTGCCTTCTTCCAGGTATCGAGCAGCGCCTGGAGCGCCTCGACGTTCGCCTTGCCGTCCTCGATGATCTTTGCGGCATTACCCTTGGCTTGCGCTTCGAGTTCGGCCTTATTCGCCTGCGCGGGCTGGATGACGTCGGCGGCGAGCTGTCGTTTGACCTGCTCGAGGCGGGCGCGCTGGACGTCGAGGCTGGCCTGCGCCTTGGCGACGGCCGCACCGATGCGCGATCGCTCCTCGGCGACCATCGCCTGTCCGCGGGTCTTCGCGTCGAGAATCCGTCGCTCGGCGTCGGCCTTTGCGATATCTTTCTGAGCATTGACCTTGGCGACCGCCTTCTTGAGTTGGTTTTCCGCATCCTGAATCGCGGCCTCGGAGCGGTTCTGAGCCTCCGCGACGCGGCTATTCATGATCAGCTCGGCGGACTGCTTGCGGCCGATGCTGTCCAGGTAGCCCTTGTCGTCGGCGACGCTCTGAATCTTGAGCGTGTCGAGCACCAATCCGAGCTTCGACAGGTCGTTTTCGGCCTGCTCGGACAGTGAACGGGCGAACTTCATCCGGTCGTTATTGACCTCTTCCGGAGTCAGCTCGGCGAGGACGCCACGAAGATTACCCTCGAGCGTCTCCTTCGCGACGCGCGAGATCTCGTCTCGGGACATGCCCATGAAGCGCTCGACGGCGTTTCCGACGAGCGGTGGATAGCTCCCGATCTTGATGTTGGCCACGCCCTTGATGTTGAGCGGGATACCGCCCTTGGAGTAGGCGTTCGTGACGTTGAGGTCGATCACCACGTTGGTGATATCGATGCGGTCGACCCTGTGGAACAGGGGGATCCGAATCTTCTTGCCCGAGTGGACGAGCTCGTAGCCCTTTTCCGTGCTCGCCCCACTGAACACGAGCACCTCGTTCGGCTCACAGATCTCGATGAGGTTGGACACCGCGATCGCCGCAGTTCCGACAATTGTCAGGAGAATGAAGCCCGCTGCCAAAATACCGATGAATTCCATCTTTCTCGCTCTCTATCTTGAAGTAACCTGGTCTGTTCTCGATACGCCACGCCGTCTTCTAGCTCTCGGATGTCTTCGATCCGGTGTCGGACGGCTTCGGGACCGATGATCCCAGGCTCTTGCGTATGGCTTTCTGGAGGTTCTCACTGGCCTCCGGGCTCTCCTCGAGCAACTTGCGCGCCTCCTCGGTGATCTCGCCATCCTCGCGGATGCCGGTGAGGGCGCCGCCGATGTCGAGGCCGACGGTATCGCGCATCTCGTCGAATAGGTTGCCCACGATGGAGGGGAACGACGATACGTAGTTTGGAAGCGCGCGGCCGTCTCCGCTGTCGATGAGCGCGACTTCGCGTACGGCGACCTGTCGTGCGGCCTCGGCGACACGCTCCATGATCGACTCGAGCCGGTGGATGATGAACACGTCCATTGCGGCGTCTCCGGCCTCGGTCCAGACGTCGGCCATCATATTGAGGACCTGCGCCATGGCGCGGCCCTTCTCGGCGATCTCGGCGGCCTGGCCGGCAGCTTCGAGCTCCCGGGAGACCTTCTCGGCCTCGGCGGGAATCACGACGTCGGCCTGGAGCCGAATCTTCTCCAGCTCGGTACGCACCTGCTGGAGCTCCTGCTCGGCCTCGGCACGAGCGGCCAGTGCCAGCGCCTCGGCGCGCTCCTCCTCGGACTTCGCTTCCTGTTCGAGCTGCGCCTGCAACTCTCGCAACTGGTTTTGTGCCTTCTGGATCTGCGCCTGCGCGTTGCGTCGAGCGACCTCGCCGCGACCCTGAGCGCCGGCCTCGGACTCCTCGGCTGCCTTCATCGCATCCGACTCGGCGACCTCGGCGATCTTGATAATCTCGGCGATACGCTTTCGGCCGATGCTGTCGAGGTAGTCGCGCTCGTCGGACACCGATTGAATCTTGAGCGTGTCCAGGTGCAGGCCGAGTTTTTCGAAGTCGGGTACTGCGTCCTTGGCGAGCTCTTCGGCGAATTTGAGGCGATTCTCGTTGACCTCCTCGGGCGTCAGAGTCGCGAGAATCCCGCGGACGTTACCCTCGAGGGTTTCCTTCGCGACGCGCAGAACCTCGCGCTGATCCCGGCCGAGGAAACGCTCGACGGCATTGCCGATGATGTCCTCCCGACTGGTGATCTTGACATTCGCGATGCAGTGGACGTTCAGCGGAATGCCGCCCTTCGAGTAGGCGCCCTCGATTTCGATGTTGACCGGCATGAGCGTCAGGTCCAACCGGTCGACCTTCTCGAGGACGGGGACCCGAAACCGGCGACCGCCGAAGACCGGCGTCCAGCCACGCTTCGAGCCATCGGGGGCCGCGTAGTTCATACCCGAGAAGATGACGACCTCGTTGGGTCGGCCGATGATCAACAGCGACTTCGCAGCCGCCACGAGGATCAAAACTCCTACGACGACTGCGATGGCGAGTATTGCGACTGTGACGAGGCCCATGTTCTCCAACCTTCTCGAGTGGGTGCCGACGCATCAGGTGCGCGGCCATTTATGTCGATTTCTTCTGAAGTGCGTTTGGATGGACGACCTTGGCGACCCCGTCCTCGACACCGAGCACGAAGCATTCCTCATTGAGGTCGAACACGACCTCATCATCGTCGGCCGATTCGGCCGGCATCTCGATCATCTTGCCTTTGACCATCATGCGCACCTTGCCGCGCTCCTGCCCGGACAACGGCAGAGTCACTTTGGCCGACGATCCGACGTAGTCGCGCTCGGTAACGCCCGCGCTGACACCGCCCTTGTTGACCGCGTACATCAAGTACGAACTGAAGAGCCCGGCGAACAGGCCCAGCCCCAGCGAGAGCGCAAAGATGCCCCAGGTACCCTCCATGAGGCTGAAAAACTCGAAGACCACGCCGGTCAGCCCGAAATAAGCCAGAAAAAAGGTCCAGAACTTGAAGCTGTAAAGCGGATTGAAGCGCTTCTTGAGGAACACCTCGACGTCGCCACTGCCACCGCCGTGCTCGGCATCGGCGTCCGCATCGATGTCCATGTCGGCATCGACGTCGGCGTCGAACTCCGCGTCCATATCGGCATCGAAGTCCGCGTCGAAGTCCGCGTCCATGTCGGCGTCGAAGTCCGCATCGGCGTCACCGATTCCGGACATCACCGACAGGAGTACGAAAGCTCCCCCGACGATCAGACAAAAGACATATGCGTAGAGCATGGTGGTCATCACTCCGCGATTCAGCGTTCGCCGACCGGCTCAAATAAGCCGCTCGACGCCGTCGCGATCGAATATTTCTGCGCACCAAACTTCTACATTGCGGTGGTGAAACGGGTCAAGCGCAACGAACGGCTGACCCGCTTACGCGCGCTGCTGCTCGACTTCCAACTGGAGCTCGTGAAATCTGTCTTCGGACAGCCCGAGGTGGGCGCGGAGCCGGTCGAGCAGCCAGTTTTCCTCGATGGTCACCCTCTGGTCGGCGGCCGCGACGTGCATCGCCTGGCGGAGCAGCGCCTCTTTGGTCTCCGCGTCGGCGCGCAGCCGATTCCAATCCGGCGCCTGCGGCGGCTTCTCGAACCATGGGCCCGCGTCGAAGTCGGTCTCCACGCGCTCGTACAATTCTTTGAGGAACATCCGCTCCTGCTCGGCCAGCTCGCCGTCGGTCCAGGCGATGGCGAAGAGGACCCGGAAGATCGTCTCGGTCTCGAGGTTATTTGGCGTCATGACTCGGAAGCCTCCGCGAAGGTTGGATGATAATTTGAAGCTCGTGTCTCGATCGAACACAGCTTAGCCACCGATCCCCGTCAAAAGCCAGCCCGATCGTGCATCGAATGATGCTTTTTTTGTGACATTATCGTGATGGACTCTACCGGAACTTGAATACTTCGGGCCCCTGCTGCATCATATTACACAGGTGCGACCCGCTTGATTGCCCGGCCATTCTGCTGGAGCATCTTTTTTAGATCCTTTTCGGCGCACCATCGTTGGTTACGTTGGAGTTACTGACGATTCAATTGTGTGAGACGGCCAGTGAAGATGAGCTTCACCGACCAAAAATTTCTGCGGATGCTGATAGCCGGCACATCTTTCTGGATGGTCCTGCTTCTGACCCCGCGCGCATGGGTCGATGACCCATCCCAGCAACCGACTGCCACTCACGAGGCTCCGGTTCGTACCCTGGAGCAGTCCGACGACTGCCTGTGGTGCGAGCAGCCAGTCGAGTCAGTCGATTGCGACGAAAGCCAGGGCAACGACGAAAATATCTGGCTACACCCGGATGCCCCACGGCCTCAGGACAAACAGGCTCCGTGCCTCGACCAAGACGGCACCGATCCGAGCGCCTGAACCTCACGCCAAGACACCTCCAGAGATCACCTGTCATCGCTGCACGGGGACGCGCATGGGCTTGCGTTTTTGCGCGCTTTGCTCTAACGAACCCTCGAGTTGAATAGATGACGTCCAGTGGTCGAAGACCGCTGACAAAGGCCGGAGACGTGCAGTCGGCACGCTTGCGTCGGCGCCATCAATCCTACCGAATTTTTTCATTCTTATTAGCAAGATTTTCATTCAAGAGTAGAAGACCATTATGAGTAACCAATCAAGATCATCGCTTCCCGCGCGCCCCGAAAACGAAGACTACGTCCGCTACATCCCGCTCGGCGGGCTCGACGAAGTCGGCATGAACTGTTCGATCATCGAGTGCAACGGCTCGATGCTGATGGTGGATTGCGGGCTTACCTTCCCCGAGAGCGAGCACGGCGTCGACATCATCCTCCCGGATTGGACCTGGGTGATGGAAAACCTCGACCGCCTCGACGGCGTCGTACTCACCCACGGCCACGAAGATCACATCGGCGCGCTTCCGTACTTCCTCAAAGAGGTCGACGTCCCCGTCTACAGCGGCTACCTGACCTGCGCCATGCTCGAGGCCAAGCTCCAGGAGCACAACCTCGAGGGCATGGTCGACCTGGTCCGCATGGAAGCCGGTGAAATCATCGAGATCGGCCCGTTCGACCTCGAGTTTGTCAACGTCAATCACTCCGTCCCCAACGCCATGAGCGTCGCGCTGAACACCCCGCTCGGTCGATGCATCGTCACGGGCGACTGGAAGCTCGATCAGACGCCGCTTCGCGGCGAGGTCATGGACCTGCAACGCTTCGCCGAGCTCGGTCGCGAGGGCGTACTCGCCCTTTTCGGCGACAGCACGAACTCCGAAACCCCCGGGCTCTCCACCAGTGAGTCCGTCGTCAAGCAGGGCTTCGCAGACCTCCTGGAGCGTACCAAGGGGCGCGTCATCGTCGCCCAGTTCTCCAGCAACGTCGACCGCATCGGGGGCATGCTCGCCCTGGCGGCCGAGCACAACAGAAAAGTCGTGATGCTCGGGCGAAGCCTCCTGCGAAACTTCGGCCTGGCGAAGGGACAGGGGTTTCTCGACGAGCCCAAGGGCGACGTCATCATCCAGCCTCACGAGATGGATAACTACGATGACAGTCAGCTCCTGGTCATCTCGACCGGGAGTCAGGCCGAGCCGCGCGCCAGCCTCACCCGCATGGCGCTCGGTGATCACCACATGATTTCGGTCGAGCCCACCGACACGGTCGTCATCAGCGCCCGCCAGATTCCGGGCAACGAGCGCGGCATCCAGAATATGATCAACAACCTCGCCAAGCGCGGTGCGACGGTGCTGACGGCCTCGGATGGCCCGATTCACTGCACCGGTCACGCCAAGGCCGAGGAGCTCAAGCTGATGATCAACCTGACTCAGCCCAAGCACCTCGTACCCGTCCACGGCGAGTTCCGCATGCGCAAGCGCCACGCCGAGCTGGGACGAGCTGTCGGCGTCGACAACGCCCAGCTCATCACCGACGGCGACGTGCTCGAGTTCCGACGCGAAGGGGCCAACGTCATCGGTCGCATCTCCACGGGACGCCAGATGGTCGACAGCGGCCAGGTCGGCGACATTCAAGATGTCGAGCTTCGCGACCGCGCCAAGCTCGCCAACTCCGGCATCGTCGTCGCGTTCGTGGTCATGGATCGCGACAAGGGCACGGTCTCCTCGGGTCCCGATCTCATCCAGCGCGGATTCATGGGCGAGGTCGAGATCGACAAGCATATGGAAGACGCCGAGCGCTACGCGCTGCAGGCTATCAACGATCTGTCGAAGAACGCCCGCCGCGAGCTAAACGAGGTCCGCGAAGCCGTGCGCACCTCGATTCGCCGCTACTTCCGCAAGGAGATCAACCGCAAGCCGGTTGTGATTCCGGTGGTGCATGAACTGTAAGCGCGAGGGGAGCAGGAGATGTGGGGGATGTAGGAGAGTAGGTCATTGGATCGCAGAATCCGTGGCTTCGTGGCGAGCAAGAACCCTCTCCCCCACATCTCCTACATCTCCCACTCTCCCTCCCACACGGGAAAATTGACGCACCATTATAAGGTGGTAGCGTAGGATCGCGTAGAACCACAGATGCACACGGACGTGTATCTGGCCAAAAATGACCACGGAGGGTCCCCATGGCGGCCGAAAGTACGCCAAAAGCAAAGGGAAACCGTAGCAGCGCCGCTTTGTGGCGCGAAATCGCCGGTCTCCTGCTCCTCGCAACCGCACTCGCCATCCTGCTCGCAGTCGTGAGCTTCTCCCCGGCGGATGTGAACTCGAGCTCCACCCCGAGCAACCTGATAGGCCCGGTCGGTGTCACCATCGGTGACGCACTGCTGTACCTGTTCGGTGTGGGTGCGTTCTTCTTCGACGCCCTGCTCTGGTACCTGGGGTTCATGCTCCTGGTCGGCCGCATCGTCGAGTGGAAGTGGTCCGAGATCACCGGCCAGCTGCTATTCGTGCTCTCCGGCGCGATGCTCTGCCACCTGACATTCTTCGAGTACAACATCCTGGGGCACATGCCTGGAGGGCTCGTCGGTGAGGTCACCGGCGAGATTCTCCGTGGGCTCTTTGGGACGGTCGGCACCGCGATTATCGGGGTGAGCTTCCTGCTTCTCAGCCTGATGCTCGCCACGGATATGAGCCTCGGGGCGCTGGTCCGCAAGCTCATGAGCGGTGTGCACCGGTCCGTCGCCTGGGCTCGCCACAAGTGGACCGTCCACAAGCTCTACCGCCAGCGCGTCAAAGAGGAGCGCCGCAAGTTGCTCGAGCAAGACCTCGACGAGGACGAGCTCGCCAAAAAAGAGGCCGAGCTGTCCGTCAAGCCCCTGGTCGACGGTGAATACGAGTACGACGCGGAAAAAGAGGTCGAAGATAAGCTCGGTACCAAGCTCGCGCGCTTCTTCGGCGGGGGCCCCGACAAGGACAACGAGGACAACGAGCCGAAAAAGAAGGCCAAGAAGACCGAAAAGACGTCGAAGAAGAAGGATGACGAGCCCGAGGAAGCCGAAGCCCAGGCCGACGAGGTCGAGGCATCGGGCGAATGGGAGATGGGCGACCCGATGGAGACGGAGCCCGAAATCGAGGACGACGAGCCCGAGATCGTCATCCGAAACGTCGAGAGCGGCGCGGACGTCGAGGAGTCGAGCGACGACGAGAACCTCGAAGTCATCGACATGGCCTCCGAGAAGAAGGCATCCGGCAACGTCGACGCCGACTTCGGGCCTCAGATCGTCGAGAGTGACGCGCAGAAGCGCTCGCGCGAGAAGAAGGAGCAACTCGCCGACGACAACGAAATGCTGTTCAAGCCCAAGCGCAAGGGCGACTACGAACTGCCCCCCATCAACTTCCTGAACTACGATGACAG
>JBNJFZ010000119.1:0-17864 GCA_051747295.1 Myxococcota bacterium
CGAATCAGACGCCGCAGATAAGACCGATCGGCTCAAAATGGGACGTAAGAGCGGCGGCTCGGCTATCCGGGGCGCCGCTTTTCTTTCTTGCGCGCACAGCTCCAGTTGGCGGACTTGCGCCGGTAGCGTGCTCGACTAAGATGCGGACGATAGACGCCGGCGCATCAGTGACACAGAGGCCGAAATGACAGATTCGAAGACACCGATTTACCGCCTCCAGACCGCTCGCCTCGTGATCCGCTGCTGGGAGCCCACCGACGCAGCCCTGCTCAAGGATGCGATCGACGCCAACCTCGAGCACCTGCGCCCCTGGATGCCCTGGGCGCACGACGAACCCTCGCCGCTGGGGGAGGTGGTCGACCGGCTTCGGTATTTCCGGTCGAGCTTCGACCGCGACGAGGACTATATCTACGGAATTTTCGACCCCGATGAGACGCGGGTACTCGGCGGTACGGGATTGCATCCGCGCGTCGGCGATGGAGCGCGCGAGGTCGGCTACTGGATGCGTGAGGACGCCACGGGCGAGGGCCTTGCGACCGAGGCGGCGGGCGCGGTGACGCGCGTGGGCTTCGAGGCACTGAACCTCGACCGCATCGAGATCCGCTGTGGGCCTACCAACCTCGCCAGCGCGCGGGTGGCCGAGAAGCTCGGCTACACCCACGAGTGCACGCTTCCGAAGCGTATGCGCCAGCCCGACGGCAGCCTGCGCGACACGATGCTGTGGTCATTATTCGCCCGCGACTATCCCGAGTCGGTCGCTCACGCTATCGACGTCTACGCCCACGACGCGGTCGGAAACGAGTTGCACCTGTAGCGCCACTCTCGACTCCCTACTCACGACTCCCTACTCCCGCTGAGGAGCAACCATGGCTGCCATTCCTCCGATTCAATTCTCCACAAAAGTTACTTCGACCAACGATCCGGCGCTCGAGGGGGCTGACACCGGTGCCCCGCACGGGTCATGCTGGGCGGCCGACGAGCAGACATCCGGCCGAGGCCGCCGCGAAGTCGGCGGTGAGCGTCGCGAATGGTTCTCGCCCAAACACTCGAATATCTACATGTCGGTGCTGCTTCGGCCGGATGTCGAGCCGTCGAAAGCCGCGGGCCTGACGCTGGCCGCCGCCGCGGGCGTCTGCTCGACCCTGCGGTCCATCACCGGACTAGACGTCTGGGTGAAGTGGCCCAATGACCTGTATATCGGCGACAAAAAGCTGGCCGGCCTTCTCACCGAAGCGGCCACCCAGGACGGCGAGCTCTCGGGCGTCGTGGTCGGCCTCGGCCTGAACGTCAATGTCTCCGAGGACGACGTCCCTTCCGAGCTCACCGACATCATGACCAGCCTCCAGATCGCCGGCGAGCGTCGCTGGGACCGGCTGGAGCTGTTGCCGGCGATTCGCAGTAGCATCCTCGAATATGCCGACCGATACGTGGCGAAGGGCTTTGCCGGCATCATCGACGACCTGCGTGACTTCGACCGCACCGAAGGCCGCGATGTCGAGATCCTGGTCGAAGGAACGTGGGTCGGCGGCATCGCTCGTGGTATCTCGGACGACGGCCAGCTACGCGTCGAGACAGACGACCAGGTCCACCTGCTCCAGGCCGGTGAAGTCCGCTTCTAATATGCCCCGCACCCGCAAAATGTCATGCCAAACCAGCTCATCGACGAGACGAGCCCGTACCTCCTCCAGCACGCGCACAACCCGGTCGACTGGCATCCGTGGGGCGACGAAGCCCTGCAAAAAGCCCGCGAGCAGGACAAGCCGATCTTCTTGTCGATCGGCTACAGCGCGTGCCACTGGTGCCACGTCATGGAGCGCGAGAGCTTCGAAGACGCGGACATCGCCGCCTACCTCAACGAGCACTTCGTCAGCATCAAGGTCGACCGCGAGGAGCGCCCCGACCTGGACAATATCTACATGAACGCAGTCCAGGTGATGTCGGGCCACGGCGGCTGGCCGATGAGCGTGTTTCTGACGCCCGAGCTCGAGCCGTTTTACGCCGGTACGTACTTCCCGCCGGAGGACAAATACGGGCGGCCGGGCTTCAAGACCGTGCTCGAACAACTCGTGCAGACCTGGGAGGACGACAGCGAGCGGGCGCGAGACATCGGAAACAAGATCACCGAGCGGCTCGAGCAGATGTCGGGCGTCGGCAAGGCGCTCGAGAATATCAGCCTGGAGCCGATGGCCCGAGCGTACGCCCAGCTCGACCAGACCTTCGACAGCCAGCACGGCGGCTTCGGGCGCGCCCCGAAGTTCCCGCCGAGCAGCCAACTACGCCTGTTGATGCATGTTTACGACGAGCCCACGACCTCAGATGCGCGCAAAGAGCGCGCACTCGAGATGGTCGAAACCACGCTCGCTCGGATGGCGTCCGGTGGGATGTACGACCAGATCGGCGGCGGATTCCACCGCTATTCGGTCGACGAAGAGTGGTTGATCCCGCACTTCGAGAAGATGCTCTACGACAATGCGCTGCTGACGACGGCTTACGTCGATGCGTTTCGCCTGACCGGGCGTGATTTCTACGCCCGGATCGTTCGCGAGACGCTCGATTACGTGCTTCGCGAGATGGTCGACCGCACCGAAGACGACCTGCAGCCGTTCTTTTCGACCCAAGACGCCGACACCGAGGGCGAAGAGGGCAAATTCTTCGTCTGGACGCCCGACGAGCTCGAAGATGTGCTCGGCGAGGAGGATGCCCGGCGCGCTGCGGAGTACTTCGGCGTGATCGAGGGCGGGAACTTCGAGCACGGGAAGTCGGCGCTCAGTCGCCTGCACGCGCTCGACCGCGGCGGCCACGAAGCCGCGTACGAGCCGATCCCGGACGACATTCGAGAGATAAAAGAACGGCTCTTCGAGGCGCGCGAGCAGCGCGTCCGACCGGCGACCGACGAGAAGATCATCGCGGCGTGGAACGGCATGATGATCGGGGCGATGGCGCGGGCTGGATTCGCGCTCGACGAGCCGAAGTACACCGACGCGGCCGCCAGCGCCGCCGATTTCTTGCTCGAAGAGATGGTCCAGGGCGATTTGGACGCCGACTTCGACCTCAAGCGTACCTACAAGGACGGCCGCGCGCGGTTTTCGGCCTATCTCGACGACTACGCGTGGCTGGCGACCGGCCTGCTCGACCTCTTCGAGGCGACCGGCGAGCTGGCGCGCCTCGCGCAGGCGCAGGCCATCGTTCGGCGCATGAACGAGCTGTTCTGGGACGGCGAGTCACACGGAGAAGGCGGCGGATTCTACTACACCGCCGAGCACCACCGCGACCTTATCGTGCGCCAGAAGGAAATCCACGATGGCGCCACGCCGTCGGCCAACTCCATCGCCGTCATGGCGCTGCTGCGGCTGGCGACGATCGACGGCGAGGAGCAACTCCGAGAGCGCGCGGACCTGTCGCTGCGCGCCTTCTACCCGCGCATGATGAAGATCCCACAGGGCCTCACCGAGATGATTCACGCCCTCGACTTCCACCTATCCGGACCGACCGAGGTCGTGCTGGTCTCGGACGACGGTGAGTTTGGGCCGTTGGCGGACGCGCTGCGGCAGTCGTACCTGGCGAATGCGGTGGAGCTTTTCGTCGACCGTCGCGACGCGGACGCGTGGGAGGACACGGTGCCGCTGACCGTCGGCCGCACGGCGCGAGACGGCCAGCCGACCGCGTACGTCTGCTACGACCGCACGTGCCAGAACCCGACCGCGGATGTCGCGGAGTTTCGAGAGTTGGTCGAGTAGCGAGCGCGGCCAAGCGGCGTCATTCGCAGCTGCCCGTGCCATTTCCATGAATAGCAACGTTTTCGGGATCTACCTCAATTCTCTCTGCAAGCTTATCCGCCTGACACGCAGGCAGATTCGGATTGTTCACGATCACCAGATACCTGACACGCTCCAGACTCTCTAGAGCTTCAATGCTCTGTAATTCCGCGTGATCTTCAATGACTACGTGATTGGCAGTCTTCACGTTCTCGAGCCCTTCTAATGTCTTCAGCTTGGAGGGCCCTTGGATGCTCAAAGCCAGTCGAACTTCGCGGAGCTCTCCAAGTTCGTGTAGGTCCCGTAGATTGCTCGCTGAAGCGATCCGCAGGTTCTTCCCGACTCTTTCAAGATCCTCCATCCCTTCGAGACTTTTCAGGCCGCCCCCTGTAGCCTCAAATCCGCCGGTTATCTCCGTGATCCCACGCATTGGTGCCACATCGGTAATCGAGCTTCCTCCCGTCGAGACCACAATCCCATCACTCTTATTGCACGGTGATGCGCAGAACGGTTCGAGTTGTGCTCGAAAGTCCTCGTGATTCAGAAACCGGCCGTTCAGCGACATACCCTCCTCATACGTACAATCCTCGAACGTCTCTCGCTCCAGACGCTCGCACTGGAAGTCGTCGAGCCAGTAGCCATCGGGCGAGTCCTCGCCGTCTGGACCGCAGGACGCCAGAAGAGAGAGGGCAAGCGCAATCGTTGAAAGTTGAATGGTGCGCGTACTCATCGTTTGTCCCGTACTGATCTGTAAAAAACGGCGCGGGGCTCTCGCCCCGCGCCAGACACAGTGCTTACTTGGACTGATCGTATTGATAACAAACGGCTGAAGCGCTCACGTACTTGCGATCGAGGCAATCCCCGTTCTGGAAGTCGCTGACCCACTGCTGGCAAATATGCGCGAGTTCATCGATTGCGTCCGATGCGTCGATGGGTTGGGATCGTGACGCGCGGTTCGAACACGCCCCCTTCATTGAGACCAAGGCTGTCGCTTTTGTACAACCCCGCCCTCGAATATGTCAAACGCCTTCTGGCAGACACGCCGAGCACAGGATATCGGCGTTGCTTCGGCGTGAATCAACTCGCCAATTTGGTGACCTGCGAGGCAGAAACGACCGCGTACGTCTGCTACGACCGCACGTGCCAGAACCCGACCGCGGATATCGCGGAGTTTCGAGAGTTGGTCGAGTA
This sequence comes from Myxococcota bacterium, assembly GCA_051747295.1. GTDB lineage: Bacteria > Myxococcota_A > Bradymonadia > Bradymonadales > Bradymonadaceae > JBNJFZ01. The sequence goes on from JBNJFZ010000119.1 coordinate 4,947, forward strand.
GCGAGCGGGGTTCAGGCCCCCCGCCCCGGCGCCAGATCACCGCCGTACACGCGCTCGAAGCTGCGCTCGACGACCCACTTCGGCGTGGTCTTGAACAACAGATGGCGTGCGGCCCGCGCGACCGGGTTGGACCACTGTGCGACCTGCCCCATTTTTCGAGACCGCTCGACGAACCAATTGGCCCGCTCCCGGCGCGCCGCGGAGTACTCCTGCAACCCAGCCTCGATGTCGTCGGCCTGGGCGAGGACCTCGGCCAACACGACCGCGTCTTCGATGGCCTGGCCGGCGCCCTGACCCAGGTCCGGGGTCATCGGATGGGCGGCGTCGCCCAGCAGAGTCGCGCGTCCGACCGTCCACCGATCGAGTGTCTGTCGGTCGAAGATGTCGGTGCGGATGATGTCGCGCGCCGGCGTGGCCTCGATGAGTGTCGATATCATCGCGGGCCAGCCGTCGAATCGCTCGAGCAACTCGGCCTGCGGGTCAGCGCCGTCGGAGCCCCCGGCCGGCGCGTCCGCCACCGCGAACCAGTAGGTCTCGCCAAATCCGATCGGTACGATGCCGAAGCGCTCGCCGGCGCCCCAGTACTCGCCGACGTCGCTCGCCGGCACGTCGACGCCGGTCGCCACACCCCGCCAGGTCGTGTAGCCCGCGTATCGGAGCTCGTCGTCGTCGAATAACTCGCCGCGCACCACGGAGTAGAGGCCGTCGCAGCCCACCAATGCATCCGCGGGCAGCTCGGAGCCATCCTCGAGCGTGACGTGCACGACGTCTTCGGCGGGTTCGATCGCCGCGACGGTCGCGTCATACCGGATGTCCCCGTCGAAGTGCGCGGCGAGCGCCTCGAGCAAGCGCTTTCGGTGGAGCGCGACGCCCGGAGTACCGAACTCCTGGCTGAAGCGGGTCAGGTCGAGTTGCTGAAGCGGTCGTCCAGACCGGTCGAAGAGGGAGCCGGACTCGATGGTCTCGCCCGCCGCGCGCACGTCGCCCGCCAGGCCGATTCGCTCGAGTGCTCGCATCGCATTGATCTGAATGGTGATGCCCGCCCCGACGGCACGCAGCTGGTCGGCGCGCTCGAGAATCGTCACGTCGAACCCCGCCTGCTGCAACGCGATCCCGGCGGTGAGCCCGCCAACGCCGGCCCCCGCGATCATGATTTGCTCGCTATTCATCTCTACCTCCATTGGATGGTGGCCTCATTGCCCCTGCCACACGTAGAATTGTAGCAACTCCATGCTCGAATATTACTCGCAATTTTGGAGCTGACTTGAGCGATAGAAACGACATCGAACCCCGAAAGGAGCCGTCACAGGATCGATCGCGTGCGACATTCGACGCGATAGTCGAGGCCGTTGCTCGCATTCTGGCCGAGGAAGGCCCCGACGCGCTCAATACCAACCGGATCGCGGAAGTCGCCGGGGTGAGCATCGGCTCGCTATATCAGTACTTTCCCAACAAGGAGTCGATCGTCGCTCAGCTCATCGACATCGAGCTGGAGCGCGACATCGCCCAGATGGAGGAGCAACTCGAGGCGGCCAGCGAAGCACCGCTGCCCGAGTTGCTACGCATGATGATCTCGGGGTTCATCGAGCGCACGCGGCGCGTGCAACCGGTGCACGAGAAGCTGCTTCCGCTGGTCGACGAGGTCGAACGCCGCGACGTCGTACGCCGCGCGGTCGCGGAGGCTCACGCGCAATTCGTCGAGGTCGTGAAGGCCCGCCGGGACGAACTGCCGCAGGAGTTTCGCGACGACCCCGAACGGCTCGAGGGCGCCATCTTCCTGGCGGGTCGCGCGCTCGAAGCCGCGATCAACGCCGCGAAGGTCGAAAGACCAGAGCTGTGGGAGGGCGACCTGGTCGAGGAGACGACCACGAGGATGTTGCTCGCGGTCTTGGGTAAGTAGGGGATGTGGGAGATTTGGGGGAGAGCATCAGCGCGTCGCCGCGATCCGCATATCCCAACTGAAGCTCGAGATGCACCATCCCTCGCCATTTTGAACGCGCGTGGTCTCGTAGGTATCCGGGTTGATGTCCACCTCGGTGAGTCGGGCGTCCCTGATCGTGGCGGTGAATGTGTCGCCGACAACACCGGTGCTGCTGATCTCGAGCGTGCCCGCGCCGGCGATAAACGTCTGCGCGCATCCGCCGTTGTTCGGGCTGCAATCGATGTTGACCAGCAGGCAGTTCGCACAGGTGGCGTAGTCCGGGTCATCGAGTTGATAGGTGCCCGGCGTCGTCGCCGCGCCGTCGAAGTCCGAGAAGATCTGCAGCGACAAAATATCGTTGGGCTCCACCCGACGTGTCCTCGCCTCTGCGTACAATGCGCCGTCGCCGTAGTCGACGGTGCGGCCACCATCCGGCGTGAAGCCGTTATTGTCGCACTGGACGGTGAAGTCGTTCGCGGGCTGCGACTGTGCGGTGAAATCCGTCGACGAAATGCACCAGGTCTGTCCGTCGGAGACACGCGTGATATTTCCATCCTGGTCTACGTCGATCTCGGCGAGCTGTGCGTTGCTCAGAGTCGCGGCAAAGGTCCCGCCCTCACGCTTGTCGAATTCGGTGATGCTCAGGGTGCCGTCGATGGCCTGATAGACGCCGCGGCATCCCTGGTCGTTGCAGCCATCACCCATGATCAGCAGGTTCTGAGCCTGGTCGGCGGGCACGTCGCGAAACGTGATATCACCGACATCGGCCGAGCCCGACGCTTTGTCGAGGAAGATCTGTACGAATCGGCCGCCAGCGTCATTCGTCGCGAAGAGCTCCCAGTTATCGTTGTTCTCCGCGATATTCGTGTCATCTGACGTCATCGTGAATCCGGTGAGATCGCACGAGGGATCGACGGCATCGTCGACCGTCCCGGTGTCTTCAGGGTCGACGACGTCTTCATCCGACCCCGCATCCTCGGCTTGCCCGGTGTCCGTGCCACCTCCGGCGTCTTCGTCGGACTGCCCGTCGTCGCTGCCCGTGTCCTGCTGGCCGGTTCCACCGGTATCTTCCTGGGCGCCGTTGTTGCCCTCGTTGTTCGAGCCGTAGCTGGAGTTGGGTTCGGTGCAGCCTGCGCCAATGACCAGTACGGCTGCGAGCGACAAGCAGAAAAAGATGCGTGGCGTTTTGGCGAAATCCATGACCAGACCTCTCGACGGTGCATCTCGCGGAATCCGTGCAGTTGTGTGCCGCGCAGGTGGTAGCAGCCTGCGGTACGGGCTCACCGTCGCGGCGGATTCGGCGATGCTGAGTGATTGGCGAACGTGCTAGTAGACTGACACAGGCGGGTCAAGCCCATGAGATCACTGTGCTTCGCATGGGTGTGACTCGCGCATCCGGTCGAAAATTCAAAATGTCACTTTGCTCACAGGCCTGCGATGATTATCAATGAGCCCCGCCCTCTCTTGTCGCACTTACGGAATTTCTATGGGGCTTTTTGCCAAACTCAAGACCTTCCGCGAGAACCATCGCAATAGAGGTTTCGTCGATTCGGTCGCCAACCTATTCGGCCATCGACGCCGTCGATGGGCGTGCGAGCACCAGCGTCGCGTGCACATCGAGATTCGGGATCTGGAGGTCGACGAATTCCGCCGGTTTGCGGGCGAATGTCGGACGCGCCTCGAGCCGCTCGAGGGCGTCGAATCGGTGCGCGTCAATGGCATCGCCGGGCGGATGGTCGTCTCCATCCGCAAGGCGCTGATTGAGCCGTCCACCATCGTCGACATCGTCGAAGCCATCGAAGAGGAGCAGGGACTCACGGACCATGCTTTCGATCCCAATCGCCACTACCCCGCCGACGCAGCCCCCGCGCTTCGGAAGGCCGTCACCGTCTTCTCGGATGCGATGGGTGGAACGCTGGGCGTGGGGTTGAACCTGATCGGCTACAAGCGCTCGAGCGTCGAGTTCGACCTCTCGGCCTTCGTCACGCTGGTCGATAACTCCCCGAAGTTGCGTCGGCCGCTGGAGAAGCGCTTCGGGACCGATGCGGTCGAGACGGCGCTCGGGTCTATCAACGCCTACGTGCAGGCGCTCGGATCGGGCCCGATCGGCCCGTATATCGATATGGTGTTTCAGAGTGCGCAGTACCGCGCGCTGGACGCCCGCTCCGCCGCCTGGCGTCGTCGAGAGCCGGCGTTGTGCGCGACCAGTGAGAGCGCGACCTTCGAGATGCCCGAAACCCCGCCGCGACCGGAGGATCTCCCCGAAGGGCCCATCGAGAAGTACGCCGACGAGGCGTGGTTTGCCTCGCTGGGCGGCTTCGTGGTCGGCCTGGCCGACACGCACGACCTCGAGGCGGCTACATCGCCGTTATTTAGTGGGCTTCCAAAGGCTGCGCGATACGGTCGCGAGGGCTTTCGCGCCGAGATCATGCGCGTGTTCTCCGACCGCGACTTCATCACCGTGAACCCCAGTGCGCTCGAGCGCCTGGACCGAATCGATACGGTGGTCATCGAAGGCGACCTCTTGCTCACGGGCGCCCTGCGCCTGGGGCGCATCGAGCCGCTGGATGGGTTCGCTGAGGCCGAGGTTCGGCGTGCAGCGCACGAGCTATTTGACCCGGAATCGCCGCTCAGCGCGCGTGGAGGAGAAGGAGCAGAGTGGACGCTCGCCCCCTTTGACGACCTGGATGTCGAGGCAGATGACGAGGCGGTCGATCGGGTGCGCGAGCTCGGTGATGCATCCGGCCCTCTCCTCGGCCTCGTTCACGTATCGGGTGACGAGACCAAGCTCGCGGCGATCGTCCCGACCCGAAGCGCAGTCGATCCCGCGGCCGAACACCTGCTCAAAGCGGCGCGCTCGGGCGGACTCCATGTCGTCATCGCAACGCCGGATACCGAGGCCGCCCGCTCGTTTGGGCCGGACTCTATCCTCGAGACCGAGCACGCCGAGCTCGGTGAGTCCGTGCGCGAGTTGCAGCGCGACGGGCGAGCGGTGGCCGTGGTGGCGGCCAACAGCATCGAGGCGCTCGTCTGCTCGGACCTGGGCATCGGCGTGCCGCGCGGAGACGGCGACCACTTCTGGGCATCAGATGTCATCTGCGGCGATGATTTGAGCGAAGCCGGCTTCGTCCTCGAGGCTTGTGAAGCCGCCCGGGACGTCTCCGAGCGGGCGGTCATGCTCGCCGGTGTCGGCGCGATGTTGGGCGCGTTCGTCTCCCTGAGCGGGCTGGAGAAGACCGAGCCCGGCCATGTGATGCTCGCAGTCAACGCCGCCTCGGTGACCGCGCTGGCCTCGGGTATCGGGGCGGCGATCGCGCTGGACAATCGAGAGCGCCCTTCCGTGACCGAGCGCACGCCCTGGCATCGTATGGAGGTCGACGAGGTCTTCGATGAGCTCGACACCCAGCCCGATGGCCTGCCCGAACAACGAGCACAGGACCGATACGAAGCGCCACAAGAAGGTGATTCTCGCGGCCGGCGCTTCGTAAAGGCCGTGGGCGCCGAGGTCGTCAACCCGCTCACGCCCGTGTTGGCCGGTGCTGCGGCGGTGTCGGCGGTCGTCGGCTCGGTGGGAGACGCCGGGATGGTCGGTGCGGCCGTCGCCGTGAACGCGTTCGTGGGTGGCTTCGAGCGCTTTAAGGCCGAAGAAGCGGTCTCGCGATTGGAGACGCGCGAACAGGAATCCATCACCGTATTTCGCGACGGCGAGCGCCGCCAGATCGACGTGGATGAGCTCGTGCGCGGCGATATCGTGTTGTTCGAGGCGGGCGACGTCGTCCCGGCCGACTGTCGCATCATGGAGTCGGATTCGCTCGAGGTCGATGAGTCCAGCCTCACCGGCGAGTCGCTTCCGGTCACCAAGAGTGCGTCCCCGTCATTCTCCGCGGCGGTCGCCGAGCGCTCCTCGATGCTCTACGAGAGCACGTCGATCGCGGCCGGCGACGCCAGGGCCATCGTCGTCGCGACCGGCATGGAGACCGAGTCACGCCGGGGGGTTCTGGCCAGCCGCGGCGGGCGAGTCGACGAATCCGGCGTCGAGGCGCGACTTCGCGAATTCACGGACATCACGTTGCCGGTCAGCAGCGTCAGCGGGGCTCTGGTCTTCCTCGTCGGCATGATGCGAAACCAGGACATCCACGACCTCGTCGACGTCGGCGTGGGACTGGCTGTCGCCGCTGTACCCGAGGGCCTGCCGCTGTTGTCCACCATTGCGCAACTGTCGGTGGCGCGACGCCTCTCTGATCGTGGCATCCTCGTCAGGAATCCGCGGGCCGTCGAAGGGCTGGGGCGCGTCGATGTCATCTGTGCCGACAAGACCGGCACGCTCACCGTCGGCGAGCTCCATCTCGACGCTGTCAGCGATGGCTCTCAGATGGAGGGGTTCGCCGATGGTGTCGTCGACTGGCAGCGCGATATCCTCGCCGCAGCCTTGCGCGCAAGCCCTTTTCAGGGTGAGACGGAACTCCCGCACCCGACCGATCAGGCGGTGGTCACCGGGATCGAGGAGCTCGGCGTGACCCGCGCCAGTGGGGACGGTCGCTGGGAGCAGACCCAGGTGATGCCGTTCGAGCCCGGCCGCAGCTTCCACGCGTCGAAGGGCCAGGTGCGCGAACGGCACGTCGTGTCGGTCAAGGGCGCCCCCGAGGTCGTCATCGCGCGATGCCGCGCGCATCGACGCGGCGACCAGGTCGACGAGCTCGATGAGGACGCGCGGGCCGCGCTGATCGAGCGCGCTGACGAATACGCGGGTGAGGGGCTTCGGATCCTGGCGGTGGCCGAGCGGGGCGTCGAAAACGATGACGCGCTAGAAGACACGGTCGAGGGTGAGCTCCACTTCCTGGGCTTCCTCGCGCTGAGTGACCCCGTGCGCCCCACCTCTCGCGAGGCGGTCGAGCGCCTTGTCGACGCCGGGATCTCGGTCGTGATGATCACCGGCGATCACCCGGGGACGGCTCGACGAATCGGTGAGGAGCTCGGATTGATGGAGGACCACCGCGTGCTGACCGGGCCCGATATCGAGCATATGAGCGACGATCAACTGGACGACGTCTTGCCCGATACACGCGTGATCGCTCGCGCGACGCCGCTTCACAAAGTTCGCATTGTCGAGGCGTTCCAACGGCTCGGGAAGGTCGTCGCGATGACCGGCGATGGCGCCAACGACGCATCGGCCATCCGCCTGGCGGACGTCGGCATCGCGCTCGGTCGCGACGCCACCTCCGCAGCTCGTGAGGCCGCGGACGTCATCTTGCTCGAGGCGCAGATCGAGACGCTCGTCGAAGCCATCGCCCACGGCCGCGCCATGTGGGGCTCCGTGCGCGATGCGGTCTCGGTACTGATCGGCGGAAACCTCGGCGAGATTGGGTTTACGTTCCTCTCGAGTGTCCTGAGCCGCAAGCCCGCGTTCAACGCTCGCCAACTCCTGCTCGTCAACCTCCTCACCGACATCGCCCCGGCGATCGCAATGGCGGTACGCCCTCCGACGGACGAAGCCCTGGAGGCGCTGTTGGGATCTGGGCCCGAGGAAACGCTCGGCGAGACGCTCGACCGGGACGTCAACTTGCGGGCGACTGTGACTACTGGGGGCGCTGCCATGGCCTGGTTGGGCGCAAAAATCGTCAGGGCGCCCCACGAGAAGGCGAGCACGACCGCGCTCCTGGCACTCGTCGGCTCACAGCTGGCGCAGACCGTCACCGCCGGAAAGCTCACGCCGACCGTGCTCGGGGCGAGCGTCGGATCCGCGGCCCTGCTTTTGGGCCTGGTGGAAACGCCCGGCGTCAGTGGCGTATTCGGTTGCCGGCCGGTTGGGCCCATCTGCCTGAGTATTGCGGCGGGCTCGAGCGCGGTTGCGGCCGTCGCGGCCCAGGCCGCGCCAGCCATGCTTCGGCAGATTCAGAAGCGTCGAGACGAGGACGAGCACGGCTGAGGCAAATAGCCCATTTTCGTGGCACAAAAACGGCGTCTGACGGCCTTCTGCAGAGGGCACCCTTCTGCAAAAGGCGCGAGAGGGCGGTTTGGCGGGTTCGAAGTCCCGGATGGCACAAAAACGGCGTCTGACGGCCTTCTGCAGAGGGCACCCTTCTGCAGAAGGCGCGAGAGGGCGATCTTTGGAGTCGATATCACCGAGAGGCGCAGAAACGGCGTTTGACGGCGTTCTGCAGAGGGCACCCTTCTGCAGAAGGCGCGAGAGGGCGGTTTTTGACCGCCGCTTGTCGCCAGTTGCTCGCTGCCGTTAGATTCGCGTTGCCTCGACCCCAGGAGCCGCCATGCGCCGTAGGACTGCCATCGTCATCTTGCTCGCTATCCTCGCCGCTGCCGCGAGCGCCTGCGCACCGACCGCCGGCAAGCACGGAGAGCTCGGGTTTACCTATGCGGCCGAGGACAGCATCGGCTACGTCTCTCCCCGGCGCGCGCTCGCCCGCGGCTGCCAGGCCGATATTGTGGCGTACGCGTCCGATGCAAAGGAGGATAAGACGGATATCGTATGGGGCGACGAGGTTTTGCGGCAGGCCAAGCGCATCGACGTCGAGGGAGCCACGTCGTCGAACCCGCAGGTGCTCGAGGTTCTGGGGACGGATGGAGCGCGCGTCCGCCTGCTCGGCAAGTCGGTTGGTGCGAGCGAGCTGCACGTCGTGACTGCCGGTGGTGAGGACGTGATCGATGTGGACGTCGCCGAGACCCATCGCGTCGAGCTCGCCCATCTGGCATGGGAGAGCGAGAAGGCGACCCCGGCCAAGACCGTATTGATGCAGGGCGGGACGGTCCACTTTACGCTCAGCCGTAAGGATGTAGACGGCCGCAGACTCGCCTGCTACGAGCCCGCCGGCGCCGTCGATGTCGAGCCCGCCGATGCCGTCGATATCGTCAATCGCGACCGCGATATGGGCCACCTCCGTCTTTCTGTCGCCGCGCCGGAGCGTGTCTCGGTTGTTCCTTCTCGGGGATCTGGTTTTGACTTCGAGACGGTATCGGCCTCGGATATTCGCTCCGTCGAGCTCGACTTCGTGCGCGGAAAAGAAGCGACCGGCTCGCCGGTGCTCGCCGTCGGTAAAAGTGATCTGTTTCGTGTGGACGTGCGCTCGAAAGATGGCCGCTATGTGCTCGGCCTGGACGGCGCGCTCGAGGTCACCAGCCAAACGCCCCAGATCTGCGAGACCGCCTCGCTCGCTCAGCTCACCAGCGATGGACTGTTTGCGGTTCGCGGGCTGGCCGCTGGCACCTGCAAACTCTCGGCATCCCTTGGCGACGCAGCCGCTTCTCGGTCGATCGAGATCCAGGCCGCTCCGTAGGGGGCTCGTCAGCTCGACCTCGGATCTCAGGTCGCTGCTCGAGGGGTTGAATCCGAAACCTCCAGCCGCCCGCGGCATCATACGGCTAGCTGACCCTATACTTCCCAGACCGTCAGGAGCTCTCCATGGGACTTTTCGATTCACTCTTTCGTAAGACCGAGGTCGACCCGGAAAACTACGAACCGCCCAGCGGCATCCCGGAGCCGGGCGGCGACTACGATCTGGTGCTCTATAAGTTCAATACCTGTCCGTACTGCCGCCGCGTCCTAAACGTCGTGCGCGATCTGGAGGTCGACGTCGAATTCCGTGATACCCATACCGATCCGGGGGCGCGAGAGGAGCTCCGTGAGGAGACCGGCCGAACGACGGTGCCGTGTCTGTTCATCGACGGAACACCGTTCTTCGAGTCCCGCGACATCAACGCGTGGCTCCAGGTGCACGATGCGCGTCAGGCGGCATAGCAGCTTCCGATGCAGGCCTCTCAAAGCAGTCCTTCACACAATGTGAGGATCTGAAAGCCATTTGTTTTATTTTCTATCGCAAAAAAGCCTGAAATGTTGACGATGCTCTACATACGTCGTGGGTCGAACTCGTTACCCTTATAGCTCAAGGTAATAACTCGACGTTAGGGGGCATTGTGGCTGTCCACCAAGACGCTGTACAGGAAACCGGTTGGCCAAACTCCGACGGGCGAAGAGCCTGTGCGATGCGCGTGCGCAAGTTCCGTCGCGCTCGCGGCATGTCTCAGCAAGACCTCGCCCGGAAGGCCGGCATGCATCGTACTCACCTGGTTCGCTTCGAGGGCGGGAAAGTCAACTTGACGCTGGATGCTTTTTTCGCCCTGGCGAGAGGCCTGGGCGTCCAGCCGGCCGAGTTGCTACCGTGTCTCGGCGAGCAGGAAGACACCAGGGTCGAATGAAGCGCTGAGATACTCGGTGGGAATGCATCTGCCCGGTGTCCGCGTTTGCGACTCGTAGCATGTCACACAGAAAAACGGCGGCACCGGGATGTGCCGCCGTCTTAGTTGCTGCGCCGAGAGCCTTCACGTCACCAACGCGAATCTCGGGGCGGCCGGTGCTCGGTCGTTGGGTTACAGCCCATCGACCGGGCATCACTTTAGAGCGCACTCTCGATGTCGCCGAGGCTCATGCGCGCCTTCGTGAGCACCATTCCGATATTCGCCGACTTCTTGCAAACCCACACAATTGCGTGGTCGCGGTGTGCTTTGCCGCGCTGGAACACATGGAGCAGGTTCTCACTGAAGACCACGATCTCCTCGAAGTAGTGACCTTCGTATTCCACGCCGCGATGCTTCTTGAACATATCTTCGATGGCCGTGACGTTCTTGCCCTGGAAGAGGTCTGCGGTCGCGGCTGCAACCATGTCCAGCACCTCCTGGGGGTGTGAGTCGACGGTTCGCACGCCCAACAGCATGCCCGTATTCATATCGACGTAGCCACCTGCCACGCATTCGGGGATGTTGTTGACTGCTTCTTGAATTGCTTTGTCGAGTGACATCTAGTTTGCTCCTTCGAGTCGTTGGTGTAATTCAGCCAACCCTCTGGTTGACCACTACTTGTGTAACGGGAAGTCTCTCGACCTCCCCGACGCCGAATGACGACGCCTGGACCGAGATCCACTCGGTCAGTCTTTTGCTTCTTCGGCTTTCGCCGCGTGCTTTTCGATGAGGGTGTTTGCGGTCTGGAGCACCCTCCCCATGCGAATACGCTCTGTGCGCAGCATCACGACCTGCGTGGACGTGACGACGAAGCACCAGACCCCATCCTCGAAGCTGATATTCGTGGCGATCGGACGCTCGGTATTGAGTTTTTCTCCCAGACGATCGTGGTATCGCGCCATCTCGCTGACATAACCACCGAGACGCTTGAGCTCCGAGATTCGGAAGGGGTTGGTCCGCGTGCACCGAAACGGTAGGCACGGATATTTCGTCGACTCGGGGCGCGAGAACAGCCAGGCTTCTTCGACCTCGTCGGAGAGTTGGTCGAATAGGCGAGTGGTCACCACCGATCCGTCCCGCAGTAGATACGATGTGCTCGAGAGCGTCAGCGAGAACGGTGAGAAGCTGATATCGTGTTCAGAATGCTTGCTGCGGCGACGCGCGGTGATCCAAAACGGTGCGCTCGATGCCTCCTCGACGACCTTCACCAACGCCCGCGCGGTCATCCGATAGAGGTGCGACCGCTCGCCCGTGGAGAGATCCCGCGGGTCGAGGCTCTGCTCCGAGTCGGGGTCACACGCGCGCTGGAGCTTCTCGACGAGCTCCGGCTCGACCCGGGTCAGTGCCTTGTCGACGTAGAGCTCCCCGTCGATCTCCACGCCGAGTTCGACCCTGGCATTGGCCACCGGGATGCGCGCGAACATCGGCCCGTCGGGCTCGGCCGACCCATCCGCCCGCTCCAGGCAGATCTCGCTGGGCTCGGTACACTTCTCGACCAGCGACAGTAACTCGAGCAAATTCGAGTGGGTGTGGTTTCCCCCGAATGCACGCCCGTGCTCTCTCGTGTCCTGGCTCGACTCCCGTCCAAATCCACTCTTACGTCGCGGGGCCGTCGTCTCGTCGCCCAGCTCGCTATTTTCCTTGTCCACGGGGAGGGGAGGCGGGCCCTGCGGGAACTTCCTGGGCTCCACGTCAAAGACGTCCGCGAGCTCGTCGATGCGCTCGGCGGGCTCCATCCAGTCGCTCGCCCGCCCCAGGTAGTCGGCGAGCACGTCGTCGCCGGCCCCTTTGAGCAGGGCGAGCTCGCGGATCGAGTCGACAAAGAGCTGTTGGTCTTCGAGCTGGTTGGCCACGTCGACCAGACGCGTCTGCATCTCCGCGGACTCTGGAACATATTGCAGCGCACGCACGAGCGCTGATCTGGCCTGGTCGAAGAGCTGGTAGCGCAAGTAGATGTCGATATCCGCCAATAACAGGTCGGTGGCGGCGTATCGAATATCCTCGTGCTCGGGCTCGAGTTCGAGCATGCGGCCGGCGACCTCGAGAAACTCCCCATGTTGTCCGGCATCCTGAAGATCGGCGGCGAGCGATTCGTAGACTTCGAGGGCGGCGTCTCTATCACCTTCGTCGAGGTGCGTTTGTGCCTCGTCTAGCCGGTCTTTCACGTCATCGAAGTTGAGATCTTGCATGGGTTTGGCTTCGGTCAATTGTTTGCCCCCTTTACCGCTGAACTCTGGCTGCGGACTCTGCCATGCGTCGAGTACCTCGTCGTGCCCACCATCCGACGTCGACTCACGGTCTTCTTTTGATTGAATCATATTCATGCGATTTTAACTTCGATATTTGTAGTCTGACGCGCGACAAATGACGCGAATGGTGTTGTCGATCCTCTACATACCTGCGTTGACTCGTGCGGTATTTTACTGGTCGAAGAATGAAGTAAACCGCTGTTAAGAGGATTCCGTGACTATCAAGGGCGACGACGCCAACAATACCGGTTGGTCCAATCCCAGTGGACGGAAGGTGACCGCCGGGAGAATCAGACAGCTTCGGAAAAAGCGAGGTCTGTCTCAGCAGGCCCTGGCCCATTCCGCAAATATGCATCGAACGCACCTCGTGCGCTTCGAAGGCGGTCAGGTCAACCTGACCCTCGACGCCTTCTTCGCGCTGGCGTGCAGCCTCGGCGTCGAGCCGCGAGAGCTCGTTCCATCGCTGGAGGAACTCGACTGCGGCAACGATGACTGATCGGG
>JBNJFZ010000120.1:0-17457 GCA_051747295.1 Myxococcota bacterium
TCGGTTCTACGGGTTCTTCGACGATCTGCCCCCAACTTTTTACGACGTCTCCCGCGAGCGAGTCGTACGTTTTGACAGGCTTGTCGAGTCCGGCGATCTTGTCCTGGTCGTCCATGTATTGCGAGAGCGGCAGGCGTTTGTCGGCGTCCACGAACCCGAGGTTCGATGCCGCCCGCGACGCCTTCGATCCCCGCTTTCCACGCCAGTCGCCTCGATTTGGGTCGTCGCATGCGACCTCGCCGTCCCAGAAATGCCGAATGATGTAGCGTGCCTGGAAGCGGTTCTGGTCCGCCGCCTGCGCGCCCTGCGAATCGATCGTGCCTTCCTCGCCCTGCGGCATCCCCCGGCCGCCTTCGATGGCCGCGGCCTTCTCGAAGACCAGATCCTCGCCGAGCGACGACTTTCCGTAGCGAGTGTGCAGTCGCGTGACGACCCAGCCTCGCCGGTCGAAATCCGCGACGACGTCGCCGCCGAGTTCTCGAAGCTCGTGGGGACGCAGACTATTTGTCGGGCACGGGTCGCACTTGCTCGTCTCCCACGCGTACTCGGTGACGACCGCCTGCGGGTTCTCACGCAGAACCTGGTCGAAGAGTTCGCTGTAAAAGGACGCAAAGCCCTTCTTCGTGGCCTTCTTTACGGTCAGATTCGTCGGGATGGTCGCGTTGGGCAGGTTGGCGACGCGGTAACGCTGACCCCTGGCCATTACGAACGCGATCAGATCCTGAGCGCCCTTCGAGTTGATGAGGCCGAGCCTCACCGGCAGCTCGAAGTCGTCTGACTCGTAGTGGAATCGAAGAGGTGACAGCACGGCCTCGCCGTCTTTGTAGGTCACCTCGTCGAGGTTGACCTTGGCCACGAAGAAGTACTGGCCGCCCTGAACGTACGGCTTGAAGTAGGGCGCCGCGCCGTCCGGGATATTGTAGTTGTGGCCTTCGAGCCAGGATTCGAGCGCGGTCGACTCGGTCGAGCTCAAGATCACGACGTCGTACGGCCCGACCTTGAATTCATTCTCGACAGTGACCTTGCCGCTGCCGCGTCGGACCGCGCCGGCCGCACCAAACGCCACGCTGCCGACGGCCCCGATGCTGGCCCCTCCGATCCCGCGTTCGCCTCGTTCACAGGGGTCGCGCTCCCAGTACTCGACGAGCCTTGGTGACGTGAGTTTGTCGAGCCGGGAAAACAGCTCGTTGTCGACGAGCTTGACCTGCTTCTTCTTCAGAACAACCGGGACAGGCACGACCATCGCGAAGTCTTCGGCGGGGCCCTTGTAGTTGTTCTGCATCGACAGAACGGTGGTCTTGTCGTGGCGCAGTAGGCTCACGCGGGTCGCGTCGTTGTAGAGCTTCGAGTCGCCGTCGGAGACGTAGAATCCGCAGAAGGCCTCTGCCGGTGAGGCGAAGGCGACTGAAACGGCGACAATGGCGATGGCGGCGAGCGTGCGTGTCATCGGTGTCCTCGGGTTCATGTGGGAGCATGTACTCGTTTGGACAGTGCGCAGCGCCAGTTGTTCCGAGATACTAACTGTCGCTTCCTCGAAGACGACGCGTCCCGAGCATGCCGGCCAGCAGGATGAAGATGGCCGCGCCCGACCCGTCCTTCCCTCCGCAGCCGCTGCTCGCGCAACCGCCTCGCGTGTCCTGCTCGGGTTCCGGCGACTTCGGCATCTCGGGCTCTTCGACCAATTTGCCCCAGGAGGCAACGACGTCTTCGGTGGGGTCGGTGTATGATTCGAGAGGTTTGTCGAGCCCGGCAACCGCACGTTTCTCGTCGATGAAGGTGGCGAGCCCGACCGCCTCCGCCTCGGAGAATCCGAGATCACTGGCCGCCTGTGTCCCCGCGGACTCCGCCCCCTTGGGAGGCCCACCCCATCGGCCTCGCTGCGGGTTCTCGCAGTCGATCGGACCATCCCAGGAGTGACGGATGATGTAGCGCGCCTGGAAGGAGTCAGTCACGGCGGGTTGTGGCTGCGTTTTGGGCAACGAGCCATCTTCGTCGGGCATACCGCGGCCGCCCTGGATGGGCGGGGCCGGTCGAAATACGAGATCTTGGCCGAGGCTGGTCTTCGCATACCGAGTATGGAGCCGCGTGAGCGTCCAATTGAGGCTAGGTCCGCCCGAGTTGCGGATGAGCTGATCTTGCGGAAGTGCATCGACGCCCAGCAACATGAGCTCTTTATTGGTGAGCGGTTGGCCGACGCCCTGGGGGCAGGGGTCGCACTTGCGCGGTGACCACGCGTACTCGGTGACGACGGCCTGGGGATTCTCCTTCAGCACCTGGTCGAACAGCGCGTTATAGAACTCGGCGAATCGCGTCTTCGTATTCTCGTTCACGCCGATATTGGTGGGGATGGTGACGTTCGGGAAGTTTGCGACCTCGTAGCGCTGGCCCGGGGCGAGCAGAAAGACAACGAGGTCCTGCGCGCCCCTGGCATTGATGAGACCGAGGCGTACCGGCAGCGAGAAATCATCGCTGTCGTAGAAAAACCGAAGCGGGGAGAGAACCGCCCGCCCGTCTTCGTACTCGACACGGTCGATGTCGACCTTCGCGACGAAGAAATACTGCCCTTTCTGAACGTAGGGCCGGAAATACGGCGCCGCCCCGTCCGGGATATTGTAGTCGTTCTCACGAAGCCAGGACTCCAGCGCGGTCGATGCGTCGGAGCTAAGGACGACGATATCGTACTCGCCGACCTTGTACTGGGCTTCGACGCGGACGTTGCCCTTGGTACCGCTACCATCTGGCCTGACTAGCGAGCCATCGATGGTTGAATCGTCGAAATCGTAGAACCTGGTTTTGCGCCAGATCTTCTCGCACGGATCGGCCTCCCAATATTCGACGAGGCGCGGGGAGCTGAGTGCATCGAGCCGCTCGAACACGTTGTTCGGTAGCGTCTTGACGTGCTTTTTCTTCAGCACGGTCGGAACCGGCACGACCATGGCGAAGTCTTCCGGCGGCCCCATGTAGTTGTTCTGCATCGAGAGCACGGTGCGCTTGCCGTAGCGCATCAACGACACGCGCGTAGCGTCGTTGAAGAGGTCTTCCTCGCTACCGGCGACGTAGAAGCCGCAGAACGAAAAGGCGGGCGAGCTCGACAGCACCAGAACGGTTGTGACGACGGCTGCGATTGCGATGCGTTTCATGGTGCCCCTGTAGGAACCTGGGTGGGTAGCGCGGCAGATTCAGGATAGCGGCCGGGCCGCTCAGTGCCAACGGTGGGCAACAGAGTCTCGACAGAGCCGAATCAATGATACCGGCGATTCAGCTTGTTTGGAAGTCGTGCGTTTTCAGTGGTTTATCGGATCGATGTCGTGGTTAAGACGTCCTTGCTTAGAAAAAATTACGCAACGATTCGGGGGGTTCGGTCGAAAACCTTTATAGAGGGAGGTGCGGTGTGTGCACCGCCGATTTCAACTCGAGGAAGGTGTCGAATGCTGGCTAAAATGGAAAAAGCGCTTGCCGGTGAATCGACGTTTGAATCGGACCGAAGTCGTTTCCTTCGAATCATGGCGGTGGGTCGGTGCCTGCAAGACCGATCCATTGGCAACGAGTTTTCCGTCATGTGGCGGGGAAACCCAAAGCATGGCGTGTGGCAGAGGCCTCGGGGTCACGCCCGGGGCGACGGCAGGGAGGGCGTGTCCGGCGCCCAGTCCGGGGAGTGCGGGTCCAGCACCCAAACGACTCGGGCGACAAAAACCAGTGATGCCAGGTGGCGTAGCGGCTCCTCGACTTCGCGGAAGGGCAGTGCAGCCGCCACCAAAGGGTAATCTGTCGCGCAGTCACCCGCTCCGCCAGGAGCGGGTGCAACTGCAAGCCATCGGACTCATGGGAGGATCGCCAGATCGTGCTCGTGAGCCGTGGCAGAGGTTCTCAAAACTCTCGGACCGGTCCTGTACCGGTAATTGACAAGAGCAATGCAACTTTGACGATAGAGCAGGAGGTGTTGTCTGAAAAGACCCGATTCGGCGCAAAAAGCCGATGACCAAAACCGCGCTATCAGCGCGTTACATATGACGATGCGAGCAGCCAGCCAGACTCGCGTCGAGTTCGCTGGAAGCTGGCAGCATGGCTGGCTCAGTAACTCGATACCAGGCCTGTTCGAGCCATTGGAGTGCGCTCAGCGCGATTGGTTTCAATGCTCAATTGCATGACGTCCGTCGTGAACGCAGTCGATAAATCTCACGATCCGGACGCGATCGCACAAGTGTGTCTGCTGATTGCTCCTTCCGTCGTCGCCTTCTCATCAGTGACAGCCCGGCAAGGGCAAGGACGACGAATAGGGTACGCTTCACAACAGTTCCGAAAAACAGAAAACCAGGTCCGGGGGACGAGCCCCCGGACTCCATCAGATACTCAGTCGACCGAGATGTCGATGCGTCGACGTGCCAGGCGCATCCCAAAGAGCCCGAGCAACAGGATGGCGGCCGAGCTGCCACCACCCCAGAAGCTGGCGCAGCCGCCGGTCTTCTGCGAGCCGGAATCACTGCCCCCCGCCGAGCTCGCGCCGCCTCCGGTATGACCGCTACCGTCATCGCCGCCGCTGTTGCCGTCGTCGGCGTTCCCTCCGGTCGTGCCACCACCGCCCGACTCGCCCTTAAGGTCGTCCATCGACGGCGCTTCGACGAGCTTGCCCCAGCTCTCGATGACGTCGCCGGCCGGGGAGTCGTATTTGTCGATGCTCATCTTCAGGCCGGGCACGTCCTTACGGTCGTCGACGAACGTCGCCAGCGGCTTGGTCTCCCCGGATTCCGAGAATCCGAGGTCGTCGGCCGCCCCGGTACTCGGAGCACCGTTCCCGCCCGGGCCGCCCCACACGCCGCGGCGCGGGTTCTCACAGTCGATGTCGCCTTCCCAGAAGTGACGGATGATGTAGCGCCCCTGAAATCGATTGGTCGAGGCTTTGGTCACGCCCTTATTGGCAAATGTCCCCTGCGCTCCCTGGGGCATGCCGTTGCCTCCGACGATCGCCTCGGCGGGCTTGAAGACCAGGTCTTCGCCCAGCGTGTGCTTGCCGTAGCGGGTATGCAGCCGCGTAATGACCCAGTTGCTGCTCTGTTGTACCGGGCGGCGTCGGCGCATGCCTCGGCCGGTCGGTTGCCGTTGCTGCTGGCCCTGCGAAGCGGACGGCAACACGTCAGCGCCCAGCGAGCGAAATTGCGCGGGCGGGCCCGGCGGCTCCGGTGGGCAGGGGTCGCATTTTCGGCCATTGAATACGAATTGCCACGCGTACTCGGTGACGACTGCCTGCGGGTTTTCCTTCAGAACGTTGTCGAAGAGCTGGCTGTAAAAGCCCGAGAAGTCCTTCTTCGTCTCTTCTTTGACCGGGATATTCGTCGGGATCGTCACGTTGGGCAGGTTCGCGACCTCGTAACGGTTGTTTTTGGCCAGGATGAACGCGATCAGGTCCTGCGCGCCCTTCGAGTTGATGAGGCCCAGGCGCACCGGCAAGACGAAGTCGTCCGAGTCGTAGTGGAAGCGAATCGGCGACAAGACGGCCTCGCCGTCCTTGTACTGAACCTTGTCCATATTGACCTTGGCGACGAAGAAGTACTGCCCCTTCTGAATATACGGCTTGAAGTACGGCGCCGCGCCGTCCGGGATGTTGTAGTCGTTTGCGTTGAGCCAATCCTCCAGCGCGGTCGACTCGGTCGAGCTCAGCACGACGATATCGTACTCGCCGACCTTGAACTTGGCCTCGACTTTGACCTTGCCCTTGCTGTCAGGCTGCGGCATATCGGTGGATTTTGGAGCGGCCGAGCGTTGGGCGACCGATCTGTCCAAAATCTGTCTCGGCGGCTTATAGCACGGATCGCGCTCCCAGTACTCGACCAGTCGAGGCGCGGTCAGCCGGTCCAGGCGGGCAAAGACGTTGCCCTCGAGCGTCTTGACTTCCTTTTTCTTCAATACGACCGGCACCGGGACGACCATCGCGAAGTCTTCCGGCGGGCCCTCGTAGTTATTCTGCATCGACAGGACCGTGCGCTTTCCGTCGCGCATCAGCGCCACGCGTGTCGCGTCGTTGTACAGGTCGTCGTTGCTGCCCGAGACGTAGAAGCCACAAAAGGCCGAGGCACTCGAGGCCAGCAAGAGCAGGGCGAGTAAGGTGCCGAGAAAGGCAAGCGTGCGTCGCATAGGGGGATCCCTGTGAGGAAAAAGTACCGTGCGTTGGAAGCGTCGTCCGCTCCCGAGTCACAGAGTCCTAACGAAAAGGGTGTGCTTTAGATCTAACATTTTTGTTGGGATACGAGTAGGGGAGGGGGAGTAGGAGATTGGGTGAGTGGGTGAGTGGGTCATTGGTTAGTTCGCGGTGCTCTTGCCGAAGGCAACCGCGTCACCCGAGAAAACGTTAGCTGCGGACCGGAGGCGGCATTGCCGCCGGAGACGTTAGCTGCGGACCGGAGGCGGCGACAGCCGCCGGAGATCCGCAGAGACGCGAGCGCCCACCTCACCCTTCCATGTCTCCTTCTTGCTCTCTCTTCAACGCCTCCACGTCTTCCATGTCCTCCACGCCTCCGAGCTTCCGCCAGAGGACGAACGCCGCGATAAGGACGACCGGTATCGACAGCGCCTGGCTCGTCGCCAGCCCAAACATCTCGCCGCGCTGATCGGCTCGCAGAAACTCCACGAGAAACCGCGAGACGCCGTACAAAATAGCCGTGGTCAGAAAGATCTGCCCGTGAAATCGCTTCCTCGGCCGTACCCAGAAATACGCCACCAAAAAGATCGCCAGCGCATAGCCCGACGAGATCAACTGTGTCGGCCATACCGCCAGACTCCCGGCAATCCCTTCGCTGCTCTGCGCCGCGAGCTGTCCGGCGAATTCGTTGACGTGCAGCGAGTGCGCCAGCGTGCCCTCGGGAAAGCGTATCCCCATAAAGTCGACCGAGCAGACCTCGCCGAAGCAGCACCCGGCGCCCATGCAGCCCAGGCGCCCCATGAACAGCCCGAACGGCACGGCGAATCCAGCGACGTCGAGGATGCGCCATGTCCCCATCTCGTGCTTCTTGATGAACCACCAGCCCACCAGCGTGCACGCTAATAGCGAGCCGTAGATGGTCAGGCCCCCGGCCCAAAACTTCAGCCACCGAAACGGGTCCTGCTGCGGGTAGCAGAGGCCATCGGCCGGGTTGCAGATCGCGCCGATATCGAAGCCTCGGTCCTGCGCGCCCAGACACTGGGCGTTGGTGATGCACTCGGCAGCCGTCGGCAGCGCCACGCCATCGAGCGCGAACGGATTGGTTGCGATATGCACGTAGTCCCAGAAGAGCCCGTCGAAGGCCACATGTGCCAGGCGAGCGCCGACCACGCCGATGAGCAGCATCCAGATGCAGAAGTCGATGAAGGCGCGGTTGTCGACGTCGGGGTAGCGGTCGACTTCGTCGTAGCCGAGCTTCGCGGCGCCCAGAAAGCCCAGCATGACCGCGACGAAATAGGTCGGCAGGGTGAAGTGCAGAGCGCCGTCGAGGCCGATCCAAGAGCTGTCGAAGAGCGTGGGTAGCACGTGGGTTTCGCCTGTTGCTTGGCTTATGCGGCCGCGGGCTCGTCTTTTGATTGTCCGTCGCTCTCGCCCTCTTCCGGATACTCACGGAACGCGTCTCGGATCAACTCGACGACCATCAGTGCCACGCCGATACAGATCAGCGCGTCCGCAATATTGAACGTCGGCCAACGATACGCGTCGGTGTACTTCCAGACGATGAAGTCGATCACGTAGCCAAACCGCACGCGGTCGATGAAGTTTCCGACCGCTCCACTCGCGATGAAGCTCAGCCCGAAGACGATGAGCCACTGTCCCTTTGGGACGCCGCGCAAGATATAGATGATCATGCCGACGGCGAGCAGGCTGACGATGATGAAGAACGGCAGCCGCCAGGACGAGTCCTGGTCGGCGAGCATCCCGAAGGCCGCGCCCTTATTCTCGGCGTATTGGAAATCCCAGTAGTCCGGAATGATCACGACGTTGCGGTTGGTCACCTCGATTTGCTGGCCGCCTTCGAGCTTCGAGTCCGCGCGCATGAAGCGGCCCTCCGAGGTGCGCACGTAGCGATCCGCGATACGCTCGATCTCCTCGGGGGTATTGCGCGTAAATTCTTCGGAGAGGAAGTCCTCGACCGTGCTGCCGTCCGCACTTTCGGGGACGTCGAGCACGATCTGGTGCTGGACGCTACCGGGGCGCGAGGTCGCCAGGCGATCAGCGGCGTATTGCTTGGTCCACTGGTCGAGCCCGACCCCCACGAGCACGATGACCGCGAAGAGCAGATATTTGGCGTATTTAAAGTCCATCGTCCGGCTTCGTCGGGCTAATTAGTCGAGTGTGGCGACGACGCTCTGGCATCGCTCGCAGATCTCATCGTCGCTGTCGGCGTCGACCCAGAAATTCCAGCAGCGCGGGCATTTTTCCCCGTCTGCGACCGCGACGTCGACGTCGACGGGGTCGTCGGACGTGACGTCGCCTTCTTCGAGGTCGGCCTGGCTCACGATGAACAACGCGGCGAGGTCGTCGGCATAGTCCGCCAACAACTCGTGGGTCTTGCCGGAGGCGGTCAGCGTGACGTGCGCCTCCTGGCTGCTTCCGATCTGGCCGGGCTTTTTTTGCTTGCGCGGGGCTCGTTTTTCTTCCAGCGCGCGCTGCACGGCCTGGCGGATCTCCAGCAGCGACTCCCATCGGCGGCCGAGCTTCTCGTCGTTCCAGTCCTCCGGCACGTCGGGGAAGTCGTCCAGGAACACGCTCTCTGGGTCGTCTTCGCCCAGCGACAGGTGTTGCCAGACCTCTTCCGAGGTGAACGACAGCACCGGTGCTGTCGCGCGAACCAGCGCGTGCAGCACGCTCCAGTAGGCGGTCTGGCCGGCGAGTCGAGCCTCGCTATTCGGTCCTTCGCAGTACATACGGTCTTTGGTGATGTCCATGTAGATATTGGACAAATCCACCGTCATGAACTGCACCAGCGTGTGGTAGATCGTGTGGAATTGGTAATTCTCGTACGCCTCTTCGATGCGCTCGACCACCTCGGCGGTGCGGTGCAGGATCCACCTGTCGATCTCGTGGAGTTGGTCGTAGTCGACCGCGTCGGCCGCGTCGAAGTCCCCGAGGTTGCCGAGCATGAATCGGAAGGTGTTGCGCACCTTGCGGTATGCGTCGGCGACGCGCTTGAGGATCTCGTCGCTCAGCGTGATGTCGCCGCGGTAGTCGACCGCCGCGACCCACAGCCGAAGGATCTCGCCGCCGTAGTCCTGCAGCATCTCTTCGGGCGGCTCGAAGTTCTTGGAGGACTTCGAGTATTTGTGGCCGTCCTCGTCGTTGACGAAGCCGTGCGTCAGGCAGGTGCGATAGGGTGAATGCCCGCGGGTCCCGACGCCGCAGAGCAGGCTGGACTGGAACCAGCCGCGGTGCTGGTCGCTGCCCTCGAGGTACAGGTCGGCGGTGTCACCCCAGCCGAGCTTCTCCTCGAGCACGGCGGCCCAGGAAGTGCCGCTGTCGAACCAGACGTCCAGGATGTCCTGCTCTTTCTTGAAGTCGGTGCCGCCGCAACCCGCGCAGCTCGTCCCCTCGGGCACGAGCTCGGAGGCCTCGCGGTCGAACCACACATCGGCGCCGTGGTCTTCGATCAAATCGGCGACGTGGTCGGCCAGCTCGCGGGTGGCGATCGCCTCGTCGCAATCTTCGCAATACATCACCGTGATCGGCACGCCCCAGGTGCGCTGGCGGCTGATGCACCAGTCCGGGCGGCCTTCGACCATGCCGTGGATGCGCTCTTTGCCCCATTCCGGCACCCAGTCGACCTTGTCGATCTCGGCGAGCGCCGCTTCGCGCAGCCGCAGCCCGTCGGGGTTGCCCGCGGTCTCCGGCTCCATCGCGATGAACCACTGAGTCGTGGCGCGGAAGATGATGGGTTTTTTGCTTCGCCATCCGAAGGGATAGCGGTCGATCTTGACCTTGTCGCCGACGCTGTTGAGCAGCGCGCCGATCTCGGCCAGGTATTTCTGAATCATGCCGTTGGCGCGGAAGACGTGCTCGCCGCCCCACTCGGGAACCTGGTCTTCGATGAACAGCCCGTGCTCGTTGACCGGGCAGATGACGTCCAGCCCGAATTCTTGACCGAGCGCGAAGTCTTCCTGGCCGTGGCCGGGTGCGGTGTGGACGCAACCCGTACCCTGGTCGAGCGTGACGTAGTCGGCCGGCAGCAGCACCGACTCGCGGTCGAGCCACGGGTGCTGTGCGGTCAGGTCTTTGCCTTCGCCGAGCTCACCGACGAGCTCGCGGCCCTCGAATTCGGCGAGGACGTCGTAATCCTCGATGCCGCAGTCTTCGAGGACGCGGTCGCGGAGGCCCTCGGCCATCACGTACGCCTCGTCGCCGACGCCGATGAGTTGATAGTTCAGCTCGGGGTTGAGCGCGATGGCGAGGTTGGCTGGAAGCGTCCACGGCGTCGTCGTCCAGATGACCACGAACGCATCGCGGTCGCCGGCGGCGTCCGCCAGCTCGCCTGGCAGCTCGTCGAAGTCGAATTTGACGTAGACGTGCTCGGTCTTGAACGACTGATACTCGACCTCGGCCTCGGCCAGCGCGGTCTTCGAGTCCCAGTCCCAGTGGACCGGCTTGAGCCCGCGGTAGACGATGCCTTCCTCGAAGAAGCGGCCGAGCTCGCGCACGGTAGTCGCCTCGTAGTCGTACGACATCGTCAGGTACGGGTCGTCCCAGTCGCCGAAGATCATCATGCGCTGGAATTCATCCGACTGGATGTCGACCCATTTCTGGGCGTAGTCGGCGCAGGCGCGGCGGATCTCGACCTTCGACATCTCGCGCTTCTTGTCGCCGAGCTCGTTGTCGACCTTGTGCTCGATCGGCAGCCCGTGGCAGTCCCAGCCCGGTACGTATTCGGCCAGGTAACCGGCCAGGCTCTTGTACTTGACCACGAAGTCTTTGAGCGTCTTGTTGAGGATGTGCCCGTGGTGGATGTTGCCGTTCGCATACGGCGGGCCGTCGTGCAGAATGAATCGCTCGGCACCCTCGTCTTTGCGGCGCGCGATCATCTTCTCGTAGATCTCGGCGTCGTCCCACTTCGCGATCTGCTCTTCCTCTCGCTCCGAGAGGTTGGCTCGCATGGGGAAATCGGTTTTCGGCAGATTGAGGGTGTCTTTGTAATCGTTACCCACGACGGGTCTCCTATGCTCCTTCGATGACTGCTCGCGCGCTACTAAAGGCGCGACCCGAAATACGGAGTCAACTGACCTACCGTAGCTGTGCGCGTTCGTCCAGTGGAGGGGCTATCGTGGGGAGGAAATCCGCTCGATCAGATCGGGGTAACACTGGCGGAAGGCGTCGGCATCGGGGAGGCACCGCATCGCTTCCTGGGCCCACTCGATACCGGTCCAGATGAGCAGGCCGACCCCGACCACCGTCAGGGCTGTCACGAGCACGTCCGCAACCCGCGAGCGCTCGCCCTTCACCACCGACGCCATGATCGCCACGATCACCGCGCCGCCGGCGAGCCCGCCCAGGTGTGCGGCGTTGTCCATGGGGAGAAAGTCCAAAAAACCGATGGCGAGGCTGAAGACCACCCACGGCAAGAGCCGCGTGGTAAAGGACTTGGAGACGCGCCTGGGCAACTCCTCGCGGTACTTCCAGCCGAAGACCAGCAGCGCGCCAACCAGCCCGTAGATCGCCCCGGATGCCCCGCCCGATGCGCCTTCGGTGAAGAATAAGCTGGCGACTGAGCCCACCGTGCCGCTGGCCAGGTAGAGCACGAAGAAGCGGCGCGGACCGTACGCCTTCTCGAGGATGGGCCCGAGCACGTACAGCCCGTAGCCATTGAACAGCATGTGCATCATGCTCAAGTGGACGTATTGACTGCTGATCAGCCGCCACCACTGGCCGTCGTAGACCAACTCGTTGACCTTCATCCCAGGGAAGAGCGCGAGCTGCTCGCCGCTGGCGCGTACAGTCTCGATGCCCAACCCGGCGACCCCGTAGACCAGCCCGGCGAGCCAGATCACCACGTTCAGGCCCAGCAGGATCCACGTGACCTGGACAGGGCGCTCCATCACCTTGGCCAGTCGCTGCTCGCGGGCGACCACGTCCTGGTACTCATTGATGTCGATAGTCGGTCTCAAAACGAATGTTTGTTATCGGGATGATTTCGCCTCGGCTCGCACGATGATCCGCCGCCCCTGTCCGATAGGACGGATCTGCGTGTGGAGCAAGTCGTTGAGATAAACTCGCGATTTTTCGACCGCCTCGAGGGCGGACATACCATCGGCGAGGGCCGCACAGATGGCGCTGGAGAGCTGACAGCCGGTGCCATGCACGTCCATCGGAATTCGCTCGAGCGGTTCCAGCCAGGTGCTTTCACCGTCGGCGGTCACGAGCATGTCCGAGACCATTTCGGCCTCGATTTCCATATGGCCGCTCTTGAATAGGACTGCCCCGCAGCCGCATTCCAGCAACTCTTCAGCGGCGTCGCGAGCATCGGCGCGATCGGTGATGCTGTATCCGATCAAGGTCTCGAGCTCCGGCAGGTTTGGCGTCAAGATATCTGCTTTGCCCATCAATGTGTCGAGCATGGCCTCTGCGGCGCCAAGCCTCGACAGGACCGTGCCGCCTTCGCCACTTGCGAGCACCGGATCGAGCACGATCGGCCCGTCGAGCTTGTCCCGGTGCCCCTCCAGGAACGCGTCGACCGCCTCGACGCTCTCGAGCGTCGGCAGCATCCCGATCTTGACGCCGGCGATGGGAACGTCCGCGGCGAGCACCTCGAGTTGGCTGCGCAAGAGTCCCTTGCGGCACGGGTCGAAGCTCGTGACTCCGACGGTATTCTGGCTGACGACAGCAGTGATGGCGGACACGCCGTGATACCCCCAATCACGGAATACTTGCAGGTCTACCTGGATACCAGCGCCACCCGATGGATCGGTGCCGGCGATGGTTAGTAGGGCTTTTTCGGACATAGGGCTGGCTCGTCTTCTTCCTCGTAGGGGAGGAGCATGTTGGGGGCTTTACGTTCGGATACATCCGGTTTAGCGCACCCACGGTGGAGTGCAAGTTCCGGGGGGCGTTTGCTTGCAGCGCCTCTGCGCGTGGAGTAAACGTTACATGACACTCAACTTATTCGGAGGACCTGTGGCGAAGCGCCATCAAATCTACCTCATCCCCGGTTTTTTCGGTTTTGCCGCGCTCGGTGGCATCTCCTATTTCCGCCAGGTGCGCGACACGCTCGAGGACGTCTTCGTGCGCCGCGGTGAAGCAGTAGACATCTACGGGGTTAAGACGCTTCCGACCGCGTCTCTGAAACATCGCGCGCGGAAATTGTTGATGACCGTCGCCGACAACGGTGGGTTCGAAGAGGACGTCGAGCTCCATTTTCTGGGGCATTCGACCGGCGCGCTGGACGCGCGGCTGGCCGCATCGCCGGGCGCCGAGCTCGGCCTGGACGAGTATCGCGAGCCGCTCGAGCGCAACCTGCGAACCATCATCAGTATCGCCGCCCCCCACTACGGGACACCGGTCGCCAACTTCTTCAGCACGCTCTACGGCAAGAACCTGCTCTACCTGGTTACGCTGCTGGTGATCATCGGCCTGTGGCGAAAGCCGATCACGCTTCTGGGCGGGGTCCTCGGGTTAGTGACCAAGCTCAACGACCTGCTCGGGCTCGACGAGACGCTGCTCCAGCAGATCACCAACCAGTTGCTCAGGGACTTCAATCCGTCGGTCGAGGCCGAGGTGCGCCAGTTTTTGCGGTCCATCGTCGAAGACCAGGGCGCGATGATCCAGCTCACGCCCGAGGGGATGGACGTCTTTAACGCCACGACCCTCGATCATCCGGATGTGCGCTACGTCAGCTACGCGACCGCTGCTCCCCCGCCGACCGATGTGATCCGCAAGATCCGCCTGCGCCACGCACTCACGCCCCTCAATAAGGTCCTCTACGGGGTGCTCTGGACGCTCGCCTCGCGCGCTCACGCCGGATATCCGTACCACCCGCCCATCGACTCGAACGACATCCACACCGGTCGGCCGCTGCCGTTCGTGATCACCGAGTCCACCAGCGACGGGGTGGTGCCGACGCTCAGCCAGATCTGGGGCGAATTTCGCGGCGTGGTCCGCGCCGACCACCTCGACGTCATCGGCCACTACCTGCGCGGCCCGTTCGACGTGCGCGACGGCGCCGACTGGTTCGGCTCCGGTGCGAAATTCGACCGCGAGGCATTCGAGTGGTTGTGGGAAGATATCGCCGACGTGATGTTGGAGACGGCGCAAGACGCCGAGAAGAAAGCCAGCTAGCCTTTCCCATACTCCTCGGTCGGTTTGTTCATCACATCAATGCGTCCATCGGCGCCGCGCGAGCAACCCGATTGCGAAGAGTCCCGCGACAAACAGGAAGGTTGCGGCGGGCGATCCGCGTCGCTGCGTCGTGCAGCCGGAGCATCCGCCGCCGGTGGCATTTGCGCTCGCCCCGGTACCTGCATCGGCACCGGCGCCCGCGTCGGCCATCCCGGTGTCGGCGGCCGGAAGGGACACGAC
The DNA here is from genome assembly GCA_051747295.1 of Myxococcota bacterium. GTDB lineage: Bacteria > Myxococcota_A > Bradymonadia > Bradymonadales > Bradymonadaceae > JBNJFZ01. The sequence continues at coordinate 14,516 of JBNJFZ010000120.1, forward strand.
GGTGTCGGCGATCGTCCCGGAGCGAAGGCCCATCGTGTCTCGGACTTCCACCCGCGAGGTGACAGTCTGCCCGGGCTCGGCGTCGACCATGCCGGCGATCTCCGAGTCGTCGAGCCAGCCAGTGTCGAACTCACCGTCGTATTCGAAGTCGAACCGATACTGGATGTCGTCGCCATCCGGATCGGAACTCTGAGAGGCATCGAGTACGAAGTCCTGCCCGTTGGACACGACGGCTAACCCGGCGATCGGGGTCTGATTCGTCGCGGTCGGTGCGGGCTCGTCGTACAGCGCGCTGAAGATGTCGACCTGGCCGAAGCCCCAGTGAGCGTTCGGGAAGTCGCCGTAATCGGGCTGGAGCGCGTCGTTGATCGCGGAGTTGGTGAGCTGGTCCTCGAGCTGATCGGCGGTCCAATCGGGATTTTGCTGCTCGAGCAGGGCGAGCGCGGCGGCGACGTGCGGGCCGGCGCCGCTGGTGCCGCCGAAGGTCTGGAGCCAGCCGCGGCCGACGCCGTACTGCGCGTACTCCTCGGTGTAGCTCAGCGCGGCGTATGGGTCGTCGGGGGCCGCGATGTCGACTCCTCGAGCTCCGTCCATGCGCGGTCCGCGTCCACTGTAGCCGCGCAACTCGCCGGCGCTCGAGCCCGTGAATCCCTCGTGGCGTCCGCCGTAAGCTGCCACGCCGATGGCGGAATCTGCGGTGGAGGGAAAGACCATGGTGCCCGAGTCTTCGGTTGGGTTGAGCCAGCCGATGCCGCGAGCCCATCCGGAGTAATAGTCGGCGACGCGGCCGAACAACGTGCCCGCTTGTTGGATGCCTTCGATACGAATCGTCCACTCACCCTTGGCGATCGACTGCTGGTAGTCTTCCTTCCACGCGTAGAACGCCAGGTGGTGGGTGTTGCGGCCGGTCACCTGATAGCCGGAGTAGAAATTGTCGGCGCCGAGGGTCGTCTGGGTCTCCGACGTGCCAACCTGGACCTCCTCGCCGGTGGGGCTGATGAACGTGATGTCGAGTTCCTGGTCGGTCTTCCAGAAGAGGCCGCCGTACGCGACTGAAAACGGGCGCTGCTGGCCCTGGTAGCCGTAGCCGTCGCCGACCTCGAACTTCAGCTCGAGTGCCTCGCCGGGGACCAGGTCTCGCTCGAGGTGCTTTCGGGATTTGTTCATGTTGCCGAGCGGGTTGACCTGCAGGAGGCCTCGCTCGCGAGCCTCGTCCATGGCGCCCTCGAGGTTCGAGGAGCCGTCGGGCGGCATCGAGACCAGGTCGGTCCACTCGTGCAAGATCATCGACGCGCCGGATTCGACCGCGTCGTCCAGGTAGCTGATGCGCGTGCTGAAGTCATTGCCGCGCTGCTGGTCACCCTCGCGCGGGATCGAGTACATGATCATCTCGGCGCCCGGGGCGAGCCCGACGCGGTCGTGGAAGCCGGCCTGACCGCCGACGACGATGCTGGCGACGCCGGTGCCGTGGAACGGAGTGGCGTTATCGAGCTCGGCGGCCTCGATCAGGTTGTAGCCGCGCTCGAATGTCGTGTCGCCGACCACGAACTTCTGGATCTTGGAGGTGTCCAGGCGCACGAGCTTCTCACCGACGTCGAGCATGCCGTTTCGGTTGACGTCGTCGCCGACGAAGATCGGCTCGCCATAGGCGGGCTGGCTCTCGGTGAAGCCGGCGCTCGGGCCGGCGTTTCGCGTGCCGTCGACGTTGCTGTCCACGTAGACCCAGTCGCGGCGCGGCTGGAAGACCCCGTCGTCGTTTTCCTTGTCCTGGAAGTTGCGGCTGAGCACGGTACCGTCGAGGACCTCGAGGGTCTCGGCGCGCCCGAGCGTGCCGTCGGAGTTCATGTCGACCGCGTCGATGCCGGGGGTGAACTTGCCGTCCTCGTCGACGTCGACCCAGTCATACCAGCCGCCGTCGGCCTTGAAGAAGTGCGGGTGGAGCACATCGATGCCGCTGTCGATGTCGGCGACGACTACGCCCTCACCGTCGACGCTCATTTCGGGGAGGCGGCGGGCCTGGGCGGCGCCCACGAGCTCGCCTGTGACCTCGAGGGGGCTGGTCTCGGTCGGGTACCACTCGACCTCGACGCGGGCGACGTCGGGGTGGCCGGCGAGGAATTCGGATGCGCGCCACTCCACGAGTGCGGAGTAGGTTTTGCCGAAGGCGTCGACCTTGCCATCGGTGCGTTGGAAGCGTACGCCGCGCTGCTCGAAGTCGGCGATGTCGGCCGGGCTGAGCGACGCGTGGACGCGGATGGACGCGACGACCCCGTCGTCGCGCACCGTCGCGGGCGCGCCATCGGGCCCGAAGAGTGTCGCTTTGGTGCCCTCCGTGGTCACGACGTGCTCTAGCAACCCGAGCTTGGGGTCGATCTTTTGGATGCTCGAAGCGCCCGACGGATGATTTGTGGGCCCACCTGTGGTTTGAGCATGGGCGGCGCCCGCAAGTCCCATCGATAGGAGCAGGGCGGCGATAGTCAGGGCGGTCGGCTTCATAGAGCACTTTGGCTGCGTCAAATCGTCAAACAGAGCTTCCAACACGTAGACAACGAACTGCAAATAATGTTCCGTAAGTATACCCACGGCGCGCGTGGGGTCTATGGCGGGGGCGTGCGGCCGCGCTATGACAAAACGGCAGCCGGGGCCTCAGTATTCTGACATTTTGGCAATGGGGTTGGATAGGCACGCAAGGCGCGGCTGGAAAGCCGCGCGGCGAGCTAGAAAGCTCGCGCACCGAGAACGTGCGTGCCGCGTTCATGGCGGTGCGCGACGTGAAGAGCCACGCGATTGTCGGTGCGCGACGTTTCCACGTCGCCGGCGGGCTTTTAGCCCGCCGAACGTGGAGAGCCACGCGATTGTCGGTGCGCGACGTTTCCACGTCGCCGGCGGGCTTTTAGCCCGCCGAACGTGGAGAGCCACGCGATTGTCGGTGCGCGACGTTT
>JBNJFZ010000121.1:0-12250 GCA_051747295.1 Myxococcota bacterium
CCACCCCGATCCGACTCTAGACCGGAAACTCGAGTTGCCGATCGGTTAAACCACCCGGCCAAGACGCGAATGAATCGACATTCAGGCGTTGGCACGAGACTTGTAATACTATGTGACCGTTCGACAAAATGATTCGAGAGAACTCTTCAGAGAGGGCATCATGAACTGGCAGGGTAAGATACTGACATTGGGTCTGGGTGGACTCATCGCGATGGGTTCGCTGGCTGGCTGTGGCGAGGACGTCAACAACGCCACCGAAGACGGTGAAGTCAAGGAGCTCAGCGGCGGTAAATTCGACCGCTGGAATAGCACCAACAGCCCGGCGCGGTTCCGCTCCGAGATCAACTACAAGTGGGAAGAGCTGCCCTCCGAGGGCTACTCGCAGCGTGTCGCATGGGCCGACACCTACTGGCCCACCTACGAAAACAGTATCCTGGCCCGCTGGCAGGGTGAAAATACGCTGTCTCCGGTCGAGAAGTACGACAAGGCGTTCAATGATTGGACTGAGCCGGAGGGCTTCGACGAACTCCAGCCCTACGACACCTCCACGTGTGAGTGGGACGACGAGTACTACAGCTCGCTCGGACCCGCCTCGACCTACGTCTCGAACAACCAGGGCAATAAGCGCGCTCGCAACGGCATCGACGACGACGGCGACGGGCTCTCAGATGCCGAGGAATGTGGGTACGGCGACAAGGAAAAGGATTACGATGGCGTCGAGACCTGGTGGGGCCTGTGCCACGCGTGGGTTCCGGCCGCCATGCTCGAGGACGAGCCGCTTCGTGCTGTCGAGCACAACGGCGTGACCTTCGATGTCAGCGACCTCAAAGCACTCATGATCAGCCAGTACGACCGCTCCAACGCCTACATGTTGGGCGGCCGCTGCAACCTCAAAGAAGTCGATCGTGACGAGGAGACCGGCAGGCTCCTCAACGAAGATTGCCAGGACGTCAACGCCGGAAGCTTCCACCTCATCGTGACCAACTTCCTCGGCCTACAGCAGCGCGCCATCGCCGAGGACCGCACGTTCGACTACGAGGTCTGGAATCAGCCGGTCGTCGGGTACAAGATCACCGAGCAGTCCGAGATCAGTTTGGGCGAGGCGCACGCGCTCCTCGGCGTCGAAGAAGAAGGGCTCGACACCTACAGGTTCAACGAAGATGCGGTGCGGTTTATCGAAGTCCGCATGACTACCGACTACGTCACCGAGTCGCACGCCTCGACGGAGCCCAACGGCGATAATATCGAGCGCTGGACCCGTCACGATAGCTACCACTACGTGCTGGAGCTCGACGGCGAGGGCAAGATCATCGGCGGTGAGTGGGCGCCCGAGTCCCGCGAGGACCACCCCGACTTCCTGTGGTTGCCCACTCGCCCGAGCAGCTACGGCAACAACCCGAATATCAGCCTCGACGAGGTTCGGCAGCTGGTCGCCAAGAGCCGCCAGGAGCCGGGTGCTGACGACGAAGAAGACGTCAACCCCGACGATTTGAACCTCGAGAATACCGAGAGGGCCGAGATTCCGGACAACGACCCGGAAGGCGTGGTCAGCACGATTTCGGTCATGGACAACGCGTCGGTCAACGGCGTCAAAGTCAGCCTCGACATCGAGCATACCTACAAGGGCGACCTCATCGTCGAGCTGCGCCACAAGGACGTCACCGCGCTGGTCTACAACGGCGAGGACGCAGACGAACCCTGGACCGACGACGTCACCGTCGACGCCAAGGCCATCGAGGGCTTCGGCGGGATGAACGCCAAGGGTGACTGGGACCTGATCGTCACGGACAATGCCGGTCGCGACACCGGCGCGCTCACCAACTGGAGCCTCGACATCGACGTGGCCGGCAACGCGCCGGAGCCGGATGCCGACGAGCCGACCGCTGGCGACCTCGTCGAGGTCAGCAGCTCCGATACCGTGGACATCCCCGACAACGAAGAAGAAGGCGTCTCCTCGACGCTCGAGGTCAGCGATAACTTCAACATCGACTCGATGACCGTCGATGTCGACGTCGAGCACAGCTACAAGGGCGACCTCGTCATCGAGTTGCTCCGCGGCGAGACCGTCGTCACCGTCTTCAATGGCGACGACGTGGACAACCCGGGCGCTGACGACGTCAATATCGTCGGCCAGGAAGTCAGCGAGTTTAACGGCCAGTTCGCCCAGGGCGAATGGACGCTCCGCGTGACCGACCGCGCGAACCTCGACACCGGCTTCATCAAAACCTGGAAGCTCACCTTCGTCCGCGCGAACTAATTCGTCCGCGCGAAGGTCGATGAATCTGGCCGCCTCCTGTCATGGGAGGCGGCCGTTTTTGTTTTGAGCCGAATGTGCTGCGCCCATCCTGGGCGCGGCCGCACGACAAGAGCCGCATGCTCTGCGATTGACGTGCGCGGACCGCGTCATCACAATTCGAGCGTCCGAGTCTACTTTCAGAGACAGATCATCATGAAAAAATACATCGTCACGCTCAGCGCGCTCCTGCTGGCTATCACCGCCTGCGACTCGTCGAAGACGCTCGACAAGCCGGAGCAGGCGGAGGAGGCAGCGGAGGCGGAAGAACAGGCACCAGTCGAAGAGAAAGCCGATAAGGAGCCCGAGAAAGACTACGACATCCCGAAAGACGAGCTGTCGTGGATCCCCGAGCAGCCCGAGGATATGGAGCCGCTCGCGGTGAGCTACGTGCCGACCGAGGGGCAGGCGGCGCGCGGAGCTGATGAGGACGAGGCGCTGGTGACCATCGTCGAGATCGGTGACTACGGCTGTCCGGATACCGAGGCGCGCCGCGAGCTGGTCCGAGAGGTGCTCGACGACTACGGAACGAAGGTGCGTTACGTCTACCGAAACGTGGTCTGGGTGCCGGGCGACTACGGACCGTTTGCGGCCAACCTCGCATCGGCTGCGGCGCAGAATGACAACTACTGGAAGGCCTATGAGATCATCTGGCAGCGCTTTCGGAAGCTCGACGAGCACGACAAGCAATCTTACCTGGAACCGCTGGGGCTGACGCTGAAAGACCTCCAGCGCGCCGAGACCCTCGCCAAGAAGCGCATGGATGAGAACCAGAAGCTCGCCAAAGAGCTCAATGTCCAGTGGGTGCCGACGTTCTTCGTCAACGGCGTGCCTCTGGTCAAGGTCGGCGATGAGAAGTTCAAGAAGTATGTCGAGGTCCAGATCGACAAGGCGCAAGCGCTCCAGGAGGAGGACCCGGATTTGCAGGGCGAGAAGCTCTATCGAACGCTGGTCGAGCGTAACGCGGCGGACCAGGAGCTACCGGAGAAAGAGAGCGCCGAAAAAGACGCAAAGCAGGAGGAGTAAAGGCCGCGCAGCGGGCAACTCGTGTGAGCATTCCGGTGCGCGGCACTCGATCGCCCGTGCGTGCTTCCTTACTCCTGCTCGTTCCTGCGTCGCCTCCACGCGGCAATTCCGGCGCCCGCCGCTAGCAGGAGCCCTCCGAGCGTGCCGGGCTCGGGCGTGCCGTTGTGCTGCGGGGTGTTGAAGGTCGGGCTGGACGCGCCACGCTGGCCGTAGCCCTTCTGCGTGACGCCGTCGACCTGCGCGACCGGCACATCACCGTCGGCGGAGTTCTTCGGGTGGGGGTTGACGACCTTCTCGGAGACCGCGACGAACGATGTCCACTTGGTGACCAGCTTATGGTCGAGGCCCATCTGGGTGACGATGTCCTTGATCTGATCGTCGCTGAGCTCGGTGGTGCGCATCTGTTTTGGCGTGGTCAGCGTGCGCATGTATTCGCCGATCTTCTGGCGCGCCCACGTCAGCTCGACTGCCTTGCCGTCGGAGGCCTCGCCGGCCAACTCGACTTCGATGGGGATCTCCATGCGGCGCGTGCCCGAGTAGCCCTTCACGGTGATCTCGTAGGTGCCTGGCTGGTGGTATTTGCCGAGCACACGGACCGATTCGCCGGCGTAGAGGTCCGGGATCTTGTCGGGCACGACGTCGCGCGGCTCGAGCTCACCCCAGTCGATCTCGATATTGGTGAGCACCGGCGACTCCATCTTCTCGGCCAGTCCCCTGGCGGATTCGGTGAGGTCGTCGTCACCGGGTCGGATGTAGCGGGTGTGGCCGCGGCCCATGTGGCCGAGCTCCTCGAGCAGGTAGCGATTGACGCCGTTACCGACGCCGAGTGCGAACAGGCGCGCATCTCCGATCTTCTCGCGGATCAGGCGGATGATCTCGTACTCGTTGCCGATGTAGCCGTCGGTCAAAAACGTCACCATCCGCAGCGTGTCCTCCGGCGGCGGGACGGTCAGCGCCTGGTTAATACCGGAGGTCATGCGGGTGCCGCCCATGCCCTCGAGGTCGTTGACGTGCGCGATCGCCTCCTCGACGTTCTCGTCGGTCGCCTCGATGGGCTCGCGCGAGTACTCGGTAGCCGAGTCGCTGAACCGGATGATGCGGAACGTGTCGGTCGGCCGGAGGTTTCGCAGCGCGTGGCGCATGAAGGTCTTGCTGGCGTTCATCGGGTCGCCGCGCATCGAGCCGGAGCAGTCCAACAGGAAGACCATCTCGCGGGGGCGAATCTGGTCGGGCTGGGGCTTCTTCGGAGGCTCGACGAGCACGCCGAAGTGGCCCTCCTCGTACTCTTCGTTCCAATACGACACGACGCCGGCCTGCGTATCGTCGGCCTCGAGGTCGTAGTTGAGGACGAAGTGCTTGTTGTCCACGACGCGGTCCTTCGCCAGCGTGACGCGGTGGTCGCGCGGCGTCATCTCGTTCGCCGTGATGGCGTGCGTTGCGCTCTCGATGCCGCGCACCGGCACGCCGCCGTCGATGCGAACCTCGATGGAGACGCGGTCGTGATCGAGGGTGTCAGGGGCGTCGAGCTCGGCGACCGGCGGGTGCGTCGGCGGCGCTTGCTCGGCCTCGCCGTCGCTGTCGTCGCTGCCGCCGGCAGATTCCGCCCCGTCGGACTCGACCAAGAAGTTCTTCGACATGTCCTCGGGGATGTAGCGCGGGCCGACGACCAGCGGAACGACCATCTGATAGCGGCCTTCGAGCTTCTCGACCGGCTCGACGTAGCGAATCGTCACGTCGATATCCTTGCCGGGCATGATGTTGGCGACATCCTGGGTGAACAGGTTCGGGCGGTGCTGCTGGAGCAGCGCGGCGGCTTTGCCCTCTTTTTTGGCCTTCTCGAAGGTCTTTTTCGCCTCCTCCTTCTCCTTGATGATGCCGCGCAGGCGCTCGTCCTCGACCTGCATGATCATCTCGTAGACGGCGGCCTCTTCGGATAGCGGAAATTGATACGTAGCGTTGAGCGGCACCTCGCCCGGGTTGCTGAACTTCTGCTTGAGCGTGACCGTGGCCAGATCGCCTCGGATGTCGACGTCGTAGTCGGTCTTGACGGTGGGGAGCTCGAGCTTGCGACCGTCGGGAGTCGTCGCGACCATCTGGCCGCCGTGATCCGGCAGGTTTTTCGCGGCGCCCGACTCGCCGCTCGGTGCCTTGACGGTGCCCTGGTCGGTCGGCTGCACGGGCTGGTTTGTCTTGGGTGCAGGCTGTGGCTGCTGGGTCTTCTCCTGGACGTAGCGCTGGGCGTTTTGCGCGGCGCGGTTGGTGTCTTCCACCTCGTCGAACTGGGAGATCGTGCCGAAAAGCCAGATGCCGAGTCCCAGAGTGATCAGCGCGAAAAACGCGCCTCCGAGGGCGATTGCGAGTAAGCGATGCTTCTTCATCGGTCTCTCCTTGTGTGTGCGAGGGTCGAATCGTCGGGTTGGCTTGCAATATCGAATGCGCGAGCGACGGCGTGATCGAAGTCGCGGCGCTGCTCTGCGGATGCACCCGCCGGAAACATGCGCTGGACCGAGGTCCAGGTGGTCTCCGGCGAGCGCATCCATTTCCAGACGGCCTCTGAGACATTCGTGGCGGTCTGGCCGTCATCGGATACGTAGGTAGCGACCACCAACCAGCGGCCGGCGCGCTTGCCGTGGCCTTCGGGCATCGTCACGCGATAGGTCGCGCCGGGGAGGCGATTCCCGGTAATGCCGGCCATCTCGACGTCGAATCCAGCGCCGGAGAGGCATTCGCTGGGGTCGTGGAGGTGTCGAAGTGGCGCGGAGGTGCGCACCACGAGCAGTGATTGGTCGCCGTAGGAGGCTTTCGCGGCGGCGCCGCCATAGCGCGTGAAGTAGTCGCGCTCCATCTCGTCGAGCGGGTGGCGCACGGCGTGGTGGCCGCCCAGTGAGGCCGGCAGTTGCAGCGCGTCCATTTGCTCGGCGACGTCGACCGGCTTTTTGGGCAGCACGAAGACGCCCCCGGCGAGCACGATGAAGGCCACGGCGATGGCGAGCGTGCGCCCGGGGTTGTCGTCGGTCGTGTCGGTCGAAGACGTGGTCTCGGCACCTTCGGCGCTCTGGCGCGGTCGAACCCGCTGCATCCAGACGACCAGCGGTGCGGCGCCGAGCGCCAGCGCGCCGAGCCCCACGATGTCGTGCCAGGGCTGCGCCATGACGTCGATGCCGCCGATCCACTCCGGGAACGCAATGCCCACGGCCAGCACGGAGATGCGGAAGATATTCGAGACGAGCGCGGCGCCGAGGGCCAGAAGTGAGCCGGCGACGGCGCCCACGACGGTCGGGCGAGCGACGGCGGCGAGCCCGGCAAACAGCACGCCGAGCAAGACGAGCCCGCGGGCACCGGAACAAGGAAGGTCCACGAGCACGTTAGTCCCAGCGAGCGTCATTTCGACACCCGCGCACTGCAGGTCATCGAAGAAGACCCCGAGTGCGCCACAACTGCCGGCCGCCGAGAGGTGTTGCAGGCCGTAGCCGACCAGCCGCTGGACGATGCGCTCCAGCGGCAGCGAGAACGAGAACAGGATCGCCAGCCAGAACGGCGAGACGGCGCGCTTTCGGTGGCCCAGGCCGAGCAGCAGTCCGACGGCGAAGACGTCGACGGTCAGCGCGAGCGCGCCGACCACGTTGATGGCCAGTATGTGGCCGGTGAGTCGCAGGACGGCGGTGCCGAGCAGCAGGCCGTATGCCCACCTGCGGTGGCGCCGGTCGTGGCCCTCGGCGTCGCTCGTGACGCTCCAGATAAACAGAGCGGCGGCAGCCCCAAAGATCCACAGGCCCGGGCTGTCGTAAGCGGGTGCAAACCAGGTCCGCACCAGCCAGGTGACCGGCTCGAAGGCGAGCACGAGCGCCCCGGCTGCGAATGCCAGATTGACAGCGCCCAGTTTGACACCGGACATTGGAGCTGAGTTATTTCGAGCAACCGACATACATTTCACCTGCGGTTTATCTCCATCGACACTCGAGAGTGTGCCTTCCCGGTTTGCAGCCTTGATGGAGCGCCTGTGGGAAACTCGTGGTGAAAGTGTGCAGTCGTTGTGCAATGCGCTCTGGATGCGCGCGAGGATGGTAGGACGATGGGAGCCAAGCAGATTCTGATCGCCGATGACGACCCGCATATCCGGGAGGTCGTGCGTTTTGCGCTCGAGAAGGCCGGCTTCGAGACCGAGGAGGCCGCCGATGGCCTCGAGGCGCTCGAGATGGTCGGCGACCTCGAGCCCGACCTGGTCGTGCTCGACATCATGATGCCCGAGATGGACGGCACCGACGTGTGCCGCAAGCTGCGGCAGGATTCGTCGATCCCGATCGTGTTTTTGTCGTCGAAGGACGACGAGATCGATCGCGTGGTGGGCCTCGAGCTGGGCGGTGATGACTACGTGACCAAGCCATTCTCACCGCGCGAGCTGGTCGCGCGCGTCAAGGCGGTGCTGCGGCGAAGCGGGGACGGAAATGGCCAGGCGAGCGAGGCCGAGGTTCCCGACGAGCGCGACGGTCGCTTGATCGAGCACGGCAAGCTCAAGCTCGACCTCGATCGCTACAAGGCGTTCTGGGGCGCCTCCGAGGTCGACCTGACGAAGACCGAATTCGGCGTGCTGCAGACGCTAATGGGCTTTCCGGGCAAGGTCTTTAGCCGCAACGAGCTGATGGACGGCGCGTACGACCGCGGCACCGTGGTCAGCGACCGCACGATCGACAGCCATGTGCGACGGGTCCGCCGCAAGTTCGAGGAGGTCGGGCAAAACCCGATCGAGACGGTGCACGGGCTCGGGTACAAGCTCGGGAATTGCAAGTGATGCGTGCTTCCAGCGCGCATCGAGCCAAACCAATATGTCATCAGACCCGACTCCAAAATCCAGGTCATGGAAGCCGCGGCTGCGCACGATCCTGCTGATCGTCAACGTCATCGTGCTGCTGATCCCGCTGGCGGGTATCGGGCTGCTGCGCATCTACGAAACGGAGCTGATCCGTAGGACCGAGGCCGAGCTCATCTCGCAGGGTGCGCTGGTCCAGGCGGTGTATCGCGACCGGGTGCTCGACGCGATTCGCGAGGGCTGCGATCCCAGCGTGACCACCGCGACGTACGGCCAGCCCGTGCAGGTGCAGTGGCCGGTCAACGTCGGGGACAAGTTCAAGCCGGTGCCCGCCGAGCTCAATATGTCGACCGAGGCGATCCGGCCGCCGGCGCCGGATGCGCGCGACGCTGCCCAGCCGCCCGACGACTGTGCGTGGATCGCCGGCCAGGACATGACGACGGTGCTGCTGGATTCGCAGCAAATTACCCTCTCGGGCACGTATATCGTCGACTACAACGGCGTGATCGTCGGGACGACCCAGCGGCCGCACGGCAAGTCGCTGGCGCATCGCGAGGAGGTCGCCAGAGCGCTCAATGGCGAGTTCGTGCAGGTGGTTCGAGAGCGCGTGACCGACGAGGAGGCACCGCCGCTGGACTCGCTCAAGCGCGGCACGAACCTGCGCGTCAACGTGGCGATGCCCATTGTGCACAACAACCGCGTGCTCGGGGCGGTGATGTTGGTGCGCACGCCCATCAGTTTGGCGAAGGCCGTCTACAAAAACCGGTATTTGTTCGCGGGCTTTTTGGGCATCATCTTTTTGGCCGCGATTATCATCTCGTTGTTGACCGCGTTGACGATCAGCCGGCCGATTCGCGACCTCATCGAGCAGACTCGCCGCATCGCCCGCCGCGAGGAGGACGCGACCGAGCCGATCGAGAACCCGGGCACCTTCGAGATCGAGCAGCTCTCGCACGCGTTTGCCGATATGGCGAGCTCGCTGCAGGAGCGCGCGGAGTATATCGAGACGTTCGCGCGCAACGTCTCGCACGAGTTCAAGACGCCGCTGAGTTCGATCCGCGGGACGGTCGAGCTGCTGCAGGACCACCTCGACGAGATGGACGAGGAGGAGCGGCAGCGGTTTCTGGAGATGCTCGACAAGGATAGCGAGCGGATGCAGCGGCTGGTCACGCGGCTGTTGGATCTGGCGCGCGCCGACGTGGTGCAGCCGACCGGAAGTGGTACGGACCTGGGCGAGGTGTTGGATAGCTGTGTTGAACCCTACCGGGACAAGCTGGATATCGAACTGGAGCTCGCGGAAGGTGTCGGCGCGGTGGCAATGGACCGCGAGACGCTCGAGACGGTGTTGAGCAACCTGTTCGAGAACGCGAATCGATACGGCGGCGACGAGGTGCGCGTGGAGGCGAGCCGCGTCGAAGACGAGGTCGTGTTCGTGGTGCAGGACAACGGGCCGGGGATCTCGGAGGGCAACGCGCAGAAGATCTTCGAGTCGTTCTTTACGACCGCGCGTGATGAAGGTGGAACGGGGCTTGGGCTGGCGATCGTGCGGTCGCTGATTCGCTCGCACGACGGGGAGATTCGGCTGTTGGACAGTGATGAGGGTGCGGCGTTCGAGGTGAGGTTGCCGGGGGTGTAGGGTGCTGTATCGCTCGCAAAGGCCAGATCTGTCGCCGCAAGTGTACGCAGACGTTGTTGGCTTCGACGTAGATAATTCAGCCTTACGGAGAGACATGAAGAAGTTTTGGATACTATGCAGTTTGGTTGTCTTAGCGTGCGCCGGCTGCGTCACGCCCGCGTCGCAACGCCTCGGGCGCGTGCCGGCGAGCAGCGATTCGTCGGCGGAGGAGAAGCCGGAGGAAGAGGCGGCCGAGGCGGAAGAATCGGAGGAGGCTGAGGAGGCTGAGGAGTCCGAGGTGTCTGATGATGAGGTCGATGATAGTAAGCCTTTCTAGCGTGATGCAGGAACCGCACGCCCCTTCGACCTCGCTCACGCTCGGCCACTTCCCCTGAAGGGGAAAGGTCGCTTAGCTCGGCCGCACCGCTTCGGGTTCACCACGACACGCCGCTCTGATGAGGCGCGGATTTGACCGTGAAGCAGAAGCGTGGCGGTGACGCAGAGCGACCTCTCCCCCGTGGGGGAGATGCGCACGGAGTGCGCAGTGGGGGCACCGGTATCTGAACACCGCTCAAACACGAGACAACTATGCCGCGAGCCGAAGGCGATACAGCCCTTTTGACACGCATGTCATAGCATTTTGGCACGCTAGACCCGTCTTTTGCGCGCATCAGGGCCACATTCGCGGCAAAAATGTCACTCGACAGCGATGTCCGACCCGCTGCGGCGACCGCGACGTGACATCGCCGTCATGATCGTCGAACGCCACCCCTCTCCAGGCGTCCTCCAGACGCCGATCACGCGTTGGCACTACTCCTGCAACGTGTACGAGTGCCGATTCGACATCATGCTATTGGAGGACAAAATGAACTTGCGAATGAAGACAGCACTTGGGTTAGCCAGCGTACTGGCACTCGGAATGGCCGCGGGTTGTGGAGCCGACTCTGACCCCGCCTATTACGGAAACAACGGTGGCTATTACGAGTCCGGCAACAACGGCTATCAGTCGCAGGCCGACGCCGGCACGTCTGCCGATGCGTCGACCTCGCCCGAAGAGCAAGACGAGAACTACCAGGAAGGTGAAAACTACCAGGAGTGGGTCGAGAACGACTTTGTCGACACCACGACCGAGAGTACCTCCACGTTCGCCGTCGACGTCGACAACGGCTCGTACACGGTGATGCGCCGGGATATCAACAGCAACAACCTTCCGGTGCCCGAGGGCGTTCGCGTCGAGGAGTACGTCAACTTCTTCAAGTACGATTACGCCCAGCCCCGCGAGGACATGCCGTTCTCCATCAACCTCGAGGTCGCGCCGAGCAAGTTCGGCCACGAGGGCACGCAGTTGCTCCATATCGGGCTGCAGGGCAAGCAGATGTCCATCGAGGAGATGGCGCCGAGCAACCTCGTCTTCCTCATCGACGTCTCCGGTTCGATGTCGAGCGGCGACAAGCTCGCCTGGGTCAAGGAGTCGCTGTACACGCTGGTCGAGAACCTGCGCGAACAGGATAGCGTCGGTATCGTCGTCTACGCTGGACGTGACGCCGTCGTCCTTCAGCCTACACCGGGCAGCAACAAGCAGCAGATCGAGAGCGCCATCGAGCAGCTCAGCTCGGGTGGTTCGACCAACGGCGAGGCCGGCATCGACCGCGCTTATGCGCTGGCGGAGCAGGCGAAGATCGAGGGCGGTAACAACCGCGTCATCCTGATGACCGATGGCGACTTCAACGTCGGGCGCACCGGCGACGACCTCATCGACTTCGTGGAGTCCAAGCGCGAGAAGCACATCACGCTGACCACTGTCGGGTTCGGCCGCGGCAACTACAACGACGCCAGCATGGAGGCGTTCGCCCGCAAGGCCAACGGCAACTATTTCTACATCGACAAGCTCGAGGAAGCCGAGCGAATCTTCGGACGCGACCTGCCCTCGACGCTCGAGGTCATCGCCGCTGACGTGAAGGTCCAGGTCGAGTTCGACTCGAATACGGTCGAGCGTTATCGCCTCGTCGGGTACGAAAACCGACTGCTCGATAACGAAGACTTCAACGACGACACCAAGGACGCCGGTGAGATCGGCCCGGGCCACACCGTGACTGCGGTCTACGAGCTGGAGATGCAGCCGCAACTCGATGCCGAGAGCTACCTCTCGACGGTGCGCCTGCGCTACAAGGACCAGTTCGGCGAGCAGAGCAAGCTCATCGAGCGCGGCATCAAGGCGTCCCAGATGGTCGAGACCTTCGAGGCGGCGAGCTCCGACTTCCGCTTCAGCGCGGCGGTGACCGAGTACGCCGAGATCCTGCGCGAGAGCAAGCACAGCGAAGGCGCCCGCTTCGACGATGTTGCCTCGGTCGCGACAGCCTCCGCACCATCGACTGACACCGAGAAGCTCGAGTTCATCGACCTGGTTCGCAAGGCGAAGACCCTCTGGAATCAGTAGCTATCGCTTCGCTCGCTCGCGGTATCGGCGCCTGGCGGCGCCTCGCGGTATCGCTCGCTGGCGCTCGCTCGC
>JBNJFZ010000121.1:12350-17318 GCA_051747295.1 Myxococcota bacterium
AAGGCGAAGACCCTCTGGAATCAGTAGCTATCGCTTCGCTCGCTCGCGGTATCGGCGCCTGGCGGCGCCTCGCGGTATCGCTCGCTGGCGCTCGCTCGCGGTATCGGCGCCTGGCGGCGCCTCGCGGTATCGCTCGCTGGCGCTCGCTCGCGGTATCGGCGCCTTGCGGCGCCTCGCGGTATCGCCTTCGGCTCGCTGTATCGCTCACTTCGTTCGCTCGCAGGAAGGTCGGAGGCGTGGAGCATGGAGCTTGGAAGGCTCGTTGACGTAGCGAGGCTTGCGCAGCAAGCCGATACCGCGAGCCGAGTGCGTAGCACGAGCGATACAGCGAGCCCGCCGTCAGGCGGGTGATACCGCGAGGCTTGCGCAGCAAGCCGATACCGCGAGCGAGTGCGTAGCACGAGCGATACAGCGAGCCCGCCGCCAGGCGGGCGATACCGCGAGGCTTGCGCAGCAAGCCGATACAGCGAGCCCGCCGCCAGGCGGGCGACACCGCGTCAGCCGGCGCTATGATGCGCGAGCTCCGGATGCGCCGACCAGCGATGTTCCACCGGGAAGTCGCTCGCGTCCACGCGCCACATCCGGCACGTCAAACACACCGGGGCGCCGCCGCCTTTGACGAGGAGCTCGGAGAACTCGAGCTCGCGGACCTCGAGCCCGACGTCTTCGAGCGCCTGAGCGGTCCCGCTCGAGATCGTGCTCGGCGCCAGCACGGTGTTGCCCACCTGCAGGGCGTTGGTGTCGTATCCGAGGCTCTCTTCCTCGCTGACCTTGTGGACGCGGATCGCGCCCAGAAACTCCAGCAGCTCCTCATAGCCCGCTTCTGAAACAGCTTCAGGGCATATGACCAGCAATCCGCTCTCTTCGTCGGCGCCCAGATACACGTTCATGAACGTGTTGCCGTGGAAATAGGGGTCCGCGTCGAACTCCAGTTGCATGTGCTCCGGGCTCAGGCGAGGTGCGACGTTGGCGTACGCGTCCGGACTGGTGCGCGCGTCGGGGCCGACGCCGTAGGTGTGCACGACCTTGCGCCACGTTTTCCCGCGGATCGCGTCGCCCTGGGCCTCCCACGTCGCACCGATCTCCTCGGTATGCAGCCCGAGTTGCTCGAAGAACGACTTGATATAGACCTTCTCGCCCTCGCGATGCTCCGCGGCCACATTGGGTAACAACCACACCGGCTCTGCGGCCTTGTTCAGGTACACTTCCCCTGCCTCCGCGGTGTAGATCATCCCCGTGAGCTCGGGATCGGGGGGCGGCGGGCAGACGAGCACGTCGCCGCCGGCCTCGACGATAGCGTCTGCGAGGGCGCACCACTCTTCGCGGGCGGCGGCGGCGTCCGTGTCATCCGCGTCGCGGGAGCGAAAGTTCGCTCGACCGTTCAGTGCCCAGTCAGTGCGGGGCGGCGACATCAGAAATAGGGGCGTGTCGACAAGGTCTCGGTACATAAGTGCTTGCTCCGGGATAAAAGTCGGTATCGAATAAGAGCACCGCGCCGCCGGTTTCTAGCAAGACAGCGCGACAAAGGCGATGTCTTGTGGAACCAACCGCGTCTCGCTGTTGTCGGTATAATTGATGGTCGCGCGCTTGTCACAGAAGCAACCGCGTGCCAGAAGCCGTCCGACGAAGCATGCTGAGCAAGCACACGCGTCGAGGCGACTGTTCAGGTGATAACTGTTCAGTTGATGGCAGGGCGATGCGCCCGTACAGTGCCAGGCGTCGAGTACTCTGACGGTTCGCCCGACTGAGTTGATCCCATTGGATCGGATATGGCGGAAGAAGATAAAAGTGAAGAGCACGTGGAGCCGGTGGACTCGGACGACGAGGACATCGATCCGGAACTCTTGGAGCTCGCAGAGCCGAGGCGACGCAAGTCGATCCTCCGCCCGATCCTATTCGTGGCGGTCATCTGGTTCGGCATCTCGATCATCTCGGATTGGCGACCGGAGCTCGAATACTTCATGAGCTCCTCGGAGCCGGTCGAGATCGGCTCCGTGCAGGACTTCCCGGAAAAACGCGCCGAGGACGAGGGTTGGAAGCCGGAGCTCCCGCACAACCGCTACGTCGCGATCGAGGGCATCCCGTCACGTCGCGCCGAGAGCGAGCGGTACCGATTCTTCAAGCTCATCGGCGGCGACATCTTCGTCGAAGTTCCCAAGGACGGCGAGCAGGATCCGTACGAAGACATGAAGGAGAAGGCGCCGGATCCCACGCGCAACGACCGCAGCTACTATCGGGGAGCGGGCCGCGCGCTGCAGATGTCCGATGTGTCCGACCGGTACAACGGCGTGCGCTCCTTCTATCTGAAGAACTACAATATCCGCCTATGCGGCGGCAGCGAGAAGTTCCAGGAGCTCGCCTCGAAGATGGTGCCCGATTGTACGGAAGGCTGGCTTATCCAGGGCACACGCACCCCCGGGAGCTTCTGGTGGTACGCCGCGCTCGCCGGGCTGATCGGGCTTTTTGTCGTGCTGAATATCTACTGGTTGGGCCGCTGGATCTATGACTTCTTCCGAAGTTGATATCGATTGAACTCCACCGCCCACATCCTCCTGATCGATGACGACGAGTCCTTGCTCGACGTGCTCGCGATGACTCTGGAGGACGAGGGCTACGCGGTCAGCCAGTCCCGCGACGGCGACGAGGGGCTCGCGGTCTACGAGTCCGCCGACGTCGACCTCATCGTCAGTGATATCAATATGCCGGGCGTCGATGGCTTCCAATTGTGCCGGAAGCTGCGTGATGCCGGCGATCCCGTCCCGATCGTGCTGCTCACCTCGCGGGATAACGAAGTCGACGAGGCGCTCGGGCTGGATCTGGGCGCCGACGACTACGTGGCAAAGCCGTTTAGCAGCCGCATCCTGCTCGCGCGCATCAAGTCGTTGCTGCGCAGGCAGTCCTTCCGACAAGCTGGCGACGAGACATCCGAGGTCACCGAGGTGGGCCCGCTCACCCTGCACACCGAGCGACTCGAGGCCGAATTTCAGGGAGAGCCGGTCGAGACGACCCTGACCGAGTTCCGGTTGCTCGAAGCCCTGGTCAACCGCCCGGGTATCGTCTACTCGCGCCAGCAGTTGCTCGACCGTATTCGCGGCGACGACTCGGTGGTCGCCGAGCGACTGGTGGACACGTATGTGCGTCGGCTCCGTCGCAAATTCGAAGAGATCGATGCCCACTTCGACGCCATCGAGACGGTCATCGGTGCGGGCTACCGCTGGAGGACATAGCGAGTGGAGCTGCGTATCCGCAGTCTGCGCTGGCGTACTCTGGTGACCGCGATGTCCATCGCGATGTTGCCGCTGATCTTCGTGCTCCTGACACAACCGTATGAGTGGGTGTTGACCCGGGTGATGATCGACGACGTGGTGTCGGCGTCGGCGAAGGGCGCGCGCATCATCGAGGAACACGGTCTCTCCCAGGCCCAGGAAAAACTCGCCGAGCTCGCCGAATCCGAGGACGTCTGGCTTCGGGTGTGGGACGGCGAGCAGGTGCGCTACAGCTACGACGCGACGGGGCGAACGCCGGGCGCGCGCCAGCTCGAAGACATGGTGGAGAGCCAGGTGGTGCTCGACCAGCCGCGCCTGCGGGTTCACGAGCGCGAGCGCGCTGAGATTCCCGAGCGCCAGGTCGTCCGGGGTGCGCTCGAGACCGGCTACGCCCAGAGGTGGGCGCACGTTCAAGATGGTCATTTGCTGGTCGTCGAGGCCGCCCATCGCGCCGACGTGGGCGGCGAGCAGGTGGTCGTTTACGCGGTTGAAGACTCGGTGCGCGGTGTGCGGATGCTCGAGCAGGCGCAATATCCGGTCTTCAAGCTCGTCTTTCAGGTCCTGCTCGTCAGCATCATCGTGGGGATTTGGCTGGGCTGGTGGAGCGTGCGGCCCATCGAGAGGCTGCGCGAGCAGGTGCGCGACCGCGCCGAAAAACCGGTGTCGACCGAGTCCGTCCAGACCGACGAGCGCGGCGAGATCGGCGACCTGGCCGAGGCGTTCAACGCATTGTTGGACGCCCTCGAGCAGCGCCGCCGCGAAAACGAAGCGTTTATGGCCGATATGGCGCACGAGGTCAAAAACCCCGTGGCGGCGATTCGAACGGCGGCCGAGCGACTGGAGACCGGCGAGCCCATCGACGCCGATCGGGCGGAGCGGCTGGCGAAGATCATCGACGACAGCGGCACGCGACTCGAGACCGTGGTGGGGCGTTTCCTCGAGCTCGCCCGCGCCGAAGCGGGTCTGCACGGCGCCGAGCGCGAGCCGGTGCGTCTCGACAAGCTCACCGAGGCTTTGGTCGAGACCTTCCGACACGACGAGCGCTACGACTGCGAATTTGTCCTCGAGGCCGAACCGATCGAAGTTGAAGCGTCGTCCGGCCACCTCGAGAGCGCGCTTCGCAACCTCATCGAGAATGCCGCGTCCTTTGCGGAGAGCCGCGTCACGGTGACCGTCCAGCGCCTGGAGGACGAGGCCGTCGTGATCGTCGAAGATGACGGCCCCGGGATCGACGAAGATGACCTGCTGCACGTCTTCGATCGCTTCTACTCCCGCCGCCACGACGACTCGGGCACCGGGCTCGGACTCGCCATCACCCGCGCCGTCGCGAGGGCGCACGGCGGCGAGGTGGAGGTGGAGTCGGAGGTCGGAGTGGGGACGACGTTTCGGGCTCGTTTTGGGCATAGGTCATAGGTTTCGCTCGCGCCTGGGGCGCTCGCGAGGTCATAGGTTTGGCGTATGGGGTCTGTGGTGTGCGCGTAGGGGGCGAAGCAGCGAGCAGCGATTAGCGAGCAGCACATGGAGCTGGGAGCAGGAGGTCATGGAAGGCCGCCTCGACGCTCCCTGTTCCGTACTCCATGCGCTGCTTGCTGCTTGCTGCTGTGCCGCTCGCTGCTTTGCTATGCTCGCCAGGCGCGCCCGCCTTTCACACCAAATTCACATCCAAATCAAACGCGTTTCAGACCGTGTCGCCATCGGTTTC
>JBNJFZ010000122.1:0-17266 GCA_051747295.1 Myxococcota bacterium
CTGATCCGGATTGAGTGCGCGAAGCGCGGAGGGGGCCATGGCACCGCGAACCCAAAAGCCTGCGCCCTCGCCTCGCGGTTTCTGAACCGCGCATGGCTCTCCAGTTGATCCACTCACCCCTCCGGGAGTATCGTGCCGAGGTATGAACAAACCGAAGACAGACATATTGGATCGCGAGGTCACCTACTCCGGCGAGGGCATCTCGGTGCGGAGTCTGGAGCAATCGATCAGCAGCGAGCGCACGCAGCAAAACCGCAACGTCGAGGCGCTCTCGCGGCTTCGAGAACGCAACGCCGAGATTCAGAAGGCGCTCACCGAGGAGGTCTCCAAGCTCAAGGACCTCACCGACCACCTCAGCAAGCAGCGCGAGCGCGGGGAGTTCATGAGCAGCGTGCGAGGGATCCTGTCGAAGCTGCCATGGTTCGGCAATGAGATGATCACGCGCCAGTCCATCGAGGATTTGCTGCGACGCCAGTTCGAGCTCAGCTCCCGGCGGGTCAAAGAAGCCGCGGAGTTCGCCGACCGGCTCGAGGCGGCCAAGAGCGATCTCTACGACGAGATCGAGCGGCTCAACGAGAAGATCATCGAGTCGGCGGAGAACGAAGAGACCGCGGCCGCCCGCGTGCTCGAGCTCCAGAAGCTCAAGAGCAAGCTCGAGGTCGACCTCGAGGCCGCCGAGCCGAGCACGTCCGAGGCGCGCAGCCTCCAGGCCGAGCTCGACCGCACGCGCCGCGAACTCGCCAGGCACTCCACGATGCTGAAGCTGTACAGCACCGCCGAGGACCGCCTTGCCAGGCTCCAGGAGAACACCCGGCAGCTCGCCCAGACCATCGCGCACCTCCAGCGCGACATCACCGTCTACGTGACCGCGGCCAGCGAGAAGCTCGACCTGGTGGCCGGGCAGATCCAGGCTATCGGGGCGGCAGCCGATGCATCGGTGGTGATGCTCGAGCTGCGCAACTCCCTGGAGGCCATGACCGAGTCGATCAATCACACCACCCGCTTCGTCTCGGAGACCCAGGCGTATTTTCGCCAGAACGTCGACGGCATGCTCGACGACTTGAACCTCTACGACGCCGAGACCGAGCAGATGCTCGACCAGAACCTGGCCATCAATCAGGCCTACGACGACATGGACATCGCCGACGCCGTCTCCTCGGCGCTCTCCGAGAAGATCGACCGGGCAGCAGCCGACAAGGAGTTGACGGTCGACGACGTCAAAGAGGCGACGATCGAAGACCTCGAGAAGATGAAGGTCTGACCGACTATGTCCCTTCAGCCTCCGAATCAGGCGCCCCAGGCGATCCGCTCGACGACGCTCACCGGTGACGCAGAGCAGCGCTACGTCGACCGGCTCTATCGAATCCTACGGTCCGCCCGCCTCAACCTGCATTATCCCGACGCTCGTCGTCTGCAGGCACACGTTCGCTGCATGCACCCGGAGGTCCATCGTGGCCTGTACGAAGGCGTTCAAGTCAACCTCGACTCCGGCCTGCCGACCTACCGGGAATGGACGCGGGTGCAGACCGACGTGAGCCTGGCGGCCGAGCAACTCGACAAGCTCGGCTCTCGCGCCAGGCTCGAGAAAAAGGCCGCCGGCGGCGAGGCCATCCACGAAAAGCTGCTCAAAAAGCACAAATACTACAGTGATATCGTCGACAAGGAGCTGAGTCCCCTCGGAGCGATGGAGGTCAAATTGCGGCGGGTCGAGCATCGTGAGGGCACCGCGTATTTCCACGTCGTGCTCGACAAGCTCGACGCGTCGGGGCTGTTCGTGCGGTACTCGATCGATCTGGCACAGACCGCGTCGGCCTGGAATAAGCAAGTAGTACGGCTGGACGAGGAGAACGCCGAGCATACCGAGGAGTTCCAGGCGCTCATCTACAAATTCACCTCCCTCGACGCCGAGTTCACCTTCGCCAAGCTCGCCGGCCTCGGCGGCCTGCACGTCGAGAAGGTCGCCAAGGGGACGGTCGGACCGATCTTCTTCGCGGCCGAGCAGGCGCCCTCGGAGGTTCGCGCGCTCCTCGAGGGGCACGACGACGCGTTTGTCGCGATGTTTGCGCTCGATATGGTCGCCAACGACATCGCCGAGGACCGGGACAACGATCCGCTCGACTCGATCATGTCTGAGTCGATGGGCGACGAGGCCGCGAGGGCATACCAGCGCATTCGCGATGACTCCGACTGCAAGGTCTTCAAGGATCGCAAATTCGTCGTGCCCCGCGCGATGATCCCCGCCGTTCGGGAGTTTTGCGAGTCCCACGGGACAAAGAATATCGTCTACGGCGTGCGCTGAGGCAGCTCAGCGGGCGTTTGGTGGTGTGTGAGGCGCACGGCGGACCGCGTCGGCTTCGGCGAGCGCCTCGGTCTCGATGTCCGAGCGGCCCGAACCCTCGGCGAGGTACGCTACGGCCTCCCAGGCCTGCGCGATCGTCTCGGCGAAGAGTCCCGGGCGCGCCTCACTCTGACATGCCTGCTCCATGACAGCTTCGACCTCGCCCCATCGTCCGGCACGCGCGTGAGCCTCGGCCCGCGCACCGAAGGAGTACCAGGTCATCAAGCTGTACCCTTGCTCTTCGGCCACGTCCTGCACTTTCTGGAGGTGTTCGAGCGCCCGCTTCGAGGCGCCCGTTCGCGCATGAACCCGGCCGAGCCGCTCGTGCATCACTGTCTGGCCGGCGTACCGGATGACTTTGGATTGGGCGAGCGCTTGCTCCAGGAGTGAGATGGCCCGGTCGAATTCGCCCTTTTCGAAGGCGGCCAGAGCGAGTAACTCGCGCGTCAGGATGGTGCCGTAGGGATCTTGATGTTCGCGAAAATAGGCCGAGGGTGACTCCAAGCGCGCGATGCCGTTGTCGACATCTCCCGTCACGATGTCGAGCATCGCAAGGCGATACTGCGACCAGGCGCGCATATGGGAGTGTTCGGCGGCGTCCTGCGCACGCATCAGGTGGTCACGGGAGCGCACGAACTCGAGCCCGTACATGAAGATGTCGCCGGCGGTGGACCGACATGCGTGGATATCTGCCATGGTGCCGTATTGCTCGGCCAACCCGACTGCCTCCTCGGCAGTCTCGACTGCGTCTTCAGGGCGGTGCGCAAAGAGTGCCCGTGAGGCGACCGCCAGGTGCCGCTCGGCGACCAGCACGGGATCGGTCTCGTCGTCGATCAGTGCTTCGAGCTCTGCGATGGTGGCGTCGGCCCGGTCGAAATGGCAGTTCTGGATGGCCTCCATCGCGATCTCGACCTTGCTCATGACTCGCTCCTCGTAGAGCGCGGGGTCGCTCGAGCGCGCCAACCACATCTCCCGCAGATGCGCGATGGCCTGTGCGTCGCTCGGTGAGCTCCGGTAGGCGGCCGTTCGCAGCTGCTCGAGAGCCAGCGCCAACTCCCCGGCGCGCTGCAAGTGTCGCGCGCGACGCAGCATCGCGGTGCGATCCGAGAGGGAAGCGAGCGCCTCGGCCGCGGCCAGGTTGACCGCCCGAATCCATGTGTCGTCGTCGAGTCTGGACAGCAGCGCACGTCGAAGCGTGGCGTCACGAAAGACAATCGCGTCGTCGGTGTCCAGCAGATGTCCACGGCGGGTCAACCACAGAAGGATGCCCTCATCGACGTCGAGCCCGACCGCGGCACAGACCGCCCGCCAGATCGCCTTCCTCACCGTGCTTCCGAGCATCGCCGCGACCGCCATAGGCTCGAACAATGCATCCGGCGATATGCCGTACGCAGTCGCAATCCGCGACAGCCGTTGGAACCATAGCTGGTTCTGGGAGTTCGGGAACTCGTCAGGCCCGCGATAGCCGTCCGCACTGCTCTCCAGAGCTCCCGTTTCGAGCCAACTCGCCACTATCTGGTGGGCGAAGAGCGGGTCGTAGTTCGTCTGTTCGAGCAGGGCGCGCCGGGTGTCCGGAGCGAGTGGGAGCAATCGGTCGACGAGCTCGCCGGTTTCTGAACGGGTGAGTCGGTCGATCGTGCGACGTCGGTCGCCGTGCGCGTGGACGCGGGTGGCCACCGGGGTCGAGGCATCCTCACTGATGGTCGATAGGAGCAAGATCGACGCCTCAGGGGCGCTTCGTGCGACGTACTCGGCGAAGTCGAAGCCGAGTGTATCGAAGCGCACGTCGTCCTGGATGACCACCACGGGTCGATTCTCGGCGATGCCCGCGAGGATGGTGCTCAGATCCGCGAAGAGCTCGATGAGGTCGAGCGACTCTTCGTCATCGGAGAGCACACGGCGGACGGCCGCGGGATCGGCGCCGGGCGCGATCAGTTGGACTTGTTCGTCGAAGTTGTCAGGTGGGGCGGGCCCTCCGAGCTGAAAGTAGCGTCGTAACGCGTGGGGCACCGCCTCTCGCCACGGGAGCTGCTCCAGATCGACGAATAGCTCAGTGGCTTGCCCCAGGCCCCTGAGTCGTCGACTCAGGGTACGGGTCAGGCGGGTCTTGCCCACGCCCGATTCGCCGCAGATCACCAGGTGGCGTGGTCCTCCCTCGATGACCCCCTGGAATTGTCTCCACAGAGTGTCCAGCTGGTGTTTACGCCCGACGAAAGGAGGCGGTCGCAGCCCGAATAGGCCCAGCCCGGCGTCTGGAATCGGCGTCGTATCGCTTCGGCGCGACTGGGGCACCCACCGGTCGGTCAGCGGTGGGCGGGTCACCGGCCGCCGGGGCGTCGTGAGCCAACTCGGGTCCGAGTCCACCACTTCCGGGGATCGTGTGGCGGTCGTGTTCATCACATCGAGCGTGGTCAGCATGCCTCGGGGAACCGACTCCAGCACCGTGTCGGCGTAGTCCTCGGTGCGATCGCTGTCCGCGACGTCGTCCGCCTCGGAGAAGGCATCGTCGTCGCTCGGGCGCGTGGGTGGTCCGAGCAGTCCGAAGGACCAGGCGGCATCTGCGGCTCGTCGGTACCGTCGAATGGGGCTCTTCTCGAGCAGTCGTCGAAGCCATGTCTCGAGCCCTTCGGGCACGTCGAAGCGCGGTGAGAACGCGGGGAGCGAGGCGTGGACGTGCGCATTGATGATCTCGATAGCGTTCCCGCCCGAGAACGGAGGACGTCCAGTTGCGAGCTCCCATATCAGACATCCGAGCGCGTAGAGATCGGTCCACGGACCGAGTGAGCTCGCCCGGCCGAGGCCTTGCTCCGGTGCCATGTAGTGTGGCGTGCCGCTGAGTTGTGAGGTTTCGGTGATGTCGGTCAGTGAGCGCGAAATGCCAAAGTCAGCCAGTCGATAACTCGGGCGGCCGGTCCGTGTTCGGGCGACCAGAATATTCTCGGGCTTGAGATCCAGGTGAACCAGGTCGCGCGCATGCGCGTGAGCCAGGGCGTCGAGAACCTGGAGGGTGAGCTGGAGCAGCGACTGCCAGTCGTCGATGTCCGAGTTGTGCAAGCTTCCGCCCTCGGCGAGCTCCATCACGATGTAGAGGGCACCTTCGTCGAATCGGTCGTGGTTGGCGCCAGCCTGACCGAAGTCCAGGATGCGAATGATACCCTCGTGCTCCATCACCGCCATCGAACGCGCCTCGCGCACGAACATCGCGCGTCGCCCCGGGTGCTGAGCACTCATCACCGTCTTGATGACGACATCGTCGCCGGTATTGCGGTGACGTGCGCGCCACGCTGCGCCCATCCCACCTCGCCCGATCTCCTCGAGTACCTCGAAGCTGTCGAGGCGCGAGGGAAGGTGTGGCTGCAACGGCTCACTCATGACGGCGGGTTGCGAAGAGGAAAATCGAGGGGGTTGCCGGGCAATTCCTCCCCGAGTTTTGATCGTTTTCTTCGTCTCTTCAACGTGCAACACTCGGCGGCGTCATCTGGATGGAAGCGCCCGATCGTACCCTCTTGGAAGGGGGCGACCACGGAGTTGTTCATGAGCAAAGACGAGTCATCGAAGAACGAGTTCCGCGAGCGCCCCAATACGGCGGTCCGCAAAGCCCTCGACGAGGTGTCGCGCGACGACTTCGCCGACGTCACGCTCGATCGCCAGGCCAGCGCACGTTTTCCGGTACTCCTGGGCTCGCCGCCGCCCCTAAACGCCGTCGGAGCGCTGGTCCACGGGCTCCAGATCGTCCCGGGCGATCGGGTGCTGGAAGTCGGCACCGGGACGGGCTATACCGCCGCGCTCCTGTCGCAACTCGGCGTCAAAGTCGTGACCTACGAGCGTATTCCGGCCATGGCACGCACCGCCGAGCGCGTCCTCGAACAATTGGGGGGCATGAACGTCGATGTACGCCAGGGGGATGGACTCCGCGATCTCGAAGACGAGACATTCGATGCCATCCTTGTGTCGGCGTCCGGGGCGACCGTGCCCTCGGGCCTGTTGAAGCACCTCGAGGTGGGCGGCCGCCTGCTCGTCCCGCTGGGCACGCACGATCAGCCCCAGCAACTCGTCCGCATCACGCGCGTCGCCGAGGACGACTTCGATGAAGAACTGCTCGGCGAGATCGACTACGCTCGCGGCCTCGGGGATATCCTGATTCACCGTGGCGCAGTCACCCCGGAGGACCTCTCCGAGGTGACCCGTCATGCCTCGGAGACCGGCAAGCACCTCTGGCAAGGATTCGTCGACGAGGGTTACGACGAGACGAGCGTCTTTCGCGCGCTGGCCGAGCAGTCCGGCCTGCAGTTCGGCAACGTTCGCGACATCCTCAGGGACATCGATCCGGCGGTCTTCGGCCGACTCTCGCACGCCTATATGGAGTTCAACCACGTCATCCCGATCCGCATCCAACACGGACGCGCGACGGTGGTGACCAGCCAGCCGGGCGCGGCGTTCACGGGGCTCGGCGCCGCGATGGGCGTCGACGATTACGAGATTTGCCTGGTCACGCCCACTGATTTCCAGAGGTTGTGGCGAGCGCTGTCATCGGGGCGCCTCGAGCACGAAGACGTCGACTTCGGCGAGCAAGTCGATACGGTGTTGGGCAGCGATCGCGATCTGATGTCGACGACACGTGTCGACACCAAAATGGTCGCGCTCTTCGAGTCGATGCTCCTCGATGCGGTCGCCGAGCGTGCCAGCGACATCCACCTGGAGCGCTACGACGAGGGTGTGCGCGTGCGCTTTCGCATCGACGGTGAGCTCGTCGATATGGCGCACTACAATATTCGACCCGACGAGCTTCGAGGACTCGTCAATATCATCAAGATCAACGCCGGCCTGGACATCGCCGAGAGGCGACTCCCCCAGGGCGGTCGCTTCCGGCGACGCTCCGGGGGCAAGACCTTCGACCTGCGCGTTCAGACCCAGCCTACGCTCCACGGCGAGTACGCGGTCATTCGCCTGCTGCCGCAGGACCAGCGGATCCTGGACATCCAGGAGCTCGGCTTCCCCCCCGACGTCGCCAGGGACTACCGGCGACTGCTCGACAGCCCGGGCGGCATGATTCTCGTGGTCGGACCCACCGGATCGGGGAAGTCGACCACGCTGTACGCGGGGCTCCAGGTCCTGGCAGCGGATGCCTCGCGAAAGGTCATCACCGTCGAGGACCCGATCGAATATTCGATCGCGGGCGTCGAGCAGACCCAGGCGCGCCCCCAGATAGGCTTTGCTTTTTCCGACGCGATGCGCTCGTTCGTCCGCCAGGACCCGGACGTCATCCTCGTCGGTGAGATCCGCGACGGTGAGACCGCACTGGAGGCGATTCGCGCCTCTCAGACCGGCCACCTGGTGCTGTCGACCCTGCATACCAACGACGCTGTCGACGTCATCCAACGCTTGCTCGATCTGGGTATGCAGCCCAACTCGATCGCCAGTGAGCTCATCGCGGTGATCGCGCAGCGACTGGCCAAGCGCATCTGCAAAAACTGCAAGGAACCCGCCGACCCCGAGCCCGAGATCCTCGCCGAGCTCTATCCCGACGAAACGCCTGATGCGTTCGAGTGCTACCGCGGCCAGGGCTGCTCGGTGTGCGGCGGACGCGGCACCCGGGGGCGAATCGCGGTGATCGAGTACCTTCGCGTGCGGGAGGACATGCGCAAGGCGATCTCTCGACGGCTGCCAGTCGACGAACTCCGGGATATTGCGGTCGACGCAGGGCTTCATACCATGCGCGAGTCGGCGATCTGGTTGGTCAACCGAGGTATCGTCCCGCTCGAGGAACTCCCGCGGGTACTCCCGGCCGAACGCATGGCTCCCGAAGCCTGATGCCCGTCGGCCGACGCCTCGGATATGGCGCAGTCTCCGAGGCTTCATCGCGATCGTTCTTGCATATTTGCGGCCCGGTGTTGCAGACTAAAAGTAACACGTTTTGTCTACATTTGTTTGCAGTATCGTATGAGCCTATCTGATGATGAGTCTGTGGCGTGGGACGCTGAGCGAGACCGTGAGGAGCTTCCATTCGATACGATCGTCGAGACGATCAACGATGGAATCCTCGTCTGTCGACTCGGTGGGAAGATCGTCTACGCCAATCACAGCATCGCGAAGATGCTGGGTTATTCGCGCGACGAACTCGTCGGCAACATGTTGTTCGACTACATGGACGAGGAATGGACGGCTCGCGCCAGGGACAACCTCAAACGCCGTGAGCAGGGCGTCGAAGAGATGTTCGACCACCAGTGGGTCACCCGCGACGGCGCGAGCATCTGGACGCTGGTCTCCGCCAAGCCGATGTACGATGAGGACGGGGAGCAGTGGGGATCGCTGGTCGCCATCCAGGATATCTCCGGGCGCAAGGAGATGGAGGAGGAGCTGCGTCAGGCGCGGGACGAGCTCGAGACCCGCGTCGAGGAGCGCACCCGACAGCTCGTCGAGACCAATCAACGACTCGAGCGCGAGGTCGAGGACCGACGGGAAGCCGAAGAGCGTGCGCTGGAGGCGAGCCGGGCCAAGAGCGCGTTTTTGGCCAATATGAGCCACGAATTACGCACGCCGCTCAACGCCGTGATCGGCTATGCGGCGCTCATCGACGAGGATCTCGAGCTCGGAGCCGGTGACACCGAGTCCCTCGACGTCGAGGGCGTCCGCGAGGATCTCTCGAAGATTCACCACGCTGGCGAGCACCTCCTCGCGTTGATCAACGACATCCTCGACCTGTCCAAGGTCGAAGCCGGGAAGATGGACATCGACTTCATGCCCGTCGACCTCGACAGACTCCTCGAAGAGGTCGTCGAGACCACTCGGCCGATGATCGATAAGAACGACAACTCATTTTCCATGAGCCTCGACCACGAAGGCGAGCTCATGGCCGACCGCACCAAGCTCAAGCAGGTCTTGCTGAACCTCGTGGGCAACGCCGCGAAGTTCACCAAAGGCGGGCATATCGAGGTGGCCACCAGGGAGGAGTTCGCCGACGGGGACCGCTTCATCCGTATCGAGGTCAGCGACACCGGCACCGGGATCAGCGAGGACAAGCAGGCACAGCTGTTCGAGCCCTTTACGCAGGCCGATAATTCGTCCACGCGAGAGCACGGCGGGACCGGCCTCGGGCTCACGATCTGCAAGCGCTTCACCGAGATGATGGGGGGCCATATTCACCTCGACAGTGAACCCGGCGAAGGTTCGACCTTCACCGTCATCTTGCCGTTTCGCCGATCTGGATCGGACGCAGAGGAGTCGCAGGTAACCGTCGATCTCGAAGATCTCGATGACATCGAGTTCGACGCTGCAGGCCGACGGGTCCTGGTTATCGACGACGACACGAACGTCCACGAATTGATGCGGCGGTTCCTCGAGCCGCGCGGGTTCCAGGTCATCGCCGCGCTCGATGGGGAGCAAGGCATCGAGATAGCCCGAGAGGCGCGCCCCGACGTCATCACCCTCGACGTCATGATGCCGGGGCGCGACGGTTGGTCGGTCCTCTCGGAGCTCAAGTCCGACCCAGAGCTGGCCGCCATCCCGGTCGTGATGGTATCCATGGTCGACGATAAGAGTATCGGCTTTGCGCTGGGGGCCTCCGAGTATCTGGTCAAGCCCATCGAGCGTGAGCGGCTGATCGAGGTCCTCTCGCGCTTCGGCCAGACGGGCAATGGCGTCGCGCTCGTCGTCGAGGACGAGGCCGACATCCGAGAGCTCATCGAGCGTCACCTCAAACGCGCCGAATGGGATGTCTACACCGCACGTGATGGTACAGAAGCCCTCGACGTCCTCGAAGATGTGCAGCCCGACGTCGTGGTCTTGGATTTGATGATGCCAGGCATGGACGGATTCGAGGTCGCCGAGACCATGCGCAAGACCGTGCGGTGGAGCCAGATCCCTATCGTGGTGGTCACCGCGATGCAGCTCGACGAGGCTCAGCGCGCTCGGCTTCGCCGATCGGTCGAGCGTATCATGGAGAAGGACGTAAGCTCGATCGAAGAGGTCATTCAAAGAGTACTGGATACCGCGAAGCACTCGCCTTCGGGCGATGCTTCCGCGAGCCGAGACGCACCCGACAATTCATGAAAACTGGTTCCCATCCGGGAACGTCCCAGGAGGAAAAGATGCGACACAAGACGACTAACGACGGACTCGACATCTCATACCGCGTTATCGGTGATGGCGCCCAGGATCTCGTCCTGGTTCACGGCTGGATGGTCTCGGGGGCGGTCTACGACGACCTCATCGAGCAACTCGACCAGAAGAAATATCGCCTCATCGTCCCTGACCTTCGAGGGGCGGGCCAGTCCAGCAAGGCCGCCGACTCGTATAGAATCGAAGACTACATCGGAGACGTCGTTGCCGCCGCTGACGATGCCGACGCTGAGACCTTCGGCCTCGTCGGCCACAGCATGGGGGGACAGGTCGCACAGATGCTCGCGGCCACATATCCCGAGCGTGTGGAGAGGCTGGTGCTCATCAGCCCGGTACCTGCCTCTGGTATCAGCCTGCCCGACGAGATGGACCAGCTATTCTTCAACTCCGGGGAGAATCGCGCGAGTCAGGATGCGATCCTCGGTATGGCGTGCCTCGACCTCGACGAAGCTCGCAAAGACGACATGCTGGATGACGCCGGCGTGATCCCCACTGCCTGTATTGAGCAGTCGTATCGAGCGTGGACCGAGGGCGGATTCTCCGGTCAACTCGTTGACATCACCGCCGAGACGCTGGTCATCGCCAGCGACGATCCATTTTTGCCGGTCGAGTTTCTGCAAGAGGCCGTGGTCGGTCCGATCGCGAACGCCGAGCTCGTTCATGTCGAAGGGGCCGGACACTATATCCAGGTCGAGCGTGCCGAAGAGACCGCCGATCTGCTCGATGAGTTCTTTGCGTAGACGCGGTCGAGCGTAGCGAGGCCGTGGAGGGCGGCCTCGCGTATCACCCACCCGAGGACGAGGAGGAACATGACGTCAAACTGAAGGGTTTTATGTAGGGTCAGTGTTGTTGCTTATAGAGTACAGGGAGAGAGATGAAGACACTCAGAGGGATTTTAATTCTCACGATGACGGTATTGCTCGGTCTGACGGGCTGTTCGGAGGCGATGGGTCCGGACACCACGGGAAGTGAGTCGGGTTCGGTCGAGACCAGCAGTCAGGCATTGTCTCCGGCGACGAAGCCGGGCGAGGGCGTGCATACGGCGACTACGAGCGATGGAGAGACCGTATCATATCGGGTGATCGGCGAGGGTTCGCGCGACATCGTCATGGTGCACGGCTGGAGCGTCGACGGGTCGGTCTTCGATCTGTTGGCAAACGAGCTGCAGGCCGACGGCTACCGACTGATCATTCCCGATCTGCGCGGCACGGGCGACTCTTCGAAGCCCGCGTCCGGCTACACCATCGAAAACTACGCCCGCGACGTGCTCGCGGTGGCGTCGGACGCGCGCTCGGGGCGCTTTGTCCTCGTCGGCCACAGCATGGGCGGCGCGATCGCCCAGAAGGTCGCATCGATGCGTCCCGGTCGCATACAGGGTCTGATGCTCATGTCGCCGGTTCCTGCGTCGGGCTTCCCGCTGCCGCAGTCCGCCTACGACCTATTCTACGCATCTGCCGAGAATCCTGCGCTCAAAGAGATCGTCTTCCAGATCTCGTCGGTCGCGCTCGAGCCGTCCGAGCTGCAGTTGCTCATGGACTCGGCCGCCACGGTCGCCCCGCAGGCCTCGCGCCAGTCACTGGAAGCATGGACCGGAGCGGACTTCGCCGACGAGCTCTTCAAGATTCGCGCGGAGACGCTGATCCTGGTCTCCGACGATCCGTTCATGAACCCGGCGTTCCTGCAGCAGACCGTCGCCGACCCGATCGGCGATAACGCCAGCGTCACGTACTTCGGTGGAGCGGGGCACTACGTGCAGGTCGAAAAGGCCGCCGAGACCGCAGACGTCATCGATGGCTTCATCGATGGACTCCCCTGCCATCCGCACATTCGCGCGGCATGTCAGTAATACCGAGGTGGGTGAGTGGTTGCGCTCGTCAGTAGCCGAGTTGTTTCGTATGTTGGAAACGACGTCACCACTCACCCACCAGGCGGCGCGTCCGCCGAAGCTACGCCGAGCGCATGAACACAACATTCGAGCCCATCGACATCACATTGCCCGAGGAGGGCTTCGATCGGGGCGCGGTCGAGCGCATCGTCGTCGAATCGGCGCTCCCCAGAGTTTATGAAGACCTCGAAGGTGGCCCGTTCGGAAAGACCGCGAAGCAGGTCGGGATGCTCGACGCCCTCGTGGATGCCGGAGACGCCGGGCTTTTGTCCTCGGAGCGGCTTCGCGGGGTGATTTTATCCGAGATCGAGGACGCTGCGCAGTCGTTCGTGCTGCCGACGCTTTCGCGGGAGCAGCGCCAGTTCCTCGGTGCGTTTCAGCTCGTCGTCATGGCGGACACGTTCCACCGCCATGCCGTGGAGTGGCTGGGCGAGCCGAGCGTCGAGGGTTCGCTCGATCTGGACGGGTTGGGCGCATTGCTCGCCCAGGACGGGCCGCCGGAGGAATTGCTGACCCGCGTCGTCAAGATCGCGGCGGCGTACACGAAGATGAAGGCCGAGGGCGCGGCTGCTGCCGACGCAGAGAAGGCCGGCCGACGCGTGGTCGGAGCGACGGTGGCGTTCTTCAGCCTGCTGCGGCGCGCCGTGCTCGACTACATCGACAACAGCAGCGTCAAACCGCTGCGCGACAGCCTCGCCGGGCGTGAGGTCACGGTTCTGGGCTATCCGTATGATGGGTTGGAGGTGCGCGAGCAGACCGACGACCGCTCGCAGCTCATCGCGGTCGTGGTCGACGACATCGTGGGCAACGAGGAGTACGTGAGCGCCGGCCTGAGGCTGGCGCGCGATGTCGCGGGCTACGATTTCGAAGCGGGTCGAAACCCCAAGAAGCTCAACCCGGTCCTGTTCGGGCTCGGCCGCCCTGGCTCCGGCAAGACGATCACCGCACACGCGGTGGGGAACTATTTTCTCGACTACTGCCGAAAGCGCGACGTCCCGGCGAGGTTCCGCGTGATTCGCCGTACCGAGTGGGCGTCGAGCTACCAGAACGCCTCGGCGCGCAACCTGGTGCGAATTTTCAAGGAAGAGGTCTACGGCTTCGACGGCGTCTGTGGTGTGTACTGGCCGGATATCGACACGGCGTTCGCCTCGCGGGGCAGCCAGGGGCTGCGGATGGAGGAAAAGCAGAACCTGGGCGCGGTCTTCGGCATCTTCGACGGGACGCTATTGCCCAAGGACGGCAAGTGGTTCCTGATGTGTGACGCGAATACGCTGCATATGGACGAGGCGACCATCAGCCGTATCGCCCAGAATCCGGTGAGCGTAGAGGGGCCGACCGAGCCAGACGAGTACGTGACCCTGGTCCGCGAGATCATGCTCGGCGATCTGGAGCCGTTCGTGCCCGACGCGGCCGATGCGTGGCAGAGAATCGGCGAGGTCGCCGCAGAAAACGACCTATCGGGTCGCAACGTGGAATCGGTCTGCAATAATATCCGCGCACACATTCAGGACTTCGAATACCCCGATCGCTACTTTGCGGCCGACGCCGCCGAGCGCGAGCAGATCATCCGACAGCTTTGCCGTCCCGTCGACGCCGACCAGATCGTGGGCTTTATCGAGGATTACGTCGAGTTTCGACGCGATGCCGAGGAGCGCGCCGCCGAGGAGCGATTCCAGAATGAAGTCGACTCGATCGTGCGCCGGCTCAACGCCAGCGAGGCGGCCGCGAATCAGATCGGCAAGAGACCCCAGTAACGCGATAAGCAGTAACGCGATAAGCAGTAACGCGATAAGACGAGGCGAAGACCATGGCCGAAAAAGACACAGACCTCGGGGTCCTCGACAACCTGGTGACCCAGTTCAGCTCGCCGCTCGATTGCTTCCGCGAGCTGGTGCAGAACAGCATCGATGCGGGCAGTCCGACCGTGGATGTCTGGACCGAGTACATCGCCGGTGATGGTCACGAGGGCACGATTGCGCTGCACGTGGACGACTACGGCGAGGGGATGGACGAGAAGATCATCGACGATCAGTTCACGCGGCTCTTCGCGTCGACTAAGGAGCGCGACCTCACCAAGATCGGTAAGTTCGGGATCGGATTCGTGTCGGTCTTCGCGCTCCAGCCGGACGCCATTCTGGTGCAGACTGGCCGCGGCGGTGAATACTGGGAGGTGCTGTTCCACGAGGACCGGTCGTTCACCAAGACGAAGCTCGACATGCCGGTCGAAGGCACGCAGGTGACCATCTTTTTGGCCGGCGACGTCCATCGATATGGACAGCTCGTCGAGGGGATCCAGAAGACGCTCGCGCACTGGTGCAACCACTCGGAGACCGACGTGTACTTCGAGGACCGCACCCCGGTCGACGGAGCGTTCTCGGAGCCGAGGCTCATCAACGAAGAGTTCGACGTCGAGGGAGCGCCCAAGACGCGCGTCAAACACGAGGGCACCGAGATCGTGGCGGCGTATAGCTTCGAGCCGGTCTACGGTTTCTACAACCGAGGGCTCACGCTGGCGCTCACCGGAGTCGCAGACGACGTCCTCGGCACGCGTGCACACCGCTTCTACAATATCGGCTTCAAGATCAAATCTCGGTACCTCGAGCACACGCTCTCGCGTGAGACCGTGATGCGCGACGAGAATTACGAGAAGGCGATGAAGCTGCTCGAGCAGGCGGCGAATAAGCGGTTGCTCCCGTCGCTGCTCGAGCGGATCGAGCAGTTGTGCGTCGAGGCGGACTGGTCGCTGGCGGAGGTCGACCGATACGGGGACCTGGTGGGTTTTTTGTCGCGCGAGCCGATCGACTTGCTCGTGGAGAACGACGGCCGGCCGATTTTGCGGCGGGTCGATGGGCGCACGTTGACGCTGAAGCAGGCGTATCAAACGTGGAAGCGCGACGGGCGGATTCTCTTCTCCGATGGGCCAACGGAGCTGAGTGACAAGCTCGCCGCGATCGGGGTTCCGGTACTTTTGGGCGATGCGAAGAGCGGCTCGAGCGCCACTTCACTCCAGGCGGTGCGTCGCGTGGTCCGCCGCTACCTGCAGGAGCGCGTCGAGCGCTCGATCGTCTCGAAGATTCGCTCCTTTTTCGGGGCGAACCTCGAGACCGAGACGCGCGGGGCTATCGCCTCGCCCGAGGCGGTGTATATGCCGGTCGTCATCGACGAGCAGATGCCCGAGGACTACAGGTCGTTGATCACGCGCGCCGGGGAGCTCCTGGAGTCGACGGATGCCGGCTATCGCAAGCTCACCACGTGTCAGCTCGGGTCGCCGGACGGTGACTCGCCGTTGTTCGTGCTCTCACGTGAGCTCGGATCGGTGATGGCCCGCCCGCCGCGCGGTGTCGCAGAGGATAAAGCCGAGAAGCGCCCGGAGGCGGCGGTCAATCGCGATCATCCGCACTTTCGCACCCTGGTCAGGCTCCACGAGAAGCATCCAGATCTCGCAAGTTATTGCCTCGCGAAGAGCCTGCTACTCAGCGCCGACCGTATGCTCGATGCCGACGTGGCGCTGATGGAGGCCGCGATGCCCGACAAAGTTGCGTAGACCGCGATCCGCTACAGGTCTGACCCGTTCTCGACGACGCTATGGCATCGCCTGGGTGGGGGACGGCGTGAGGTTCGCAACGGCTTTGGGCGCGCAGGCTGCCAGCCTGCGAACTCTACACCTGTGCCGCGCGTTGCGTGGTTGTGTTGCCCCCGGCCGACCCGGGGAAGCTCTGCGCGGCCTCCAGACGCAAAAAACCCCGACACCTTGCGGTATCGGGGTCTTCTGAAGTGGGCGTACCTGGTTTCGAACCAGGGACCTCTCGCGTGTGAGGCGAGCGCTCTCCCGCTGAGCTATACGCCCGGGGCGAAACCTTATATCAGCGCCGACGGCAGACGACAAGCGCGCGACGGAAATACGGGTGACGTCGGTGTGGTATCACCGCGTGTCGAAGCAAATCTCAACGCTGTTGACCACGAGGCTATTCGACGGCGGGCCGGGGCGCAGGCGCAGCAGTATGCCGTCGTCGCCGCTGGGCAGAGCGTCGGTCGCATCGGCGCCGTACCACTGGTAGGGCGCGCTGTTCGAGACCAGGCCCGACGGGGCCGCGCCGGTGCCGGAAAATGTCTGCCAGTCGAAGCTGCCCGGAGACGTCGTATTGAAGCTTCGCCCGTAGACGGCGATCGTGGCTTTCGACACAGAGCCGAGCCCGTCGGTGCTGAGCTCGACGTCCATGAAGACCGTGCCGCTGAGCTCGAGGCCGCCTTCACCCAGGAAGGTGTCGGTGTAGACAGGCGAGTAGGAGAAGCTCTGAGAGTACGCGCCGACTTTCCAGCGCGAGGTGTCCGGTAATTCGTTGATCTCGTAGTCGACGTAGGCCGTGGAGTTCGGCCCATTGCCTCGCCAGCTAAACCTCACCGCGTGGGTTCCGCTGGCGCCCGAGATGCAGTTGCCCGCTGGTGTTGCGCTGTCGGTCGATGTGTCAGCGGCGACGTCGCTCGCGTCTTCAGTCGCGTCGTCGGTATCCGAGTTGCTGGTATCGCTAACGTCGGTGGACCCGGAATCCGCATCCTCGGCAGCGGTGTCCGCGTCGTCGGCGTCTTCTGCGGCCGCATCGCTCGAAGAATCGGCGTCTTCGCCGACGTCATGGCGCGCGTCCAGATCCGTGTCCGTTGCATCTGACGTGGCGTCCGCGTCCGACGCGGCGTCCGTCGAACCTGTGTCGTTGTCTGCATCGCCTACGTCGGTGGAATCCGATGCATCGACGGTGACATCCGCGCCGTCGATGTCCTGCTCGTCGTCGCACGAACAACCGTGAGCGGTCGCCAACAACAGGAGCGTGGCGAGGAGCGCGATGCGTTTCGATAGCAATGTCGTGGTCCATGTCTGCATATCCACCATCATTCCAGAGTCTACGCCGACGGTAAATGGAGGACAGGGT
>JBNJFZ010000123.1:0-1551 GCA_051747295.1 Myxococcota bacterium
TCGGTGAGTTTAACTCTTGATTCGTGTGTAACAAGTCGGACCGAGCCTCGGCGAGATGATTTTTTCGGTATCGAAGCCGGCAAACGCAGGCGATGCCAAAGGCATCGTCGAGTATTGACGGCGAAGATAGCGGGAAAATCAGCCGACGATGGCGACGGGAGACTTTTTGCACACGAATCAACTCTTAGTGCGACAGAATGAATGTGGCCGTGTGCATGGCGCGGTTGGCTGATGGTATGTGACCTCGGAGAAAGATATGGTGTTTGCCAAACGTTTGTTATTCGGCCTCGTTGCCGCTTCGCTCCTGCTCGGTTCCTCGAGCGTGCTCGCCCAGGAAGAAGGCGAAACCGAGATCGTCAAGGAAGACGACGTCAAGAAAGAGGAGGATGGGGAGCGCGAGGACGGTTTCGACGGCCGATTGAGCACCAGCGCCACCTTCAACCTGGTGTCGAATAGCAACGTCGTCGGCCAGAACGACGGCAATAGCGTGATGCTGGGCGGCAATATCCTCGGCGGGCTGGATTTCACCGAAGGCAAGCACAAGGTCTCGAATACGCTCACCTACAATACGAGTTGGGCGCGCACGCCGGTCATCGCCGAATTCGTCAAGAATAACGACGAGATCCAGCTCGAGAATATCTACAACTACTTCCTGACCGATTGGATCGGTCCGTACGCGCGGCTGAGCTTCGAGACGTCGCTGTTTCCGACGGAACGGGTGACGGGGGACCAGAAGAACTACGAGATCACGCGGCTCGACGGGGGCGTCGATACAGAGGTTACGAACCGCTTGCGCCTGGCCGACCCGGTGAATCCATTCGAGCTCTTCCAGTCCGCGGGTATCTTCCTCGAGCCGGTGCGAAGGCAGGCGATTCAGGCCATGCTCCGCGTGGGTTTTGGCGCGCGTGAGACGCTCGCGAACGGCGTCCTCATCGTCCAGGACGATCCGAATAGCGCGAATATCCAGGTCCAGGAACTCGACGACGTCATCCAGGCCGGTGCCGAGGCATTCCTCGGCGCTCAGGGTAAGTTCCCGGAGCAGCGTATCGACTACCGCCTGGGTGCAACCGCCATGATTCCCTTCATCAATAATTCCGATACAGATGCTTCGGCCGTCGACCTGACGCGACTCGGGTTCAACGGTGCGTTGACGTTCAACGCACTCGATTGGCTGGGCTTGAGCTACGACGTCAACGTCCTCAGTGATCCGCAGATGCTGGACAAGGTTCAGGTCCAGAATAGCGTGCTGCTGACCTTCAACTACACGTTCCTCGAGGCGGACGACATCAAGAAGCCGGAGCCCTCGGAAGAGGAGGAGGAGGCACCGGCACCGACCGAAGAGCTCGAGAAGACCAAGAAGGAGCTCGAAGAGGCCGAGCAACGTGCCGCGGAGGCCGAGGAGCGGGCCGGCGAGCTCGAAGAGCAGCTGGAAAATGCCCAGCAGGACGTCGAGACGAGCCGACAGCAACTCGAGGAGGCCGAAGAGGCCACCGAGGAAGCTGAAGACGCGACTGAAGACGCCGAAGAGACCACCGAAGAGACCACCGAAGA
>JBNJFZ010000123.1:1651-17151 GCA_051747295.1 Myxococcota bacterium
CCGAAGAGACCACCGAAGAGACCACCGAAGAAGAGCCGACTGAGGAAGATACGACGACCGACGAGGCTACTGAAGGTGATACAACCGAAGAGGACACCGCCGAAGATGAGCCGGCCGCGGACGAGGAGCAATAGTCCCGGTTAATAGGTGACGGTCGAGGAGCGGGCGGCGCTGATGGCGTCGCCCGCTTTCTTTCTTGGTACTTACGGGCGCTGTTTTGCTTTTTGACCGTGCGGTATTAGTCTTCGAATGCAGTTTTTGTCGTGCGGCCATCTTGGCCGCATATTCTTAAGGTCTTTCACCCACGGGACCAAACATGTTTCGCCTCGATTCTTCGAATGGACGCCGCCCACCCGGACCGCGCGGGCTGGAGGTTCTGCAGTCCGTCTATCGATCGCGGATGAACATCCTCGAAGCAGTGCGAGACGTCGTCCGCAAATACGGAGACATCGTCTCCTACAATATCAGCGACCTCGAGGTGTACATCGTCACGCGCCCCGAGGACGTGCAGCACGTGCTGCAGGACAACCATCGCAACTACAAGAAGGCGATCACGTACCAGGCCATGCGACCTGTGTTGGGTAACGGCTTGCTGCTGAGCGAGGGCGATTTCTGGCTGCGACAGCGTCGCCTGGTCGCGCCGATGTTCCACCGAAAGCAGGTGCGGCGGTTTGCCGAGATCATGGTCGAGGAGACCGAGAAGGTCGTCGACGAGTTGGCGCGCGCGGCGAAGTCGGGCCGCGAAGTCGACGTGGCCTCGGTGATGTCGCGGTTGACGCTGGCGATCGTGGGGCGCGTGCTCTTTAACCGCGATATTGGTCGCGAATCCGACGCTATTGGTGAAGCGATGGCGGAGCTGTTTCGGGACATAAACCGTCGAATCACGTCGCTGTGGTCGATTCCGATGGAGGTGCCCACGCCGCACAACCTGAAAATGCGGGGGTATATCTCTCAGCTCGTGGACCTCGTCGACGAGATGATCGAGGCACGCCGCGGCCACGAGGACGAACACCAGGACCTGCTGTCGATGCTCCTGCTCGCCGAGGACGAAGAGACGGGCGAGCAGATGACGGACAAGCAAATTCGCGACGAGGTGATGACGTTTGTGCTGGCCGGCCACGAGACGACGTCGAACGCGCTGGGGTGGACGTTCATGCTGCTCTCGGAGCACCCGACTGTTCGCCGCAAGCTGCAGGCGGAGATCGACGAGCACTGGGACGAGGATCGAGACCCGGTGGAGATGGTTGGTGAGTTGCAGTATCTGGAGCAGGTCCTCGACGAGTCGATGCGGATGTACCCGCCTGCATGGACCATCGAGCGCGAGCCGATCGAGGACGACGAGATTCGCGGCTATCACATACCGGCGGGCTGCGTGGTGGTGACCGCGCCGTACCTGGTGCACCATAACCCGGATGTCTGGCGGAACCCCCAGGGCTTCGACCCGGAGCGCTTCGCGCCCGAGCGGAAGCAGGAGTATCACCGGTACGCGCATTTCCCGTTCGGCGGCGGTCCGCGCAAATGCGTCGGCGCCGACTTCGCGGTCATGGAGGCCAAGCTCATCCTCGCCGAGACCCTCCGCCGCTTTGACCTCGATCTCGCCGGCTACGCCGAGGTGGAGATGGAGGCCAACGTCACGCTGCATCCGATGGACGGGCTGCCGATGACGGTTTCGGAAAGGGTGAGTGGGTGAGTGGGAGATATGGGGGAGTGGGTCATTGGTCGGCGTCTCGCACCACTCTAAACGGCCCACCCCTCTTAGAAACGCGTCAGGGGCGGTTTCCGCAGGTCGCGAAAACCAC
The DNA here is from genome assembly GCA_051747295.1 of Myxococcota bacterium. Taxonomy (GTDB): domain Bacteria; phylum Myxococcota_A; class Bradymonadia; order Bradymonadales; family Bradymonadaceae; genus JBNJFZ01. The sequence continues at coordinate 3,451 of JBNJFZ010000123.1, forward strand.
CGACCACCGACGACCGACGACCGACCAACTCATTTCTCGAACCCGTACTCCTCAAACACATCCGCGAGCTGCTCGCAGATGAAATCGCGGGAGATCCCGAACTGCTCGAGTGAGTACTCGTGGTTGCTCTTGTGCTTGGCGGGGTGTGCTAACTCGTATTCGACAGACGCGCGAAAGGCGTCTGTCATGGGCGTGTCCAGCCAGTCGTAGATGCCCTCCAATGTCTCGACGGGTTTGCCTACCAGGTCGCCGAACATGACCGTGCGTACACGCTCGTCGTCGAGCTCGGACGCCACGTCGTGGAGTCGCCGATAGTAGTCGATGCCGAGCTCCGTGAGGCGCCGCGTCTCCGGGCTTTCGTCCGGGATGGACGGCGAGACGGCGTGCCACGTCGATCGAAACATGCTGACGAAGGAGGGGATGGCGCGATAGGGATGCCGAACCAGGTGGACGAATCGCGCATCCGGATAGACCTCGAGCATCGTCTGGATGCGGCCGCCGATGAGCACGCTTTTCTCCAGGAGGCGACCGTCGGCCTGCTCGGCCTCGGCGATCCGGGTGATGCTATCGCGGTAGTAACGGATGATACGGTCGCGTACCTCGCGCGGTGCGGTGTCGAGGTAGCCGGGCGTCGGCACGTCGTCGATCTCGTGGAGCAGCAAATACAGCGCCGGCGTGAGCAGGTTGAGCACGAAGAGTGCTTCGTCCTCCTCGGCGCGTCGAAATCCGATGCGGTGGATGTCGTCCCACCCCCCGAACGCCAGCCGCTCGACCAGGCGCGTCACCGCGCGTAGCGCGTCGCCGACCGGCCCTTCAAGTTCATCCAGAGAGTGAAAGAGTCGGATCAGCGACACCGACGGAAACAGGGTGTGGTACAGCTTCAGGTGGAAGAATTGCTCGTCGAGCGACATCAACCGATGGAGAAACGTCGTCCCGCTGCGCGGGTTCGCCACGATGAAGACCGGGGATTCGACGCGGCGCGTGCGATAGCCGGGAAACAGCGTGTCGTCGAGCCATCGGCCCGCCTGCACGGCCTTGGCCACCAGGCGGTGCGCGGCGAGCAGGCCCATGCCCCACGCGCCGCGGCGGGCGTTGGGTTGGTCCGTGGTAAGCACGTGCGCGACGACCTCGCGCAGCGTCTCGTCATGGATGAAAAAGGGATCGCGGTCGAAACGTCTCAACATCGGAGCCTCGTCGGTGCATGTGCCGAGGCATGTTATGCACAGATCCCCGAGTTAATGCGAGCCGAATTCCTGACTGATGTCGGGGTTCTCTACGTCGGTCAGGACGCCGTTGCCGTTGTCGAGGTAGGTGTAATCGCAACGCAAGCACTTGACCTGCACGCGGCCTTCCACCGGTTGGAGCTCGATATGTGCTCGGTCCAGCCGCTGGCGGCAGCCCGGACACGTATCACCGCTCATCCTGGCGTGGAGTCGCTCCCATAATGCATCGCTGATCTCGTCGCCCAGCATGGTTCTTCTCTCCGTGTGACGATGTGTGAACATGGAGGGGGCTCCGGCGTCCTCCTGATCTCAACTTCACCACTGCGTCGCCGAGCGACAGAAAACCGCGTATTCACCTGGCCGATCGCTAGCCGTCGATCGGCTCGATGATCTCGGGGCGATCATTGGACGGTGAGTTCACCTCGCGGCTGACCGGCTCGTAGGTCATCACGTCATCGCGCTGGTAGGGAACGAGGAGATCTTCGAGGGCGTCGTAATCCTCTTGTTCGTGATCGAGCCACAGATCGAAGTGGTCGGGTTCCATGATCACGGGCATGCGGTCGTGCAGATCGCTAAGCCAATCGGCGGCGTCGGTGGTGATGATCGTAAAGGACTCGAGCTTTTCGTTGTTCTCGTCACTCCATTGCTCCCAGAGTCCAGCGAAGGCAAACGGCGCGTTGTCCTCGCGTCGGATGCGGTACGGCTGCTTGCCGTCTTTTTGTTTCTTCCACTCGTAGAAGCCGTCGGCGGGGATCAGGCACCGGCGGTACTTGAATGCCGCACGAAACGCCGGCTTGCTCGCCACGGTCTCGCCGCGGGCGTTGATCATGCGGTTGCCGATCTTCTTTTCGTCGGCCCAGAAGGGCACCAGCCCCCAGTGCAACTCGGCGACGCCGCGCTCGCCGTCGTCGGCCCGGCAGACAGGAACGTCCTGAGTCGGCGCGATATTGTAGCGGGGCTTCAGGTCGGGCACGTCGTCGACGTCGAACAGGTCGGCGATGTCCTCGGCGTTGGTCGCGAGCGTAAATCTTCCGCACATACTCTTTCTCCTTGAAGTCGATTCACTCTGAGTAAGCTAACCAGAGATGGCGCCGATGCAACGGCACGAGCGTCGAGACACAAAAAACCCCACCGAACGCCAGTTGGGGGCGTCGGTGGGGGATATTCACTTCGCAATAACTCGCGCTATCGGGCGCGAAGTGAAATTTGTATGAGCCGTGTTAGGGGCTCATGATTTCGCTGACCGGTGGGACGATATCATTGAGCTCGTCGTAGCGGTCGATCATGCGCAGTGCGGCGCTGGTGAGCTCGCGGGCGGCCAGGTAGTCGCTCTTGGCGGCGTCGCGGGCCTTTTCGAGGTCGGAGAACGCCTTGAGGGCGTTCTGTCCGGCTTCCTCGAGGCGGCCGCGGGTCTCACGGGCACGGTCGAGCGCCTGCGTCGACAGCTTCTTGACCTCGTCGGGGATATACTGCCCGGCGACGTCGCTGGCGCGCTCCCACGCGCTCAGCGCGGTGGTGAAGGACGTGTTGATGAAGTCCGAAGGGGTGAATCGGTCCAGGAATGCCCGGATCTGCTCGTCCTTTTCGGTCACCGGCTCGCCCTCGGTGCGACGCTCGGCGTAGAGCTTTTGAAGCGAGTAGTAGACCCGCGACATCGCCTCGGCGGACGTGCTCTTGGGTTCTTTGAGTACTGTTTCCATCTCCCCGGAGAGCAGTGCTGCGATGTCCTCGCGGTTCATGGAGCGGCGAAGTTGCTCGATACCACCCTCGAGTACGCCGCGCGCAATCTGGACGGCTGCGCGTGCTTCGGCGTCTTGAATCTGAAGATCCTGGAGTCTCGCCAGCGTTTTCTCACTGCCTTCCAGCAGTCTCTGATCGTTTACTGAAATAGCCATCTCTTGGCCCTCCGCTTGGAGTGTAGAACTCGAACGCGTCATGTTTTGACGCGCCGCGTCATATGACGCACTGCGTCAAAGATTGGGCAAGTCGCGGTAGAAGTCAAGTGATTAGCGGTTAGCGGTTAGCGGTTAGCGGTTAGCGGTTAGCGGTTAGCGGTTAGCGGTTACAGATCTGACGTCAGTGTCGAATATGCAACCGCTTAACCCCTAGCGAGCGCCATCGGCGCGAGCGAAACCGCTTAACCCCTAGCGAGCGCCATCGGCGCGAGCGGAACCGCCCGCGCGGCGGACGCCGCGCGCTGCTACGCTACCCAGACCGTCTTCATATTCACGAATTCGCGGATGCCGTGGAGGGAGAGCTCGCGGCCGTAGCCCGAGGTCTTGACGCCGCCGAATGGAAGGCGTGGGTCGGATTTGACGATGCCATTGATCGCGACATGCCCGGCTTCGATGCGGGCGGCGGCTTCCTCGCCGCGCCCCGTGTCGGTCCAGATCGAGGCGCCGAGGCCGAACGCGCTGTTGTTGGCCAGGCGGATGGCGTGGTCCAGGTCTTCGACGCGGGTCACGGCCGCGACGGGCCCGAAGGTCTCCTCATCGAAGGCCGCCATGCCCGGCTCGACGTCGGTCAGCAGGGTCGGCTTGTAGAAATATCCCGGGCCGTCGAGCGGCTCACCGCCCACCTCGAGCGTCGCGCCGGCCTCGATCGATCGGGTGACCTGGTCGTGCAGGTCGTCTCGCAGATCCTCGCGGGCGAGGGGGCCGATGTCGGTGTCTTCGTCCTCGGGGTCGCCGATGGTCAGAGAAGCGAAGCGCAGGCCGAGCTCTTCGACGAACTTGTCGTGGACGCCGTCCTCGACCAGAAACCTCTTGGCGGCGATGCAGCTCTGGCCGTTGTTCTGGGTGCGGCCGACGACCGCGTTCTCCAGTGTATGCTCGAAGTCACAGTCGTGCAGTACGATGAACGGATCGGAGCCGCCCAGCTCCAGGACGGTCTTCTTGATCGCGCGTCCCGCCTGGGCGGCGACCGCACGCCCGGCGCGGGTGGAGCCGGTCAGCGTCACCGCCCGGACACGGTCGTCCTCGATGATCGACTCGACGGCGTCGTGGTCGACGAACAGCGAGTCGAAGGCACCCTTCGGGAAGCCCGCATCCTCGAAGACCGTGGAGATAGCCTTGGAGCAACCCAACGTATTCTGGGAGTGCTTGAGGAGGCCGACGTTGCCGGCCATCAGGTTGGGGGCCGCGAAGCGAAAGACCTGCCAGAAAGGGAAGTTCCAGGGCATGATCGCCAGCACGGGCCCGATGGGATCGAAGCGCACGTAGGCGTCCGAGCCATCCGAGGTCATGGGCTCGTCGGCGAGGAAGTCCTCGGCGTTGTCGGCGAAGTACCCACAGACCCACGCGCATTTATCGACTTCTGCGCGCGCCTGCCCGATCGGCTTGCCCATCTCGTGGGTCATCAGCTCGGCGTAAGCATCCTCGCGCTCGCGCAGTAGCTCGGCGACCCGACGCATCAGCTTGCGGCGCTCGGAGAAGTCGGTCTTGCGCCAGTGCTCGTAGGCCTGAGCGGCGTGTTCTAGCTTGCGCTCGACGTCCTCAGGGGCGTCCGCGCGGTGATCTTCGAGCAATTCACCGTTGGTGGGATTGTACGATTTCATCAGCATATCCTCGATGTATTCGACGAAATTTTGAGATGTGGCGATACCCGAAAGAGTAATCGCCGGGCAGTGATTGCCAAGTGGCGTAGATCTTATCCACCTGTGGCGCGATTGTCCGGGGCTCCGGCGTCGCGGGTCCGCGCTGGTCAGCTCAGTGGCGTGCATCGTCGCGGGCTTTTCTCCGACCGAATCGCGTCTAGGTTGCATCTGGCTGGCCATGCACGCGCGATAGCGCGAATCCTCCCGGGCATGGCACGGGCATTGCTTAATATCTGGGATGAATGGAGGTCATGTTCGTCGCGACAACGTCTGCCAGACGATGAGGCGACGGGCAGCCTCGTGAGAATGCATGTTGCTAGAAGAAAAGGAGAGACCTATGAATTCGATGAACTTCAAAATTGCAGCTACCGCGATAGCATTGGGCCTTGCTGCGACCGCGTGCGACCCGTCGATCGAGGGAGGCGAGGGCAACCTCGTCTTCTCTTACGATAGTGGGCCGGTGCCGGTCGTCGACAGCACGCCGTTGGCGAAGAACGCGTCGCTCGACTACACCGCCAAGACCGCTGGGGACAACGGGCAGGCAGTCACGTTCGAGTCTGCCGAGTCGAGCACGACCTCGGTCATCGAGGTGACCGCGTCGAATAATGCGGTGACCGCGAATGCCCTCGAGATCGGCTCCTCGGAAATCTCCGTGGTGGCCGACGGGCCGGACGGAAAGATCGAGGACTTTTTCGAGGCCGAGGTTGTCGAGGCCGACGGCATGGAGATCAACCACCTCTGCACCGAGAACGACGATGACCCGGCGGCGTATTTGCCTGGCCAGGAGGTCTCGTTGAAGTACCGAATGCTCGACACCAACCGAACGGTCGCCGGTTACGGCTACTACCCGGTGTCGGTGACCCCGGACACCGCGGCGACGGTCAAGGAGAACGCTCAGATGGGGTTGATGGACCTGACGCTCGCAGATACGGCGGGTACCGCGACCATCGACTCGGACATCAGTGACGCCAGCTTCACCCTCGATACGATCGAGGAGTCGAATATCGACGGCGCCCAGATGTGGTTCGAGAATATCAACCTGCCGGTGCTCGTCGACGATACGCGGCTGGTCTTTATCTTCCCGACAGCCTCCGGGGTGCTCGGCCTGACCGACCCTGTCACGATCTGTCAGGCCCAGAACGATATGAACGTCTCGGTCGACACGCCCGACACTTGTTCGGCGGAAGTCGTCACTGACTTCGACTTCGACGGGTCGTTCCTCAACCCGTACGAGCGACGCGCTATCGAGCTGACCGGAGTCGCCGAAGGTGATTGTCAGTACACGGTCACCTTCCCCGACGCCGACGGCGGATCTGGATACAGCGAGCAATTCACGACCGAGGTTCAGGTCGGCAACACTGACTCCTGAGCGATATGACTCGACGACGACCCCGCCAACATCGCTTGGCGGGGTTTTTGTCGTCGTGGGTCTGGCAAATTCGCGTCACTCGGGCAGAGAAGAAAGCTGTCGATCGCGTATTCTGATGTTTACCGATCGGTAAGGTCTCGAAAACGCTGTGAAGTTGAAATTGTGCCCGTGTGCGCGTACTCTGGGTGAGTAACCGTATTCGAGGCGCGTGTTTATGCCGGAGTGGGCCCCAAATATATTCGAGTACCTCGATTACCGAGAGTACTTGCGGGATTACTACGAAGCGGGCAAGAAGAATCTGTCCGCGTTTTCGTACCGCTATCTCGCGAGACTCGCGGGTTTTTCGTCGCCGAACTTCTTCAAGTTGGTGATGGACGGGGATCGCAACCTGAGCTCGGTGAGCGTCGATAAATTCGCGACCGCGCTGAAGCTGGATCGCGAGGAAAAGCGCTTCTTCGAGGACCTCGTGGCCTTCAACCAGGCCGAGTCCGTCGAAGAGAAGAACGAGGCATTCGAGCAGATCGCTGCGAGCCAGCGGTTTCGGCGCGCTCGCCGAATCGACAGCAGCATGTTCGAGTATCTGTCGCGGTGGTATCACCCGGTGATCCGAGAGTTGGCGGCGCGGGACGATTTTCGAGATGATCCCGAGTGGGTGGCCTCGCACCTCAATCCGAGCGTGTCCGTCGAGAAGGTCTCGGAATCGTTGGGGTTACTCTTCGACATGGGCTTGCTCCAACGCGAAGAGGATGGCTCGATCACCCGCGGCAACCCGAGCCTGACGACCGGACACGAAGTCCGATCGCTTGCGATTGGAAACTATCATCGGCAGATGCTAGAGCGAGCCGAGGAATCTATCGAGTCGATCGACCGTTCCCTCCGTGATATCAGCGCCCTGACGGTTTGTATCGATCCGGAGAACGTCGACGACCTCAAGGAGAGGATTCACGCATTTCGCGAGACTCTTCTCGATTTGTGTGACCGCGACGAGAATCCGAGCGCGGTCTTCCAGATGAACTTTCAGCTCTTTCCGCTCTCCACGGTGGAAGACGAAGAGAAGTGATGATGAAACGACTCCTATACAGCTTGTTGTTCATAGGCGTCGCCCTGTCGGGCTGCGTTGGGACCGACGTGGGCAACCCGCAGGAGCCCTCCGAGGTCGAGCTCGACGTCAAGGGTTACGACGACTCGAATCCGAACGCCCTGACACTACCTTCGGGGCTCCGCATCGACAGCGCCTGGCTGTCGATGAACCAATTCGAGTTCCGACGCGGAGAGAATTGTGGTTCGTCGACGGGCGTGGTCGAGCAGCCCATTTTGGTCGACGTCATCTCCAATGAGACCGTCACAGAGCGGCCGATGTTCACCACCCCGGCGGGGGACTACTGTCGCTTCGACGCGGGCTTCGTGCCCTGGTCCGGCGACGTGCCGGAGGGTGCACCCGCCGACATGGCCGGATACTCCGTGCTCATCGAGGGCGCCCGTTCCGACGGGACCGAGTTCGTCGTGCGAAGCGACATGGACATGCCGCTGCAGCTCGCCTCGCAGAATAGCGCGTTCGCGCTTCGGGAAGGCCCCGAGAGTCTTCTGATTGGCTTCGCCCTCAACGAGTGGTTCAACGAGACCACGCTCGATAACATCGAGGCCAACGGCGAGCAGATCGTCATCGATTCGAATAGCAATGCCTCCATTTACGGGCAATTCAACGCCGCGCTGCGACGATCGAGCGGTCTGTTCCGCGACGAGAACGCCGACAATGCCCTCGACATGAGCGAGCGCGCGAGCGAGCTCGCCCGCGGCAACGCCAACTAGCAGCTGACTCGTATCGCATCGAAAAAGCCGGCCACTCCACTGTGAGTGGGCCGGCTTTTCCTTTGCATTTTCACACACGATGCGTATTCTAGGGACAGTTAAACGCACCGCGATAACAGTTGGATGATCGGGGACGGTTTCCAGGGAAGAGAGTCGTGTCGGGACCGTCTATGCCGGGCCGCGCTGCAGTTTCGCTGCTTTCACCACATCTGTCTACATTGTGGTTGGGTGTATTCAAGAGTCCGATGAGGGCGTCTCGGTGGACGCCTGTCGAAGTGCGTCGGTGAGCGCGTCGATCGTGGTGTCTTCGAGCAGCTCCTGCGCGCTGAGCTCGGCACCCGGCTCGACCAACCCGAGCGAGGCGGCGAGTTGGCCGACGATGGCTTCGGGGCGGGCGTCTTGTTCGTCACGGAGGCGCGCCAACGAGGCGGATCGCTCGCGCTTTGACATGCGGTTTCCCTCCTCGTCGTACATCAAAGGGATATGCCAGAACTCCGGCACGGGGAGCTCCAGCGCGCGGAACAACTCGATCTGGCGCGGTGTCGAGGGCAGCAGGTCGTCGCCGCGAACCACGTCGGTCACCCCCATCAGCGCGTCGTCGACCACGACGGCGAGTTGATAGGCATAGAGTTCATCGGCCCGGCGCACGACGAAATCGCCGACGTCGCGATCGAGCTCCTGGGAGTACGGCCCCGACACGATGTCCTCCAGAGATGTCTGTCCGGGCGGGACGCGATAGCGCCACGAGGGCGTTCGCCCCGGGTGGCGCTGGCGGGCTTCTTCGGCCTCCTCCGGGCTCAATTCGCGGCACGTGCCCGGATAGATGACGCCGCTCGAGCCGTGTGGGGCGCTGGCAGCCTCGCGCACGTCCTTGCGCGAGCAGTAGCAGCGAAAGACCCGCCCTGCCTCTTCCAGTCGGAGCAGCGCGTCGAGGTAGAAGTGGGTGCGCTCGGACTGGTCGTACGGTCCGACCGGCCCTCCCACGTCGGGGCCCTCGTCCCAGTCGAGCCCGAGCCATCGCAGGTCCTCGTAGATCTGCTCGTCGCAGCCCTCGAGGGCGCGGTTCTCGTCCAGGTCTTCATTGCGCATGATATAGGTGCCGCCCACCAGCCGTGCCTGTAGCCACGAGATCAGTGCGGTGCGTACGTTTCCGAGGTGCAGGGGCCCGGTCGGGCTGGGGGCGTAACGGCCCCGGGCACCCTGCGCACGAAGCTCCCGGGCAACGGCGAGTTGTTCGTCGAAGGCTGACATCGCTCCTCGTGCGTCTAGACTACTGACCCCTGGTCCGGGTTTCTTCACAGGAGTCAAGGGTTGTATGCGCCAGGGCGTGTGGACCGCTGGACAGAGCTTCTCTGAAGAAATAGACACGCCGGGCATGATTTGACAAACCGATCTCGCTGGATGATCGTCCCAGTTCGAGTCGAGCAGCGACCAGCGACGGAGAAAGCTATGGCCATCGAGAATATGGAAGAGCGCGTTCGCGCGGCCCTGAGCCGCTTGCTGAACCAGAATGCCGCTGAACAGGCCGAGCTCGAGAACCTGGGCGGTCACGCTTCGTTGCGTATCTACTGGCGCGTGTCGATCCCCGAGGGGTTTGTGGACGTGGCGCCGCGCAACGAGTCGACGCTGATGGCGATGGTCCTGCCGCAGGATGAAGACGCGGGCAAGAGCGAGGAGGGCATGTCGTCGGAGGCCGCCGAAGCCGACGAGCTTCCGTTCGTCAACGTGCACCGCTACCTCGAGAGCATCGACGTACCGGTGCCGGCCATCGACTCCTACGAGGAGGACCTCGGCGTGCTGCTGCTCGAGGATCTGGGCGACGAGACGCTCGAGGAGGCGATCCTCGAGGCGGCCGGCGACCTCGAGGAAGAGCCGGAGACCCGCTATGCAGCGGTCACCGAGCTCTACGAACAGGTCATCGACGTCCTGCTCGACTTCCAGGAGAACGTGCTGCGCTCGAAAGCCGACCCGAAGTACGGTGAGGACGAGGATTGCATCGCGTTCGACCGAGAGTTCGACAAAGAGCTGCTTCGCTGGGAGCTCGACCACTACCTGGAGTGGGGCCTCGAGGAGCGGGTCGACGACGAAGACATCGCGCCCTACAGCGACGTGATCGACGAGGAATTCGACCGGCTCGTCGATGAGCTCTGGGATCTGCTCGACATGCTCGTTCTGCGGGATTTCCAGTCGCGCAACCTGATGCGAAAGGACGGCGAGTGGAAGGTCATCGACTTTCAGGATGCGCTGCTCGGGCCGTTTTCCTACGATCTCGTGGCGCTCTTGCGCGACTCCTATATCGAGCTCGACGACCAGCGCGTGCGCGAGCTCGTGGACTACTACACCACACAGGGACAGCAGCGCGGACTCCCGTGGTGCGGCGACCCGGATGCCGTCTGGCGGGCGTTCAACCTGCAGACCGTCCAGCGCAAGCTCAAAGACGCCGGCCGCTTTGTCTACATCGATCGCGTCAAGGATAACCCGGACTTCCTGAAGTATTACGACGCATCCATCGGCTACGTGGAGTTCGCGCTCGAGCAACTCCCGGGGTGGGGCGACCTGCTCGAGGCGCTGCGTGCCGTCGAGCCGTCGATGTCCGACGAGGACCATTGATGCGCGACGCGGATTCCGCCCGCCCGCGCGCCGACGGACGTTCTGCCGTCTCAAAACTGAATTTCCAAGAAAAACCGAACGATACAGGCTCGTACGCCCGAATACTCGGCTGCGATGTCCAACGAGGTAGATTTATGTCACAGATTTCCACCAAGCCTGCCAGCGGCATGCGCGACTTCCTTCCAAAAGACGTCGCTCGCCGCAATCAGGTCTTCGATACCATTCGCCAGATCTACGAGTCCTACGGATTCGAGCCCCTCGATACGCCATCCATGGAGCGACTCACGACGCTGATGGGCAAGTACGGCGAAGAGGGAGACAAGCTGCTCTTCAAGGTCATGAAGCGAGGGGCAAAGCTCCAGCGCGCCCTCGGCAAGGAGAATCCGGCCGAGGTCGACGTCGGTGATATGGGGCTGCGCTACGACTTGACCGTGCCGCTGGCGCGCGTTGCGGCCGAGTACCAGAACGACCTTCCTCGCTATTTCAAGCGCTACCAGATCGCCCCGGTCTGGCGTGCCGACCGCCCACAGAAGGGGCGCTACCGGGAGTTCTATCAGTGTGACGTCGACGTCATCGGCTCCGAGTCGATGACGGTCGAGGCGGAAGTCACGTCGGCCCTGACCGAGGTGCTCGACCAGTTGGGGTTCGATGACTTTCGGATCCACGTCAACCACAGGTTGTTGCTCACCGCGCTCATGGAGCGTGCGGGCGTGGCCGAAGACATGCGCTCCGATGCGCTGATCGCGATCGACAAGCTCGACAAGATCGGCAAGGACGGCGTGGTCGAGGAGTTGACAAACCGCGGGGTCGCCGAGTCGGCGGTCGACGAGTTGATGCCGCTGCTGGATGCGGGCACCAACCCGATGAGCCCTACTTCAAATGGACAGGGCGATTGGGACAATACGGAGACGCTGGAGAACCTGCGCGACGAGGTCGGGCACCTCGAGACGGGCCAGAAGGCGCTCGAAGACCTCGAGAAGCTGCTGACCTTCGCGGACGCGGGCCGAGCCGGGCCGCGCTTGTTCCTGGATCCGTACCTCGCGCGTGGTCTGTCGTATTATACCGGGCCGATCTTCGAGATCCGGAGTGACGACTTCTCGGGCAGTCTGGGCGGCGGCGGTCGCTACGACGACCTGATCGGCATGTTCACCAAGCGCTCGATTCCGGCCTGTGGCTTCTCGCTGGGCGTCGAGCGCGTGCTCCTGCTGATGGAGGAGCGCGGTATGTTCGACGAAGCGGCCTCGACCGTCGATGTGCTCGTCACGATCTGGAACGACGAGCTCACGCCGCGCAGCGTCGAGCTCGCCAACGAGCTCCGGGAGGCCGGATTGCGCGTCGATCTGTATCCGGACACCGACCGCTATGGAAAACAATTCGGCTATGCCGACGAGCGAGATGTGCCGTTTGTGGCGATCCTGGCCCCCGACGAAGTCGAAGCCGGCGTGGTCGCGCTCAAGGACATGAAGTCCGGCGACCAGGAGAAGGTGTCCCGCGACGAGGTCGTCGACTGGCTGAACGAGCGGGCGTGACCGGCTGGTCCAGGCAATCGCACGATCAGGCAATCCCACAATGAAGAGCGCCCCCGTCGCAAAACGGGGGCGCTCTTTTTGGTTCAAATGTCGTGCGCCACGCTACGTCTTCAACACGCGTGTCGCTTTCGGTCCTTTCGGACCCACCTCGAGCTCGAACTCGACGGGGCTCTCGTCGTCGATGGTCTTATAACCGTCGATTTCGAGCGCGCTGTAGTGAAAGAAGACGTCGTCGCCGTCGTCCCTCGCAATAAAGCCGTACCCCTTGTCGTCGTTGAACCACTTCACCGTGCCTTCGAACAGATCCGCCATAGTCACATCCTCGTAGAGAAGACCGAAAAATCGGGCCATCGGTGTCCCTACTCACCAATACCCTGCGACGCGTACGCAGATGGGATGGGCGGCGCTGGATGTGCCGAGGTCGCGCACGCCGCCACAAGACTGAGACTACGGGACCTCGCCAGCCGACCCCGCGCTTCGCGTCGAGTTAGTTCTTTTTCGAGTTATTTCAGCGTAGCGAGTGGATTTTATTCGATCAAGTGACATCAAAGGTGAATGAAGCCGGGTGGTTAGGTGGCCTCGAGTGTGCGGCCCTCATCCTGGGCGAAGCGAGGCGAAGATAGAGGGGCCACCGGATAAGCATCCACAACTGCTTGTTGAATCAGCAATCAATCGTTATAAGACCGACCACTCGCCGCGAAGCGGCGCCGACAATGGAATGATGATTCCGGCCACCGGAACAGATCGATGACTTTTCAAGAACTCATACTCCGCCTCCAGAACTTCTGGGCCGAGAAAGGCTGCGTGTTGCAGCAGCCGTGGGACGTCGAGAAAGGCGCGGGCACGTATAATGCCGCGACTTTTCTGCGCGCGTTGGGCCCGGAACCCTGGAACGTCGCCTACGTCGAGCCCTGCCGCCGCCCGACCGATGGTCGCTACGGCGAAAACCCGAACCGCATGGGCGCGTACTTTCAGTTTCAAGTGCTGCTCAAGCCCAGCCCGGACGACGTGCTCGACCTGTACTGGGAGAGCCTCGAGGCCATCGGCATCGACGCGATGGAGCACGACCTCCGCCTGGTCGAGGACGACTGGGAGCAGCCCACGCTGGGCGCGTGGGGCCTGGGCTGGGAGGTCTGGATCGACGGCATGGAGGCCACGCAGTTCACGTACTTCCAGCAGGTCGGCGGCGTGGAGCTCAACCCGATCCCGGCTGAGATCACCTACGGTCTCGAGCGCATCTGCATGTTCCTGCAGGGCGTCGACAGCGTGTACGATCTCGAGTGGACCGAGGGCGTCAGCTACGGCCAGGTCCGGCACCGCGAGGAAGTCGAGTTCAGCCACTTCAACTTCGAAGAGGCCGACACCGAGCTGCACTTTCGCTGGTTCGACGAGTACGAGGGCGAGGCCACGCGGTTGACCGACAAAGGGCTGGTGCTGCCGGCGTACGACTTCATCATGAAGGCCAGCCACACGTTCAACGTGCTGGACGCCCGCGGCGCGATCAGCGTCACCGAGCGCCAGAAGTATATCGGGCGCATCCGGGACCTGGCTCGCGGTATCGCCACC
>JBNJFZ010000124.1:0-16966 GCA_051747295.1 Myxococcota bacterium
GTCAACGAGAAGATCGAGGGCTTCTTCGACGCCTGCGACGACGTCGGCCTCACCGGCGATCAGGGTGTGCTCATCCCGGACTCCAACGTCAAGCACCTGATGCTACGGCGCGATATCGTCGACGCGGTCGAGGAAGGCGACTTCCATATCTATGCGGTACGAACCGTGGACGAAGCCATGAGGATCCTCACCGGCGACGACGCCGGTGAGCGGCAGGACGACGGCACGTACCCGGAGGACTCGATCAACGGCCGTGTGGCCGCGAAGCTCAGAGAATTCGCCGAGAGTGTCCGCCAGTTCCGAGGTCAACATGACGAATGAGAACGAGGAGTTTGAAGTGCGGCGGCTCGTCGTCGCGCTCGACGCCACGACCTCCAGCTCGCCGACCGTTTCGGTGGCGGCGCACTTTGCGGTGCGGCTGCAGGCCGAGCTCGGGGGGTTGTTTATCGAGCAGCAGGAGTTGCTCGATCTGGAGGAGCACCCGGCTGCGAGGCATATCTCGCTGCCCGTGGGCCGTGGCAGTAGGCTCGAGCGCGGCAAAATGGAGCGTGAGTTGCGCTCGATGGCGCTCGAAGCGCGGCGTCAGTTCGAGCGCGCGTCTCGACGCTGGCGGCTGCGCGTGTCGTTCGACGTCGCTCGAGGCCGGCTCAGAGACGAGGTGAGTCAGCGAACCGAGCCCACCGATCTGGTCGTCGTTGAGAGCACCGGCCGACGGCTGATCCGCTCGGTGCGGCTGCCCTCGTCGGGCACGCAACTCGGCGCCGGCCTCGAACGGTCGGTACTGTTCCTGATGCCGGTCTCGGGGCCCGTCCGGTCGGTCGTGGTGCTCTACGACGGGACCTACCAGTCGAGGCGCGCGCTCGGTGCTGCACGTAGGCTCGCCGAAACCGACGGCATCATGTTGACGGTATTAGTGGTCGGTGAGTCGCGCGAAGAGGCCGCTGCGTTTGCAGAATCGATCGATCTGCAGACGCCGATGAATGCGCAGGTGCATACGCATCGCATCGCCGATGAGACTGCCGAGCGCCTGGGGCGGGCGGTCCAGGGCGTTCACGGGGACCTATTCATCGTCGGCGGGGAAACCGAGATCTCGGGCGTCGAGGATATCGACAGCTTTCTGGCTCGGATCGGATGTCCGCTGCTGGTGGTCCGCTGAGCGGCGGTGCGCGCACCACCGCTCAGCAGTGATTGAGGGATTCAGTGATTCAGTGATTGGATGCGTCGCGGAGCGACGCATCACGGATCTAGACCGAGGTCACAACTCGCACCGACGTCGCCTGCGGGCCTTTCTCGCCCTCTTCTTCGGCGAACTCCACGTGCGCACCAACATTGATGTCGCCCAACTCGTTGTCGAGCAGCGCATTCTTGTGGAAGTAGATCTCGCGGCCGTCGACCGCCTCGAGAAATCCGTACCCTTCATCTTCGAAAATCTTGGCCACGACTGCACGCGGCGGCTCGGTGCGGCTCTCCTGGCGGCGATTCTCGCGGAGCTTCTCAGAGTAGTCCTTGAGCTGGCGCTCGGCCGCCTCGAACGCGTCGCGCATCGCGATATAGAGGTCGTCGTGCTCGTTTTCGTCGGGTGCAGGGTCCGAGGATGCCACGATCTCCTTGCCGGGGACCGTGATGTCGATACTCACCTGATAATGGCGTGTATGGTGCTGGCTCTTGTGCGCAGCTTCGAGCACCACGCGGCACGAGGTGATGTCTTTGAAAAAACGCTCCAGCTTGTCGGCGCGCTTCTCCACGTCCGCACGAATGGCGTCGGATGAATCGAATCCCTGGAAGGTCAGCTCGAGAGGTATCTTCATGTGTCTCAATCCTGTTGCTTCGTGATGAAAATTTCGCTTCGACCGAAACCGTAATCACATGAGGCCGAAGCCCAAGCCTACTTTTGATTTTGTTCGAGCAAAGCGGTGCGGAGCTCATTCGCCGGGAAATTCGATGGATTTGTTGGCGTCGACGCCGATCGTCTTCTCCTTCATCTCGCCGGCCATCAGGACCCTGATGCGGTGTTCACCCTGCTCGACCTGTGTCTGGGCGAGAGGGCCCTCACCGATCATCTGTTGGCCGACGAAGATCCGCGCGCCATCGGGCGATCGGACCTCGAGCGAGTACATCTTCGCCGACGCGGTGCTGGGCTCGGCTCGCTCGAGCCGGTCGAATGCCGCGATCGCTGCGTCGCTTCGAATCGCGAAGTTGATGCTGTTGGATTCGACGATGCCTGAGGTGACGATCCCGACGACGCGCCCCTGTTTGTCGAAGACCGGACCGCCCGATGCCCCCGGGTTCAAGGGGATCTGCGTCTGGAAGACCGGGCGATCGCCCTCGGCCGGGTAGATATTCGAGATCATTCCCGTGGTGTAGGTCCAGACGCCGCCCGCTCCGTGGCCGACGGACGCGACCCAACTGCCGATGCGCACGTCTTGGAATCCGGCGAGCTCCAGCGGTGTCGCATCACGAATGGGGACTTTGATGAGCGCCAGGTCGAGGTCTTTCGCGCGTGAGATGACCGGGGCGCGGCGTGTGCGGCCGTCGATCAGCACGATCTGCACCGAATCCCGGTCACCGACCACGTGCTTGTTCGTCAGCGCGACACCGTTCGAGTCGACGAAGAATCCCGAGCCCAGCCCGCCTTCGTGCGCGATGAAGACGACCGAGGGCGCGATGCGGTCGAACAGCGCCTGACGGTGTTTTTCGGCGGCCGTGAGCGGGTCGTCCTGTGCGAGAGCCGCGGTCGAGGTGACGAGCAGAGCTAGCAGGCAGGTGACCGCGGCGAATCTGGGGAGTGCTGGCTTGTGCATAGCGTGCGTGCTCGTTTCGGGGTGTACCTTAAAACCGTCCGTAGATCGCGGCCCCGGCGCCGTCGCCCATCGGGCCCAGGCCAAAGTCGACCTCGAGCGCGCGCTTGTCCTCGGAGAAGGGCTGCGCTTTTTCAGGCACGCCCAGCTCCTCGGCGAGCTCGACGTTGTGTTCGTAGGCGAGCTCGCGGGCCTCAGCGGGGTCGACGGGTAGAGGGCTCGTGGCTTCGAGGATGATCAGCCCGACCACGCCACCGACCAGGACGGTCGCGCCGCTGATCATGACGACGTTCATATTGCGTTGGTGCCGGTCGCATTCGGCGGCCGAGAAGGCGTTGCACTCTTTTGTCGCTCCGTACGTCAACATCACCGCGCCGCTGAGCAACCCGGTGACCGAGCCGATCGAGGTCCAGGTGCGGATGCGTTTATTGCGCCGGTATTGCTTTGCCAGCCCCGGGCGGTCGAGCTCGGTGAAGAATTCTTCGGGCGTGATCTCGCGGTGGTGGATGCCCTTGTAAAACGTCAGGCGGCTTTCGCTCGAGCCGTCCCCATTGATGAGCTTGAGCTCCGAGACCCGCAGAATGCGGGACTCCAGCGAGGTGAGTCGCGTTTCGTAGGACGCTTCGTTTTGCTCGTTGACCGACTCGACAGCGTCCGACGTGTCCGGCGTGACGCCTTCGCTGGGGGCTGTGTTTTCGTCCGCCGATTCGTCACTTTCGTCTTTCGCATCCACTTTGGACTTCGGCGGTGACCTCGTGTGCTCTCTCCGCGCGAGCGTCTCGCCCTTCTCCAGCGCGAAGGCGCTGAATGCCGTGCCATCCTTTGTGTAGAACGTACCGACAGCCGTGGGTGGCGCGTCATCGCTGGCGAAGATGCGCACGATGAGCACGGCATCGGCGGCGAGCGAGTCGGCGCGCTCGAGAATGGCGTCGTCGTCCTCTACGCCCCTGGCGATCCCGGGTACTGTAACCGCGGTCCTGGCGTCGAGTCCGTCGATCACCGAGGTCAGTGCGGATGCCACTGTCTTGGTTTCGTCCTGGTTTTCGCCGGCCGGCACCACGACCACGCGGTCCGTGTCGCTCGGGATGTATGTTTCGACAGCTTCGGGCGGAAGGCTATCGCTCCACTCCTGAGCGGATGCAGGCGCGACGACGAGCGTGCAGATGCACGCGGCGAAGAGAGCGCAGATGTACTTCAAGTTCGTTCCCTCAAAATCAATGTGGAAAGAAGGGGCGACCAGAATCTAGACGATGACCACTTCGGGCGCAAACGCGGGTAATGCGTCGTTCTTTCCTCCGGCGGGCGTAGTTCAGGAACCGCACGCCCCATCCCCCTCGCTCACGCTCCCACTCAATCCGGATCAGGCGCGGCACGCTGTTTTCGATACCGCCTGAGGCGGCGTTGATGCTCGGTGCGCGGCGCTCTGTCGCCGCCGGGACCGCTCTGCCGGTCCCGAACGTGTTCGCACGCAAGTCGCGGCACGGAGGCCGCGAGGCGGGCACAGAGGCCCGCGCACCGGTCATTTTCGCCATTCCGACGCCTAATCCGGATCAAGTGGGACGCTCGGGTAGTTCCCCAAAGGGGAAGAGTCGCTCTGCTCTGCCGCACCGTTCCGGGTTCACCACGACACGCGGCTAGATACGGGCGCGGCTTCGACCGTGAAGCAGAAGCCGAGCGTCGACGCAAAGCGACCGCTCCCCGTTTGGGGAGCTCCGCGCGAAGCGCGGTGAGGGGCGTGCGGTTCCTGAACTACGTTTGGATACTACTCTCCCACATAAACCACCCGATACACCGCCCCGGCCGCATCATCGGAGACCAACAGCGACCCGTCGCTGATGACCTCCACGTCGACCGGGCGTCCCCAGGACGACTCGCCCTGCAGCCATCCTCGGGCGAAGACCTCGAGGCTGGTCGGGCGCCTGTTCTCGTCCAGGCGCACCAGCATCACGCGGTAGCCGATCTTCTCGGAGCGGTTCCAGGACCCGTGCTCGGCGATGAAGATCTGGTCTTTGTACTCGTCGGGGAACATCTCGCCCTCGTAGAACTCCATGCCGAGCGCGGCGACGTGCGGGCCGAGGTTCTGGGCCGGCGGGCGGTAGTCGTCACAGCTCTTGTCCTCGCCGAATTCGGGGTCGAGTACGAAGCCACCGTGGCAGAACGGGTAGCCGAAGTGCTGGCCCTGCTCGGTCACGTGGTTGAGCTCATCGGGCGGCCGGTTATCGCCCATATTGTCGCGGCCGTTGTCGGTGAACCACAAGTCGCCGGTCTCGGGGTCCCAGTCAAACCCGACGGTGTTGCGCACGCCCTTGGCGTACATCTCGAGGTTCGAGCCGTCCGGGTCCATGCGCATGATGTTGGAGTATTCTTCGTAGTCGGTCTTGCAGATATTGCAGGGCGCGCCGACGGGGACGTAGAGCTTGCCGTCGGGGCCGAATTTGATGAACTTCCAGCCGTGGTGTCCGTCGTCGGGGAAGTCGTCGTTGACCAACTCCTTTTCGGGGATGTCGGGTAGGCTCTCGAGGATGCCGGGAAAGCGCCAGACCTTGCTGACCTCGGCGACGTACAGGTCGCCGTCGTGCAGCGCGACTCCGTTGGGCATATTCAGGCCGCTGGCGACCGTGATCGTCTCGTCTGCCTGCATATCGCCGTCGGTATCCTTGACGGCGAAGACCTTGTCGCCGCTTCGATTGCCGACGAAGAGCGTGCCGTCGTCGGCCATCTCCAGCGATCGGGCGTTCGGGACCTCGGCGTACATGCGGATCTGGAAGCCCGGCGGTAGCCGGATCTGCGCGAGGTTCGGGTGGTCCTCGATGGCCGGGTTGTCGCCGGGTTGCTCGACGGTCGGGTCTTCGTCGTAGAACGGTGGCTCGTAGTCTTCACCGATCTCGGCGACCGGGCCGGCGTCCTCCGAGTCGTTATTCGTCTGATTATTCGTCTCTTCCTGCTCGGGTGAGCCCGAGTCGTTGTTGCCCGGAGAGCTCTTGCAGCCCCAGGACAAAAGCGCGACAGAGACGGCGATGATGACGGTAGATTTTGATGGCATCTCGGTATCCGCTCGAGTTTGGTAGGACGATCGAGGCTAAACTTCGCCAGCACGGCGCCGATGGCAAGCACGGTCGGGGCCAGGCGACTCTATCTGCACTTCGAGACGTCGATCGAGCATCGTATTCAGGTTCAGTGGGGGTTGAGTCACGCTCGAGGCGCCAGTCCTTTGATGCAGGCGAGGGATAGATGGTGACAGAGACGTGTTTAGCTTGCTGCCGAAGGCGCTTCTTTCCCGAGGGATGTGATGTTGGACGAGGTCATACAGACATTCCAAACAGGACTATCGTCGACGCGGGCTCATCAACAGGATGTCCCGGCGGAGTTCGTCCAATGTGCAGCCGAGGGCGACGACGTCACCGAGCTGTCGCATACGGTCTGGGTGGGCGACAAAGTCGCCTACGGCCGGGCGACGTCGATGACGACCGCAGGTTCCGGGGAGATGCTGGACATCTTCGTGGCACCGCGGCTCGCGACGGCTTCGCCCATCCTATCGGTCCAGATCGCGTCGGCACGGGGACAATTGGAGCTGGCGGTCCTCGACCTATTTCAGGTGGCGACATCGGACGTGAGCATGCGGCTGCGCGACGAGCTCCTGGCGATACGCCGCTCGTTGTCCGAGGGCTTCGAGTTGAAGGAGCCTCCCGAGTCCGGCGAGTCGATGTTCAGCGATGCCGCTATCGTCATGCAATCCGGTCGTCGCGGAGGCGGGCCGATCTCGGAGGTCATCGCTCCGTTTAAAGAGATGGTCGAGCACTACACGACGGTGTTGGAGCGCTTCGAGCCGAGTGTGCTTCGGGGACTCGAGCACCGACGGCGAAGACGGGCGGAGTACCTCGACCAACAGGCCGAAGGTGTACCCATCGGCGAGATATTGAAGCGAGCGTGCGACGATGAATGGGTGGAGCGTACGACCCGCGAGTTTCTCTACCCGCAGTGGCTCAAACCAGGAGACAACGTGCCGCCGTGGCTCGACGAGGTGAGCGTCTCGGGGTGACCGGCCCTGAAAGGCCTATTGTTCTTCGGCTTCCTGTTCGTCCGTGCGCTCCCAGCTCAGCTCATCGCCGGTGACGACGAATTGGCGGTCGACGCGCACATCGGCCTCCCGCTCGAGTACGGTCGAGACGACCTTGTAGGTGGCCGTGACTCTGTCGCGCTCGAAGTCGAGCACGCAGTAGCCGCGATTCTGGGCGTTGATATATTTGACGTTCTCCAGGAGATCGGTGGCGCGCTCACCGACGGCCCCCAGTCCAGCGGGCGCGCCATCACCGCCCGAGGAAATCGAGGTGGTCACGAACTCATAGCCGATGACCTCGCTGTCCGGGTCGTCGTCATCGGCATTCAGGACGCCGAACCCGGCGGTGTGGATGTCGCCGGTCATGATCACCCAGTTGCGGATCTGGTTGTCCTGGACGAAGTCGAGCAGCTCCTGGCGCTCGTATTGGTAGCCGTCCCACTGGTCGGGGTTGACGAATGAGTTGTTGAGGTTCATCGGCGAGAAGACCGTCTGCTGGGCGACCGCGTTCCATATGGCGCGCGAGTCGAGCATCTCATCCTGCAACCACTCGAGCTGCTCGCGGCCCAGCATCGTCTGATCCTCGCTGAAGACCTCGTCACACGGCGCTCCGACGTCGCCGTCGCAGGGTTGTGCGGTGCGATACTGGCGGCCGTCGAGTACGTAGAGCTTGACGAGGTCGCCGATCACAGCACTGCGGTACAGCTGGAGGTTGATCGGGTCCTCCGGAAACTCCAGTCGAAGCGGCATATGTTCGTAATAGGCCTGATAGGCCGCCGTACGCAGCTCCTTCATGAACTCCAGCGACTTCCCGGCGTCCATCAGTCCAGCGTAGTTATTGGTGACCTCGTGGTCATCCCAGGTGAAATACCACGGAAAGATCCGGTGGCATTCCTGCAGGTTCTCGTCGCTCTTGTACTGTGCGTAGCGGCCGCGGAAGTCCGCCAGCGAGCGAAGCACCGACGAGTTGTGGCGGCGCGCCTTTTCTGGGTCGTTCGACGGGCCGTACTCGTAGATGTAGTCGCCGAGGAAGGCCACCAGATCCAGATCCTCGTCCGCCATGTGGCTGTAGGCGGTGTAGTAGCCATCCTGGAAGTTCTGACAGGTCGCTGCTGCGATCCTGAAGCGCTCGACGCGCTCGTGGGGAAGCGGAAGCGTCTTGGTGCGCCCGGTCGGGCTGATCCACTCCCCCGCAGGTGCATTGGACTGCTGGGCGAGCCGAAAGCGGTAGTAGTAGGTGGTATTGGGCTCGAGCTCGCGCACGTCCTTGTGCACCGAGTGCGCCAGCAGCGGGCTGGCCTTGGTCACGCCGGACTGCTCGATGCTGCGGAAGTGCTGGTCTCGGGAGATCTCCCAGATGACCGGCACGTCTTCGTCGGGCATCCCACCGCCGTCGTGTTGTTCGGGCGCCAGACGCGTCCACAGGATGATGCTCGTGGCGAGCGGGTCGCCCGAGGCGACGCCGAGGGTGAACGGTGAGCGCTCGATGTTGGGCGTGTCGGGGACGGGCTGTTGCTCGAACTCACCGCACGCCGCCGTGCTGATCGTCGCGCCGAGCAATCCGATGAACTGGCGGCGGTTCAGTCGAAATCGCGCGCCATCGCGTGGGTCGTCGGACATGGTACTTCCTGTCGGGGGCAGTCGGAGTGTCGTTCGGGGGGGAGTATAGGGGCCGAGGAGGCTCCATGCTACTGCGGGCCAGCGGGCCCGATCACTCGAGTGTCACGCGTTGTTCGCGGGGAAAGTCGATCGTGGTCTTCTTCATGCGCCCCTCGATGATCGAGAAGACCTCGTGTTTGCCGGGATGGGCCAGCACGATGGCCTCGGGGCCCTTCCCGACGATGCGGCCGTCCACAAAAATGGGCTTGCCCTCGGGCGCGCTGACCCGAAGGCAGATGCAGCGCTCGCGGAGCTGGGCGAGGCTCTCGAGCGCTTTGTCGCTGCGAATGCCCAGGTTAATGCCGCGCGATTCACCCACGGCGGCGTCGGCGACGCCGATGACGTGACCGTCGACATCGAATATCGGGGCTCCCGATGCGCTTGGATTCATGGGCATCTGGAGCTGGAATATATCGCGCTTGTCGTCGGATGGTACCGCGGACAGGTGGCCGCTTCGAACCGCGCGAGCGCCGTCGAATCCATGGACGATGCTGCCCAGCCAGCTACCGCTCTGGACGCGGCTGGTATCGGTCAGCAGCAGCGGCGTGGTGTCGGCGACCGCCACGTCGACGAGGGCGAGCCCGACCTTATCGCCGGTGCGCTCGACCACGGGGGCTCTCATCTTGCGGCCATCGTGCAGGTGTACGTCGACTTCATTCTGGTCGCCGACCACCCGGGCGTGCGTCAGGGCCAGGCCGTTCCCATCGACGAAGAACCCGGTGCCCATCGCGCCGTTCTCGCGGGTGATGAAGATCACGCTGGGGGCGACCTTGTCGTGCAGCTTCTGCAGGTATGCTTGCTGGTGCATCAGCACCGCGAGCCCGCGTTTTTCCTGGTCTTCAAGATCGAGCGACGAGGTTGCGTGAGAGTCGGCCCGCTCGTCGGGATCGGCGTCCTGGGCCGCCACGGGTTGAGGCGCCGCGATCAAAAAGGCGACGAAGAAGAGCGCGCAGTATTTTGCGTCAATGGTCATAGATGTCGGTCATCGCGTTCAAAATTCGAGCGTAAGTACGCCCATGGCACCACCGTCAACTGGCGCGCCGCCCAGACGTAACTCCACCGGTGGTCTCGTGTGCCGGGCCGAGTGGTCTGAAGGCAGCCCGAGGTCGCGCCGGAGGGACTCATTGTAGTCGTCGGCGAGTGCTCGGCGTTCGTCGACCCCGACCGGATGTGCCGACCAGAAGAGCGTGCCGAAGAATCCAACCAGGCCACCCACGAGGCTCGCAGCGGACAGCCCGTAGAGGACATTCGCAGTGCGCTGCTGGCGTTGTTGTTGGGGCGTGCAAGTCGTCCCAAAGCAAAAGGGCTCGGTTGCGGCTCCTGCCACCGCAAAGGCGTACGAGCCGACCGATCCCAGGATCACCGACGATCCCAGAAAAACCACGCGTGCCGTCGAGCGCCGCTGGTATTTCTTTGCCAGGTCGGGGCGGCCGACCTTCTCGTAAAAGTCTGGCGGATCGACGATCGAGCCGAATGTGCCGCGCACGGAGATCATGGCCGTGCCATACCGGAATTGATGGGTGATCGGGTCGCCCTGAGTGCGCTCGATGCGCAGGTGCTGATTGTCGTAGTTCTTCGCCGGCGTCAGCTCTTCGCGCTGCGGTGCTGGGGGGCCCGAGTCGTCTGGGTCTTCGGCCACTCCACCCTCGAGTTCTTCCGGTGTCGGCGGGGCCGGAAGTCCGTCCTCGCCCATAGCTTCGTCCTGCGCGGGCGCGTCCCGACGCTCGGCCTGTTCATCGTCCGACGGCTCGGAGTCTTGCGCCGAGGGTGGCGGCGGGGGCGGTGGATCTTGCGCGTTGGTCTGCGCCGGCCAGGCGGCGATGAGCCCGGCGAGTGCGAACGTTGCAACCAGATGTGATGGTATCGAGGCCGTTCGATTAGACACAGAAAACAGCTCCAGCCGGTCAATATAGATCGATAGCGTGACCTTTGAATCTCGGTGATTCTGGCGGACGGACCGTCGAATCGCAAACTCGTTCTCATCCGGAAACCGGACCGGTCGCGAATGGCTCTAGAAGAGATGCGCGTTCGGGCTGCACTTCGAGAGGCCTCGAACTCGACATTCGGCGCGCGCGTCTGGTACATGAACCGTGTGTGCCTCAACGGTAGAAACGATCGACAGACGGACGACATCGTCCAGCGGAGGAGCGGATGAGAGACCGAAACCTGGCATTGGAGTTGGTGCGAGTGACCGAGGCGGCAGCGATCGCTTGCGCGAGAACCATGGGTCAAGGCGACCCGCACCACAGCGACCAGCAGGCCGTCGGCGCGATGCGCGCGGCGTTCGACTCGCTCGAGATCGACGGCACCGTCGTGATCGGCGAGGGCGAGCGCGATGAAGCTCCGATGTTGTATATCGGCGAAGGGGTCGGACGCGCCGACGAGGGCGACCCGAAGATGGATATCGCGCTGGATCCGCTCGAGGGCACCGACCTGTGCGCATACGGTCGTCCTGGCGCTGTGGCGGTCATCGCCATGGGTCCGGAGGGGAGTATGCTCAACGCGCCGGATATCTATATGAACAAGGTCGCCGTCGGCCCGGCTGGTCGCGGCGTCATCGACATCGACCAGACGCCCACCGAGAACCTCAAGGCGCTCGCTGCAGCTAAAGGCGTCAAGGTCGAAGATCTGACCGCGATCATCCTGGACCGCCCGCGCCATGAAGACCTCATCGAGGAGATCCGGGAAGCCGGTGCGCGCATCCGGCTCATCACCGACGGTGACGTCCACGCCGCGATCGCGACCTGCAGCGAAGAGACAGGCATCGACATCTTATTCGGTATCGGTGGCGCGCCCGAGGGTGTGCTGGCCGCGGCGGCGCTCCAGTGCATCGGCGGTGATATTCAGGGTCGCCTGATGGTGCGCAACGAAGACGAGCAGGCACGGGTCGAGCGCGTCATGGGCGAGGACGCCGACGTCGACGCCAAGCTCGCGATCGACGAACTCGCCAGCCGCGACTCGATCATGTTCGCGGCCACCGGGGTCACCGGGGGCGAGATGCTCGACGGCGTGCGGTTCTTCGCGGGGGGCTGTGAGACGTACTCGATCGTGATGCGCTCCGTGTCGGGTACGGTCAGGACCGTCGACGCAAAGCACAACTTCACCCGCAAGCCCAAGTACACGGACGAAGGCCTGCACGAGAAGATGCTCGAGAAGTTGGAGCGCAGTAAGGGTGAGTTCGGTGTGGGAGATGTGGGGGAGTAGGTTTGGGGGAGTAGGTTTGGGGGAGTGGGAGATGTGGGGGAGTAGGTCATTGTCAACACGGTTCGGGGCATGAATATGGGACGTTTGGACGAGAAAATCGCGATCATTACTGGCGGGAGTCGTGGGATTGGAAAGGCGATCGCGGAGGCGTTCGCCGCTGAGGGCGCCAGGGTGGTGGTGTCTTCGCGAAAGCAGGAGGCGCTCGACGCGGTCGCTCAAGAGATCAACGAAGCGTATCCGGACTCGACCTGGGCGAAGGCCTGCCATATGGGCCAGCCGGACGATATCGACGCCCTGATGGACTTCGTGACCGAGGAGGTCGGCCGTCCAAACGTGCTCGTCAACAACGCCGCGACCAACCCCTACTTCGGGCCGATGATCAACGCCGAGGACTGGGCGTGGGACAAAACCTTTGACGTCAACCTGCGCGGCCCGTTCCAGCTCACGCGCGCCTTTGCGAAGCGGCTGATGGCCGCCGATGAGCCCGGTGCCGTGGTCAATATGACGTCGGTGATGGGGCTAAACGCCGCGCCGATGCAGGGCATCTACGGCATCACCAAGGCCGGCATCATCTCGATGACGCGCACCTTGGCGATGGAGTTGGGCGGCGCGGATATTCGCATCAACTGCATCGCGCCGGGCCTGGTCGAGACCGACTTCGCGAGCGTGCTGGTCGAAAACGAGGAGCTGCGAAAGACCTTCACCGACCGCGCCGCCCTCAAGCGCCACGCCCAGCCCGAGGAAATCACCGGCGCGGCGGTCTTCCTGGCCAGCGACGAAGCCTCGTATGTGACTGGTGAGACGCTGACGATCGATGGCGGGTATACGATCGCGTAGTGGGCCGGTCGAATATGCGGCAGCGAATCCAGATTGCAGAGGTTTTGGGGCTGCTCGTCGTCGTGTTGTTGGTGCCGTCGCTCGCCAGCGCGCAGGCTGTACCGCAGATCCACAGCCCTGTGGTCGACCGCGCCGGCGTGCTAAGCGATTTTCAAGAACGGGCCATCGGCGAGCGGCTGCGGTCGCACTACGACCGGACCGGCGTGCAGATGGCCGTCTTGCTCGTCGACACGACGGGCTACGCGCCCATCGAAGACTACTCGCTTCGGGTGGCGAGCCAATGGAAAGGCGGTCGCGCCGGCGAAGACCGAGGTGTGCTCCTGACGCTGGCGATCGACGATCGGCGCTCGCGCCTGGAGGTCGGCTACGGGCTCGAGTCCGTTCTCACCGACTCCGTTTCCGCGCTCATCCTCGCCGATATCCGAGCGCCGTTGCGACAGCAGCGCTACGGCGATGCCGTGGCGTTCGTCGTCGACGGCGTCATCGACCGCACCGAACATCTGAGGCTCGGCGAGGCGGTGTGGCCTACTCTGGAAACCTGGTGGGAGAGCTCCATTCGTGGGTTCTGGACCGCGCTGATCTTCGGGGTGCTTCTCGTCGGACTGTTGAGCTTGCTGCGCCGATTTGAGGTCGTATTCATGGGCGGGAAGCAAGGCGTCTGGGCGATCGTAGCGGCGTTCGTCGTCGGTGCCATCACAGTAGGAGTCGCGACAAAGGGCGTGATCTGGCACGGCTTTGTCAGCATCTTTCTATGGGGCGGCTTGCTCGGTCTGACGGCTCAGAGCAAAGACCGCTTCGTCTGGGGCGTCCCGCTGGTCGTGTATATGGTGCTCGCGGCTGTCAATATCGCCGTTCCAGAGATCGGCGAGGCGATGGTTTTAGGTCGGCCGGGAGGATCACCCATCTACACGGTTTGGATCCACGCCTTCTACCTGATGTTCAGCTACAGTTTGTGGCTCGGGGCGACGACCGAAGGTGGTGGAGGCGGAGGCTCGTCGACCTACTCGTCGAGCGGCTACTCCGGCGGCTACTCCGGCGGCGGCTACTCCGGCGGCGGTGGATCGTTCGGTGGTGGCGGTGCGAGCGGTGGTTGGTGAACGGCATTTAGTCTTTTACGGTCATGATTGTGCGATTTGAGCTTGAAAAATATATGCGCATGCGCTTCTGGATGATCGCATCCGTGCTTTTGTGCGTGACGAGTTCGGCCGCTGCCGAAGACTCGCTTATACGCGCGCCGGTCAACGATTACGCAGGGGTGATACCCGCGCCGGTCGAGGACCATGTCGGCCAGAAGCTGCGGTCGCACTACGACAAGACCGGGGTGCAGATGGCGGTGCTGGTCGTCGAGTCGACCGGCGAGACTCCAATTGAGGATTTTTCTCTGGACGTCGCGAACGCCTGGGGCGGGGGCCGCGCAGGCGAGGACCGCGGCATCTTACTTACGCTGGCGATTCAGGACCGGCGCTCCAGGCTCGAGGTCGGCTACGGGCTCGAGACCGTCGTACCCGATCCGCTGGCCGCGCGGATGCTCGCCGACCTGCGACCTGTGCTTCGCCAGAAGCGCTACGACCGCGCGGTGCGGGATGCCGTGGATGCAGTCATCGCGCAGACCGCCTCGATGAAGCCGGGACAGACGCCCGGCGCCTTCGCTGCCAACCCGCTTTGGACACCGCTGTACGGTTTCTGGGGGGCGATCCTGCTGGGCTTTCTATTGGGCCTTATCGTGTCGCTTCTGTACGATCGAGATGTATGGCTATTCGGAACATACCCCCTGCTGATGGGCGGGCTCGTCATCTTGGCGGCAGCACTCGGCGTCGGAATCGCCACCCAGCAGATCGCCGCACAGGGCTACCTGGCCGTCTTCACTGCGGGCCTCATGCTGGGCTTTGGCACGATGGCATTGGAAAGCTGGAAGCGCTTGGTGCCTGCCGGGGCGCTGCTGATCATCGCGGGCGTCTGGTACGCTTACCCCAATTTCTTCCCGGGGCTGGGCGACGACCTCGACGAAACGCTCTTCATCAGTGGGGTGTTGACGCTCGTTCTTGCGGTCGTGCCCTTTACCGGTATTCGTTTCGGTGGGTTTACCATCGGGGCCTTCGGGAGTAGCTCTGGTGGCTTTAGCGTGGGCGGTTACTCTGGCGGTGGTGGTGGATTCGGCGGTGGCGGCGCGAGCGGAGGTTGGTAGCATGGGAGCGTCATGAAAAACCCATTTAAGACAATTGCGAATCGACTTCGCTCGGGCCTCAAACGCGCCGACCGTGAGCGCGTCGTCGAGGCGATCGGGGCGGCTGAGGACGGTAACCGCGGCGAAGTTCGAGTGCATATCGAGCCCGAGTGTCCGGCCGATGAGCCGCTGGACCGGGCCCGCGAGGTCTTCGGCGAGCTCGGCATGCACGAGACCGACGAGCAGACCGGTGTGCTGCTCTACATCGCAGACATCGACCGCAAATGCGCGGTATTTGCCGGCGAGGGCATCTTCGAGACCCGCGACCCGGAATTCTGGCATCGTGTGGTCGACGAGGTGGCCAACGGATACAAGCGCGGCGCGCCGGTGGAGGGCATCGTCGAGGCGCTCGACGAGATCGGCGAGGTGCTTCGCGAGCAGGTGCCCGGCGAGGACGCCGCGGGTAACGAGCTTCCCGACGAGGTCAGCGTTGGTGGGTAAGGACTCCGACACCGGCGCTCGGCTTGCGCTCGCCTTTACCTCGTCGCTGCTGATCTATTTGACGGTCGCCGTGACAGCCTGGGCGAGCGACACGCCAGAGATCACGTCACCGGTGACCGACCGCGCCGATGTGATATCGGCGCCAGTCGAGGCGGCGCTCGGCGACGAGCTGCGGGCGCACTTCGAGCAGACCGGCGTCCAGATGGCCGTGCTGACCGTTTCGACGACCGACAGCGAGCCCATCGAGGACTTTTCGTTTCGGGTCGCCGACGAGTGGGGCGGCGGCAATGCGGGGCAGGATCGAGGCATCTTGTTGACGCTGTCCATCGACGATCGCCGCTCGCGATTGGAGGTCGGATATGGGCTCGAGGCCGTCTACTCCGACGTGCGCGCTTCTCGGCTCCTGAGGCGTATACGGCCGAGCCTCCGCGCGCAGGATTACGATTCGGCGGTGCAGACGGTCGTCGATGAGGTCATCGAGGGGACCGACCACCTCCAGGCCGGCCGGCGCCCGGGAATCCTGGATATCCATCCGCTGTGGAACGGTGCGATCGGTATGTTGCTGATGACGCTTTTCGGCCTGGTTGTGGTCGGGGTGCCCGCCGTGCTCGGCGCCGAAGAGTGGGTGTCCTGGAGTACGACGCAGACGACCTGGATATGCTTTGCCGTGGGCATCATCGGCGCGGCACTGGCCTACTGGCTGGCGTTGGGAATCGCGCCGTGGGGGTATCTGGCGATGTTCGTCGGTGGGGCGCTGGGCGGGATGGTGCTGGGCGCGGCCGAGGGCATGCGACGGTTCGCCCCGATCCCGGCATTCTTCGCCATCTTGTGCTTCGTGGCGGCCGTTCCGTCATTCAACGGTGGGTTGCCGCACGACCCGGACGGACAGATGTTATTCTTCGCGATCGCCTACGCATCAGCGGCCACCATTCCGTATATCTCGACGTTTGACACCCGACCGTACGGGAGAGGCGGGAGTCGTCGGGGCGACGATGGAGGGTTTAGCTCTGGCGGCTCGAGTAGTAGCTCGGGCGGTGGCGGCTACTCAGGTGGAGGCGGGTCCTTCGGTGGCGGTGGCGCCAGCGGTGGTTGGTGACGTGAGCGGCTCAGAGCGCAGATTTCGATGGGGTCACAGTGACTGACGACAACACATTGGTCGACCGGGCGGAGCTCGATGACATCATCGGCGTGGCGGCTCGAAAAAAGCAGGTCGCCGAGGACAGCCTGACCGTCGAAGAGGTCAAGGAGGTCGCGGCCGAGTTGGATATCGACGAGGAGTATGTCGACGCCGCGGTGCACGAGTTGGAGCGCCGGCGGCGCGCGGCCGAC
This sequence comes from Myxococcota bacterium, assembly GCA_051747295.1. Taxonomy (GTDB): domain Bacteria; phylum Myxococcota_A; class Bradymonadia; order Bradymonadales; family Bradymonadaceae; genus JBNJFZ01. The sequence continues at coordinate 16,550 of JBNJFZ010000124.1, forward strand.
AAGCGTCGCCAGCGGGACGAAGAGCGCGCTCGCCGACTACGCAAGGCCGGGCTTGGGGTAGTCGGGGCCATCGCGGTGATCTGCCTGGTGATGTTCGGTATTTCCTATGCGCGGCTCAGTTCGTCGCTGAGCGCCGCCGAGCAGCAACGCGCGCAGGTCGACAACGTCGTCGAGCGTCAGGCTGCGACGCTGGAGCAATACGAGGGTCAGCCGACCTCCATCGAGAAAAACGCCGCGCTCGAGGGGGCCGAGAACCGCGTGCGCATCGAGGTCCGCCGCTACGACGAGGCGGCGGGCGCCTACAATAAGGTCGCACGCGGGCTGTTTGGCGGCGTGGTGACTTCGGTGGTCGGCATGCCCGAGCAGCTGCCGTTGTCGAACCAGATCGAGGCGTGGTGAAGGCGCAGCGAGCGTAGT
>JBNJFZ010000125.1:0-16896 GCA_051747295.1 Myxococcota bacterium
CCACGAGTTGTCCGGGTTGCCCGGGTCGACCAACGGCATGTCGGTGGGCGAGGCGACCTGGTGGTCCATCAGAGAGCCGTGGACGTCATCGCCCACCAGAGACAGGCCTGCAGCCGCCCCGTTGCCACCGTGGCAGGCCGAAAACGCGCAGCTCACCGAGAAAACCTGGTCCTCGAGGTTCGTCAGCGTGGGTTCTCGCAGCGGCTCGGCGTCAGCGGGCGTGTCCTCGCACTCCGGCACGAACTCGGTCTGCTCGTCGGTATTGGATTCCGGGACATACAGCTCACCCTGTATTTCCTCCTCGCTCGGCATCGACTGGTTCTGACTGCGCTTGATGGTCAAGCTGCTGCACGGCCCCGTGAACCGAACCGTTCCGTCGACCTCGCCCACGCGCTCGCTTCCGCTGCGTACATTCCCCTCGAACACGCCCTGACCGTTGGAATAGCCGAGCATCATGCACATCTCCTGGTCGCCGATGCCCCACCCGATCGTATCCTCGCGCGGGTTGTCGAACCCGCAACCAAAGCTCAACCCGTCGGTCCCGGCGAGGCTGACGGGCTCCTCGAAGGACTTGCCGTTGGCCTCGGCGTCGAACCCGCTGATCTTGTGGATGAGCTCCCCATCATCCTCGCCGCCGTATTTGCGCAGCTCGAAGTGATTTCCGAGCTCGTGGTAGTGCGGCAGCACGTGATAGATCTCGAGCTCGTCCCAGCTCTGCCCGGTCGTGCGCTCGTACTGATCCCGAAGGTCGCACTCCGCCATGAACATCGACTCCGACTTTCCCGGGATGGCGAGGTCCGAGTAGACCATCTGGAAGGGCGTCGCGATATTCTCGACGTCTCTCGGGTGGACTAGCCCCAGCTTCAGGCGGATCTGCGTGTCCAACTCACGAGGCGCCGCATTGAGCAAGTGCAGGTTGCCGACGACCTTGTGGTTCGGCGGAATCTCGAGCGTGACGCCGCCCGGAAAACTCTGCGTCTCGGTAAACGCCTGGGTCGACTGCGCAAACAAGACCGTCCCGCGAGTCGCAGCGGTCACGTTCGACCAACCACGCTCCTCGCAGTCGAAGAACCCGTCGTCGCCGGCGAAGACATCCTCCGGCACGACGAACCAGTTCGAGTGGTGGAAGCCACCGTCGTTGGCCATGGTCACCGAGTTGACGTAGAGCGATTTTTCGTTCTGGACGCTCCACTGGATGCACTCGACCTTCTCGGACCCCGGCTCCATCGTCATCTTCGGAAACGCGTGGAGCAACTCGTTGCTCTGAGCCGCCTCCTCGGATGGATCGGCCTTGTCGGTATCCTCGCAGGCAGCGAGGACCAGAAGAGTCAGGGATAGCAAAACCGCCAGTCGTGCACGCATCGCGCGCTCCTTCCCGATAGTGTCGTTGTACGAACCACCTGGAATATAGCGCACTTCGCGATGTAAGCGAATACTCACATGCGCGGGCTGCGCTCGCGTTCGCTCGCTGAGGTTAAGTGGTTTCGTTCGCTTCGCTCACTAGCGGTTCAGCGGTTACGACAGCGCACACTGGCAAGGGTTCTAACCTCTTAACCGCTAGCGAGCGCCGTCAGGCGCGAGCGAAACCGCTTAACTTCCGCGAGCCGAGCGAAGCGAGGCCTCGCGCTAATAGAGCGTCCGCACGTCAATACCGGAGAAGTAATGATTGAGGATGTCCTTGTAGGAGCTTCCCCGGCTGGCCATGCCGGTCGCGCCCGTCTGGCACATACCCACGCCGTGGCCGAAGCCCGCGCCGTCGAATTCGATCGACTGGATGAAGCCACCCTTTTTGTTGATATCCATCAGGAACAGCCCGCTCTTGAGGCCACCAAAGAGCCGCCGCACGTTCAGCTCGCGCTCCACAGTCGCCGAGCCCTTCTCGCCGGTGACCTTCAGGCGGATGACGCGGCCGCTGACGCCGCGGCTGAGGACCTCGACGTCTTTGATCCGCCCGACGTCGCGCCCCGTCTCGCGGAGCCAATCTCGGGCTTCCGAGGCGGACACGCGCGTGGTCCAGCGGAAAAACTTGGTGCTGCCCACGGGCGCGTTCTTGCTATTCGCAGCGAAGCCGTCGTCGAGGAATTTGCGCAACTCGGACTCGTCGAGGCCATCCTTCATATAGGCCGGGACTTCATCGCTCGACGCGTCCGGCTTGCCCCGCAAATAGGGGCGCTTCTCGGCGTCCCAGACGTTTTCGTTATTCTCGGTAAATCCACCCGCATTCGAGCTGTAGACGGCCTCGACAATTTGCTTGCCGTGGAACATGACCTCGCCTCGAGTCGCATCGACCGCGCGCGTGGTGCGCGAGTCCTCGGCGCCCACGCCACCGTAGACCTGGTCGAAGATATCGGCGCGCTGCATGAAGGGATCGGCGAGGTTGCGCACGCCGATGGCCGCGAAGATCTCGTTTCGGGCGGCGACGGCCTGGGCCTTGAGCGCATCTGGCGGCGCGCTCGCATAGATCTCGGCCGGTACCACGCCGCGCAGCAGGCGCTCGGCGCCCAGGGAATTCATCGCGACGAGCTTGCCGGACTTACTCGGCGCGAAGACCAGCGTGCCCAGGTACGTACGCGTCTCGGTCCCCTTTCGGTACGACTTCTCAATGCCCGGTACGCGGAAGCGAATCGACTCCTCGCGGCCCTCTTTCGAGGTGATCCACAGGACGTCCTTATTGGCGACGGTCGCATCGACCCCGGCGCCCTCGAGCGTGATCTTGCCGGTGGGGTACTCGGTGATCTGGCTGTGCAGGCGCCCGACGATACCGTACTTCGCCTCGAGCGTGCGCTTGAGCTTCTGGGCTTTCGCCAGGTCGTTGGTGCCCCCGACGGTCACGACGAGCAGCCGTGAGTCGAACACCTTGCCTCGAATCGCGAACAGCCCCCCGACCTCGAACGACTCGGGAATATACCCGCGACGCGTCCAGTCCTTCTTGACGTCGGGCAGCCTCTCTCGCTGCGACATCGTAAGCTCGTCGACGACGACCCAGTGCCTGTATTCTCCGGGCTCGCCCTGCTCGATGCTCACGGTGTACTTCTTATTGCCCGGCAGCACGATCTCGGGCCCGCCCTCGCCCTGCGGCAGCACGCGAATGCTCTCGCTGGGCGTGAACTCGACCTCCTCACGGTCCTGCATGATGCCCACGCGGATAATCGGGTCGCCATCGGTCGTAAAGTTGAGCTGCGGCGCGTAGAGGATCGCCTGTCGATCGCTGGACGTCAGCTCGCGCTGCTGGGCGAGCGCCGTGCTGGTCAGCCCGATTAAAAGCAGGGCGAGCACTACAGGATAAACGCGTCTTCGCCAGTCCATGGCTCGGTCTCTCACTTCGAAATGATCTGTCTAGGATACGGTTCCGGGCCGTGGTTGCGCGCCAGCAAGCCGGAGGCGATGAGCTCGAGTAATACGCCTGCCGCATCGGGGGCGCCGAGAGACCGGCTGATCCAGCCGTCCCAGGTCCACCCATCCGGCGACCGATCCGGACGGCCCCAGCACAGTAGCGCAACCGCCGGTGACGCCCTCAGGATCTTCGCGGCACGCTCGGTCCGCTCGACAATCGCGATGTCTAACCCGAGCAAACCCGGTGATTCGGCCCGAGGCCCCCAGCTGCGGCAGTCGTAGGTGCCCAGCGCCGCAGTCATCCCGCGCCGAAAGGCGCTATCACCGTGCTCGATACCGATACGGGGTCGCGAAAAGTGGTGAGATCTCATCACCATCGGAATGTTGCGCTGGCACCGGTCGGGCTGACATGGACGTCGATCACGTTGGCCGATTCTGCGCCACCGGTATCATCGAGCAGCAGCCAGACGATACCGGTCGTGAGGCTCACGGCCCCGACGCCCAACAGGACGCGATGGGCGAGTTCATAGCTCTCACCCTGATCGATGAGTTCGTTGCGGCGACGCTCCCACGCGGCCGCGTCATCGTAGGTGCCGGCCTCGTCGTAATGGGTTTCGAGGTCGGTCTGGGTGTTGCTCATCAGAAATGCCATCACGCCGGAGCCCGCCAGCGACAACCCGCCGACGCCCACGGCACTCCACGCGCCCCAGTTGGTCTTCGACGTCACGTATTCGGGCGGCGAGGACGTTGAGACGCTCCCGTCAGCGCTTCCATCTCCGGCCGTCGAGCTGGATGCGTCACTGCTCGCCTGCGGACTCGCCTTTTCGTCGAGAGGCGCCCACAGTCGGATGTCCGAACCGTCTTCGAGCTCGATCCTCGCTTTCCACGTCGTATATCCGTCCGCGAAGACCTCAATATCGTAGCGCCCGGGCGGGAGCCCCTTGCGCTCGAGCGGCGTCGTCCCGACCACCGTGCCCTTGATACGAATTTTGGCGCCTTCGACGTTCGAGCCGATCTGAACGCGTGTCTCGTCATCGCCCGGCTCCTCGACGAACAGCTTGCGTACCTGCTCGCGGAATTCCACAACTGGATCGTCGGTCTTGAGCGTGCGGACCACGCGCTGCGTGATCTCCTTCTGAGCGGCGTCGAAGACCTCGACGTCGACTTCGTAGCGCTCGTCCTTCTTCTCCACGGAACCGTACACCAGGATCTCGGCGTCGACCTGTTCGGCCGCCTGCTTGAGGCACGTGGGGTTGGGCGTCCCACACCCCAGGACCACGAGCACCTCAGACAGCGTAATCGACGACTGGTTGACGTCGAAGTCGTCGCGCTTCTGCGCCTCGTTCCGAAGCACCGCCGTCAACGTCTTGAGCAACTGGTCATCGACGTTGTCGCCCTCGAGGTTGAGGACAGCCACATCGGCCTTGTCTGAATCCTGTGCAAACGCCGGCGACGCGAAGCCACCGACGACCAGACAGAACGTCAGGAAGAATTGAAGAGATCTCGCAATATGACTGCGCATAATGACTTTCCGATGAATGACGACTTCGGCTCGTGCAGATACACGGACCGCGGCGTCATCGAGCGTGCGCCCCTAGTGAAGACTCTCCGGAGTATATGGAGGCGGGGGGGCTTCGTAAAGAATTGAAGTCGGACACGCTCGCGAACCGATGGAAGCCCATCTATTGGGAGACCCATTCCCCGTAGGGCTTGCCCCAGTTCGACTTGTAGCGATCTTTGTGCAACGGGCTACCCGGTGGCGGGGTGTACGGCTCGCCCCATTTCGCGCCTGGCGCGAGCAACTCGCCGTCGGAGGTACGGTCCATCACTGGCTCGCCTCTTTTGCGCTTGTGCAGCGGCCTGGTCTGCTCTTTTTTCGCCTGGGCCTCGTCCAGCGAGCCCGCCTTGCCGTCGTCGCCCTCCTCGGCACTGGCCTCATCCGAATCGGGGTCGCGCTCGTAGGTGTATAAGAGGCGAACGGTACCCGCAAAGCGATGCCCTTGAACCTCCGGCATATAGCTGCGCAGTCCCAGGACTTCAATCCTCTGCGGCGGGCGGAGTACCTCGTAGTCCTGAAGGCGCGACTCGTAGAACTCCGCGAGCTCGTCGAGCGTCATCGTGGTGACGACGCGGACCTGATCGGAGTCGCGCCGAACCGAGCTGACCTGCGGGGGCAACGGCAACCCGTAGGCCTCCCGGTTCTTGGCCATGTCTTTCTCGTCCTCGTCGGTCGCCCCGTCCTGGTCCTGCTGGGCCTGCTTTGACGACTCGTCGGTCGCCTCTTCGGATTCGCATCCGCCACACCCAACCAGCGTCATCGAGACGGAGATCGCGGCGATGAGTATGATTTTGCTGCACATCCTCATGCTTTTCCGGTGCATCTTGGATAGACCACGGCCCGCGACGCCTGTCGCGGGCCGGAATCCGTTCGTCTATCGAGCGTATCGCTCAGTTACGAATAACCTTCCAGCTCAGAGGAATATTCTCGCTGTCGGGCGGCTGGAGGCTCTTCTCGATGCGCGAGAGGGAGTCGTTACCGCCACCGCTCGATTTCTCGAGGTTGTCTCCGGTGCCCGAGCCACCGCCAGTCTGCGCGATGAGCGTGGGCTTGCGGTCGCTCGACTCGTTGAAGCCACCGCTCGAGCCGTCGACGTTGGTCGAACAGCTCGGGCCCAGCGTGACCGCCAGACCGCGGATCAACAACTCCTGCTCGGGGCTAAACCACTCCGCGGGGCTACCCGGGCCAAACGTGACGCCCGTACTATCGAACTCGCCGTCGGTCGGATCCCAGACGCCCTCGATATTGCCGGTGAGATCACCTGCGGTGTCGACCTCGCCCTCGAACTTCAGGCCCCAGATCCGCGATCGACCCGCCAGGCACACATCCTCACCGGGAACCGCATAGGTCGTGAAGTAGACCGCGTTATTGAAGACGACCGGTTGGCCGGTGAGCTTCTCTCGAAGGACCGGACCGTTGCTGCCGTCGCTGCCGAGGTTGGCGTTCCACAGCAGGTTGCCGGTAACAGTCGGTTTCTGGTTGAACGCGAACGTATCGAATTCCTCCTCGAGCGCGATCACCATCTGGGTATCACCGGCCGGCGTCGTATCGCCGGGCTCGCCGAGTCCGTAGAAGATCAGCAAGTTGCGGTCGGTCGCGTCGGTCCCCAACGCGATCGCCGGCTTGAATGCGGCCGGGCCGAACGGGCCATCTGCGTCGAGCGCCGTCTCGTTTTCAGCCGGGTCGAAGAACAGCGACAGCTCCCAGTCGGCCGGATCGGAACCCGACATGTCGATGCGGAACAGCCGCCCTTCAGCATCGCCGACGAATCCACGGGTCACGAGGCTGCCCGGAAACGCATTGTGCAGAGCCGGCGAGCCGGTCACGGGGGCCGGGAATTGCTTGTACTTCCCGTCATCGGGATCTTTGTAGTCGACGAAGCGCCGCAGCATCGTGCCGGTCTGCATATCGACCACATAGATCGCACGGCCCGAGCGCTTCGAGCGGTCACACGGTGTTCCGTGAGGGCCTGCATCGCCGCCGGAGAGGACGGCCACCGGTCGACGAATATTCGGCGCCGTATCCGAGCTCAGCTCGCTGCGGACAATAACCGTGCCCAGTGCCGCTTCGCCCACGCTGGTGCCGAGGAACGGCTGGCCCCAGAAGTAGTTGTCGTCGCTCTCGTTAAAACTGCACGCGTCGTCGCCGTCGCTATCAATGTCACCACCGCTGAGCAGGTCATCCGAGCGCGGATAGTACAGTTCTTCGCGCAGCCCATCGGGCGTGGCTTCGATCTGTCCCATCTCCCAGTTCGGGTTGAACTCCCAGAGCGGGATTGGATCCGGGAATTCGACGTCGTTCTGGTGCGGTCCACCGGGTCGCGTCACATCCAGTGCGAAGTAGCCGGAGCCGGCGAGCCCGAGCCCCTGAACCAGGACGGTTCGCCACTGCTCGGCGTTGGGCACGACGGTCGTCCCATCGGCATCGATCCCGGAGCAAGCCTGTTTGTTCTGGTTCATGTCGTCGAAGCGATTGCACAGGCGCATGTCCTTGACCACGGGCGTACCGTCCATCAGGTATGACTGCTGTCCCTGGTAGTTGACGTACTCGCGGTGGAGCATCTCGGGGATATACGCCCATGCCTCGCGCTGCTCGTGTATCACGTCTTCGCCAGAGCTCTTGCTCCAACCAGAACCATCGGCGCTGGAGCGCGCGGTTCGTGCCATGACCTTGATGTCCGTGCCGTCGTTCTCGAGCACGTCGCCCGAGTAGACGGCGTGGAGCAGCCCGTCGATCGTCGGCACGTAGGTCACCGACAGACGGTCGCTGTAGCGGGCGCGGTATTCTCGGTAGCTGTCGACCGGGATGTCCAGGCGCGGCGGCTCAGCGGCGACCGGAGATCCGTTGAGGATGCCGCCGAGCAGGCGATCGACCTGCAACTCCGTACGCCCGCGAATATCGTGAATCAGGTCCAGGAAGTCTTCCTGGTTGGAGACGCCGAAGTACGATTGCGTGGCATCCTCCTCGTCACTGGCGCCACTGACCGAGCCCCACGCGGGAATCAGCGTGGCGACCTCGAACGGCACGCGCCCGTCGATATGGGAGGGTGTGCCCGACAGGTATGAGGATCCGTCCCCAAACTCGTCGTCTCCAGCGTCGACGAGCAGCTTGCGCCAGAAAGGAAAGCGCGTCGTGCCGTCGACTGCTATGGGTAGTGCGTTCGTGTAGTCGTAGGAATCCGGGCTGGTAAACGACGTGAAGATGCGCCGTTTGTCGCCGTCCTCCGGCTTGTCCGGGTCGGCGCCAAGCCTCTCGATTTGCTCGTGGATCGCCAGGTTGTTGTCCGTGACCAGCTCGCCCGCCGCTCCGTCGGCGGTATCGCAATACTGTGCCTCGCGGAACATGAGCCCCTTCCAGTACGGGTTCGTCGGGTCGATGCGAACGCCGGAGAAGAAGCGGTACTGTCCGCCGGCCGCGAAATCGGTGACCGTGTCGTCCAGATTACTCACGAAAGCCGGTGTCGTGCGCGAGGACGTCCCCGCGGTGTTCAGGATCGAGTTGAACAACTGCGCGAGCGCCGTGGTCAGCGACTGCCGATCGTTGTTCTCCAGGATAAGAGCGGGGTAGTCGCAGTCCACCCCAGTGGCTCCCGGCCCGGCGTTCGGCGGAATGTAGCCGCTGTAGCCGTAGGCCTTCTGCCGCGGGTCGAGGCAATTCGTCGTCGGGTCATTGTCTCCATCCGAGCACGAACCATCACCGGTCGATGCGGGCTTGAACTGGTCGCCGAGGAAGTCGCCCGCACACGTCTCGCCGGCTTCTGCCATCGCCGCCAGCTTCTGGACGACCTGATCCGACGACGTGTCGATATTGAGCGCCACGACGTGCACACGCGGGTTGTAGCGGTGCGCGAGATCTGATGTAGAACCCGACGGGTCGATCATATATCCAAAGTCCTTGAACTTATCCGTGGCATCGTGGCTCTTCACAAAGCGCTGGATAGCCTTCTCCGTGTACGTATACGGATACAGGTCCGGGTCGAAGCCGAACGCCGAGTTCAGCGAGTTCTCGTCCAGGTCGACCCCGCCTGGGGCCTCCGGCTCCGGATAGCCATCGGTAAGCATGATGACCTGCTTGGGGCGGCAGCTCAAAAACTCGTCGTAGACCTCGTCGTCATCGTCGGAGCCGTAGTCCTCGGCGAAGAAGTGCTGGATATCGTGCATCGCCGCGGCCAGCGGCGTGGCCTTGGCCATCGGCTGCCTTCCGAGCTCGTAGTCATCCAGATAATCATCCAGATCGTCCGAAAACGACAGGTCCAGAAATGACAGATCGTCGGAGACGTCGTCGTCGGCCTCGAGCTTGTGCTCGCCGCCTCCCTTATGCATGTAGCCGGCGTCGACGAGCGCGGTCTGCATGAAGGACGAGACCTGACCGAGCATCGACGTCGAGATGTCCAGTCGCTCGGGAGTCAGGATATTGTAGACGCCGAGGTTGTAGTTCTTGTCGTCCTTTCCGTCGTCCTCGACCACGCCGTTGAAGTCGTCGTCGTAGTCGTCGTCGAGGTCGTCCTTCCAACTCTGCTTCTGTTTATAGCCATCGAACATCGCAATGGAGAAGATGGCGTTCGTCGCCATCAGATCCATCAGTCCGTTTCGCTTCTGGTCTTCGAAGACCTCCTGAAAGTGCGGGCGCGGCTCGATATGATCGGGCAGCTCTTCGAACTTCCCTTCATCCTTACAGACTTCGATTTGACTGGCCGAGGCGCCGCGCTGGCGCGGCACGATCCAGCATCCCGGCGCGTCGATCTCGGCGTCCAGCGACTCGACGGTGCGATCAGGCTCGGTCGACTTTCGAAGCAACATATCGCCGGTCAAGACCTCTTTGAGCGTCACGTGACGCGGCTGCGAAGCATCTCGCATGCGCGTCGACAAATCGTCGCGCATATCCGTGAGCCGTCCGTACATATCCGTGCCGCTCTCGTACTCCTCAGTCCACTCATCGGTCGGGTACCACGCCGGACGCTCGTAATCGCTACACTTCGGCTCCCACATATAGCAGGAACCGTAGCGCACCGGCTCGTCGGTCACGTCTCCGTAGTCATCGGGATCGCCGCTCTCGACGATGTCGGACTCCGAGGTCCACATCGAATCGCTCATGCATCGGTTTGCGATACAGAGATCGTAGCCTCCCGAACAATCCGCATCGATATTGCAGGACGTCCCCGCCTGCACCGCGCGCGGATATTGTTCGTCGCCCTTGTCGGTCCACTCCATACTCGCCGACGTATCCATCAAGATCATGATGTAGGGCTTCTGACCCGCACCGATCGAGGTGGGATCCTGCTGCGCACTCGCTTCGTCCGCCATCAACGAGACAGCGGCGAAGCCGAACGAAGCCGCGAGGGTCGCGACAAGCCATTGCTTCATGCGAGCTTTCATGTCCAAAACCTTCGTATGAGGTGTACGCGTGGTCATCGTATTCCTGTGCGCGTTCGAGCCGCCCTGGGCGACCGCCGCGCGCCTGATCATGTATTGCCGCAGTCGATCGGCCCGATCAGGACCTCACCACCGCTCTGGCTATTCGCCACCATATTGGCCCTGCTCCACTCCGGATCGGCCTGGCCGACCGTCGACTCGGTGGCGATCGTGACTTTCTTGAAGCAAAACTCGCTCGAATAACCGGGCACCGGGATGCCGTCCATCGGGTCGCGGAGGATCACGCGAAAGTCGTGCGTATCCTCGTTCGCAGCCTGCTCGAAGGACGCCTTACCCTGGGTCTCCTCGTAGAAAAGCCCGGTCTCCGTCGTGGATGAGCCCAGCACCGATAAATCGCCGGTCGCCCCGTCATTCTGGGTCAGCATCATCATCGCGCCGCGGTCGCTGTTGGCGTCCTGGTTGGCGACCGTCGCGCCCCGCATACCGCCCTCGAGCTCGGTCTCCATCTTGTTCCAGTACCCCTCGGCATTGTCGCCGGCACGCTTGGAGACGAATTCGGACGCCGCCTCGGTAAACGTATCCGACTGCGTGCGCACCCGGTATACGCCAGACTGCTGCACGGTCCGTGCGACGTCCTTGAGCGCCACCATCCCGATCGCGGTCAGCACCAGCAGGATCAGCATCGTCAGAATAAGCGCGCTACCCTGCTGGCCACCGATCCACTCACGCAGTGTGGGGCGTCCAGAATGGTTGTTTGTGTTTCCAGCCATCGCTTATCTCGTGATGTTCTTGTAGGAAAAGTTCGTCAACTCGATGTCGGACTGCACGGTGACGACGCGCGTCGCACCGGGCGCGTCCGTATTGAGATCGTAGGTCTGGAGCGGTGCCGTCGAGTCGTCCTCCTCGCCTTCCTCGTCGAGGAACCCCTGATGGCCGAGCTCCTTTCGCTCGTTTTCAGTTCGCACCGACAGCCGAATATGGGCCACTCGCGCCTCGCCGGGGCTCGGTGAGCTCGGGTCCAGGCAATTGTGGTTGGCCTCGCTACCGTCTGGCGTCACCCATTCATTGTGCCAGGAAAGCCCCTGAACATTGCCCATCGAGCTGGCACAATCGACCCAGAACTGGAAGTCGACCACGCGGTCCGAAATCACGGTGCGCTGTCGGGTCGATGTACCCGTGTCGGACTCCGGCAGCATCGTATCTGACAGCAGCGTTGTCTCGCTGATGCTGCTCCAATCGCCGGCGAGCGCCTGGGTCAGTTCATCGGCGTCGAGGCGGTCGCGCACCAGCTGGAAGTTGCCCTCCTTCTCGGGATCCTCTTCTACGTGATACCAGTATGCGTCCAGGAGCGCCGCGTCGTAGCCGACGTCTTCGTCACCGAAGGACTCCGGCTGCAGGCCGAAGGGCCGCCCCGCGATCTTGGTCTGCAGCCCCGGCTGTACGAAGTTGAACGAAATGCCGTCGCTCCACGTGGGCCGGTCACCGCGAAATGCCCCGAACTGGACGTAGCCCTGGCGGTCCATGACCCGAATCATACGGGAGCCAAAGTTATTGAAGATGGGCTCGATCAGGTCGGAGTCTTCGTCCAGGTCAGACTTCCCGAAGATTCCGGTCTCCGTGTAAAACGGGTCGTTTATGACCAGCTTCTTGAGGCCACGCTCCGAGAATCGCCCACCGCCCTGCACGGCCTTGAGCGGGATGCGAGCCGAGATGGCGTATCCCGGCACCGACGTCGAACCACCTCCACCTCCGGTAAACTGCATATCCCGAAGCTCGAAGGTCGTCGAATAATCGAGCGCGCCCAGGACGATGAACCCGTCGAAGCCGATCTTGATGTCCCCGGACTTGCCGTTGTGCGCGTCGACGAAGTCGGTGTTCGTCATGTCGTACGGCGTCTGGTCCTGCCAACCGCTGTAGCTGGCCAGGCCGACCACGCGGCGCGCGCTCGGCCGTGGCAGCGTCCACGGGTCTGCCTCCGAATCCGGCGAGGCGTAAGCGCCCGCGCTCCGCACATCCGCGGAGACCTGCTCGAGCGCAAACCTGGTCTTGTCCAGCGAATTGACGAAGCTATCCGCCTCTTGCATCGCGCCGGACGTCGACGAAAACAACGCCCAGATGACGCCCGAGATCAAGCCGAGGAGCACGACCGAGATCATCAACTCGACGATCGTGAAACCGCGCGCTCCCCGAAGCTGACGCATCGGATTCCACCCCGGGCGACCCGTCTCGCGGGCTCGATTGTCCTTGTCTTCGCTCATCTTGCTGCTCATCTGAGTAATTATGGCAAGTAGCCGCGGCGCGTGATGACACCGCCAAAGTAGTTCGCGCGAAAGCCTTCGATCTGAATACTGTCCTCGGCGGCGAGCGACGGGTCCAGCTGGTCCGAGATAATCGAATCACCTGTTGCGAAGCATTCTCCGTCCGGGAACGTCTCGTTGGCCCCCGGATAGACGACCGCGATCTGGAGCTTCGCCACGCCCGACGCCGCATTACCCTCCATGTAGCCGCCTCGGGTGTACGCGCAGTAGCGCCGGTTCCCCGAGTCCGACAGCCGAACATCGACCGGCTCCGAGAACACCCGCGTCCACGCCCAATTATTGCCAACCGTATTCTGCAAGAGCGGCGTGTTCTCGAACTTCACGTCTTTGTAGGCGGGTTGGGAGGCGAGGTCCGCCGAGATCGTCCCGTTGCGCCACGCCTGTGCCTCCGTGCGCATCACGTGCAGGACACGCTTACCGATCTGCGAAGCATTGGTGTTGTCGCGCGCCTCCGCCGCGCCACCCAGCGCGGTAAACTGCATCGAGAGCGTCGCCATAATCCCGATCGCCAGGATCAGCATGGCGATCAAAATCTCGACGAGCGTGAAGCCCGCGCGGCCCGTCTCGGATGTCGAGTTTGTCGTTCTCATGGTCCTTCTCGTCAATTTCATTACTGCGAGGCGTCGACGCTGCCGTTGTATGACACCGTGATCATCCAGTAGTTAACCAGGTCTCGCGAGTCCTTGAGCTGCTGGCGAGGATTCGGGTCCGCGCCGGGATCGTCCTCAACGCAGTCGCCGAGCGCATTCGAGCCAAACGCCGGACTCAAGTCCTCTCCTTCCAGCGCCACCCCGATGCGAATCTCCTGGTCGGTACACCCGCCGCTGGCGCTGGTAGGCGTAAACGGCAATCCGGTCATCGTCCCCACGCGACCGTCGGGCATCGCACAGATGCGCATCGGGTCATTCGGTGAGGGGTCGACCTCGCGAATCGCCATATCCGGTTGCTCCTGCCCGACGTCGTACTCGTAGACCGTCTCGGCCGTGACGGTCCCCTCATCGAGCTTCCAGCTGGCTTCCTTGCAGCTCTTCGGCATACTTACGCCCGTCGTGCTGCCGCCGGCGTCCGTCCCGGAGCCGGTGTCTCCGCCGCTACTGCCGGAGCTATCCACCAAACGCAGGACCCTGACGATTCCACGGCCGTCCGACGCCGTCGGATCGAGCTCGATCAGCACCACCTCGCCGCGCGAGGTAGCCTGATCACGAGCATATCGGACCGAATTCGCCACGCTTCGTGCGACCTCACGGCCCTTCGAGTGCTCGATATACTGGCTGACGCTCGGCGCCGCGAGGGCCGCCAGAATCGCGATGATCGATACCACGATCATCAACTCGACCAGGCTAAAGCCGCTTGCACCGCGCTCTCGAATCTCTTTGATCATGCTCGATTCCACTCGAATCATTTGATGCTGGTATGAATCACTACATAGATAGTGCAAGAAGCAATCCAATTCGGCCAGAAATTTACATAAACCAGATCACGGATAGGCATCCATTCAACGTCACATCTGACCGGAGCCCGGAGAGGGGACGTGTGAAATCTTTTCATAGCTGTGAACATGTTGCATAGCGCGACCTCCGCATTTCACTTCCGGAGGCGATTGCAGTAGAACTCGAGTACGTCAGTTTCCACGCGAGCCAGGGCACGCAGGGCCAACGGGTGTTCGTACTTTTGCTCACCGAACCAGCACGCAGGCGCCTCCAGAGCGCGCACTCCCCACGACGCACGACGAGCGTCGCCGTGGCCGTCGCGACGTGTCTGGCGACCCTCATCCTCGCGTGGCCGGACAGTTCCCATGCACAGCGCGTGCGCGTCCGCTCGCTGACCGCAGGCCGCGCGACGCAGTATCTGCGCAGCGACCGCACCATCTCCGCGCCCCGGATCTTCACGCAGGGATTCAGCATCCGTGGCTACGACCTGGCCGGCGACCAGACCGGCTCGGTCAACGCGACAGTCTCCTTTCGCTACCTCAACGACTTCAGCCTCGGTCGCGTCGAGCGCGACGATCCCTACCTCGGCCAGTACTGGAACGAGTTCGACCTCGACCTCGCCTACGTCGACTGGTCGCCGCTGGGAGATCTCGAGCTGCGCGCGGGGCGACAGTGGAATTACAGCGCGCTCGGCGTGCGCGATTTCGACGGCCTCTCCGTCTCGTGGCGTCCGCACCTGGCCGACGGTGTCCGCGCCAGCCTGGGCGTCTACGGCGGACTCGACGTCGAGACGGCCTACAGCCGCTTCGCGCCGGATACCTGGGACGTCCAGGGACTCCCGCCGAACGAGAGCGTCGATCCGGCCGCCGTCGAGGGCACCGCGATGATCGCCGGCGGGCGGGCAGGGCTGACGCTGGGCGAGGCGGCCCGCATGAACGTCAGTTACCGGAAGCGATGGCGCGTCGGCGCGACCAACCCCTACGACGGCGATGATATCGTCGGGAGCGAGCGGATGGGCCTGGCCTCATCGACGCCCGTCGGCAAACGCGGCACCGTCTCGGCGCACGGCATCTACAATACCACGATCGACGGCGTGGATTCGGCCGGCGTGACGACCGCGTGGCGACTGCCCGGCCCGCTCGGCACCCTCTCGGCGGGCGCGGACCACCGCATCCCGTGGTTCGACTCCTCGAGCATCTTCAACGTGTTCGGCTCTCGCGGCCACCAGGGCGTGTTCACCGTCTATCAACACGGCGTCGAGTCGCTGCGCACCCAATTCGAGGGGCGAGGCTGGGGCCGCATCTACCACGGCGATGTCCGCGGGCTCGGCCCGACCGTGACAACTCGGGACGAGCGCGCGCTGGGCGGCGCGCTGGCCCACAGGACCCGTCTTCGACTCTGGTCCCACCCGGTGCGTTGGTCGTCGCAGGCCTCCGTCCAGGGCAGCCTCGACCGCGACACACACCAGTATCTCGCCGACACGCGTGTGCGGCTGCCGGTCGGATGGCAGGACTTATTCGTCTCGGGGCGCGCGCTGTTTCTGGCGGCCGTACCCGAGCGATTCTCGGAGCGCGCCGGATTTGCATCGTCGTTCGTCCTCGGCCTCGACGCCCCGCTGGGCGACGCCGCCAAGTTCAGCCTCGCCGTCGAGAGCACGACCAGCACGTACTCGCCTGCAAGCACTAGCTTTTTCGCCTCTCTTCTGGTGGACCATTGGCCATGACCCGTCGACGCAGACATCGAAGACGCCGAAGGCCCGGGCGACACCGACTCGCCGCGATCGTCGTCGGCATGTTGTTGCTGGGCGCGGGGTCCGTCCTCTGGAGTCAGTCGCCGGAGTCGGAGCAGGGCGACCGCACCGAGAGGGTCGACACTTCGAAGACGATCTACCCCGAGGGCACGAGCGCCATCATCTTCTCGCACGCCGCGCACGAGTCGACGGACTGCACGAGTTGTCACGGCGCGGCTTCGACGAGTGAGCGCGCCTCGCAGGTCTTGATGCCCTCGATGGCCACGTGTGCGAGTTGCCACGCCGACCAGGCCAAGCCCGCGCTGCAGGACTGCTCCGGCTGCCACCGAGACTACGAGGTTACGGTCGATGCACCGATCGAGACGCCCGAGGACTGGCGTCGGGTCCGCCCCGCGCCGATGGACGTCGCACGCCCCCAGGCGAATTTGCGATTCGACCATCGCGGGCACGTCGCGCGGGCGGCCAAGCGCGCCGGAGCCGACGCAAGCGCGGTCTGCACGTCCTGCCACGCACCCGACTCGACCAAACACCCGACGATGCCGTCGATGGAGTCCTGCCAGAGCTGCCACAACGGGTCCGTCGCCGACGACGCCTGCAGCACATGCCACATGACCGCGGGCACCGGACGGCTGGACACGACGTTCACGGATCCGTCCACCGGACAGACGCGCCGATTGATGCCGACGAATCACTCGGTGGCGTGGATCGAGCGCCACGCCGAAGTGGCCCGCTCGGCGGGCGATGAGTGCGCGTCCTGTCACACCGAGGACGATTGCGCGACCTGCCACCAGGCCGAGGTCGCCGGCGCATTCTCGGTCCATCCCCCGAATTTCGAGTTAATTCACATGGCCGACGCCCGCGCCAATCCGGGCAACTGCGCCGACTGTCACAAGGCCGAGACCTTCTGCGCGGGCTGCCACGCGCGCACCGACGTGCGCGCCGAACCTCCCAACGACCCACCGGCACGCGTGGACTTCCACCCGCCCGGCTGGCTCGATGCGAGCATGCCCAACAACCACGGCGTGGCCGCCCGCCAGGACATCTCACAGTGCGCGAGTTGCCACCAGGAACAGGACTGCGTGACCTGCCACCGCGGCATCAACCCGCACCCACCTGAGTTTTCGCTGAATTGCCG